>CAZYNY010000005.1:20637-55922 GCA_964648095.1 uncultured Nitrospirota bacterium | reverse complement strand
TGGTCAGAGCCGCCGGATGGGTCAGGTTGTGCAGGTCATCAAGGAACCTGTTTATAGTGTCTAACTCCCTTTCCACGGTCGTCTTGAATCTCTCTCTGTAGCCTTCGTCACCGAACATCCTCGTCATTAACATGCTCATATTACCGATATTCCTCACAGGATGCCTTAGGTCATGGACTAAGCCGGCTGCTATCTTTCCAAAGAAGACCGATCTCTCATTCAACCTTATTTCTTTCTCCAGGTCCTTCAAGCGTTCAGTCATCGTGTTAAATGAGGCGCCTAGCTGCTGGAATTCATCGCCTGTTGATATCCTTACTTTGGCATCCAGGTCGCCCTTTGAGATCGCAATTATTCCCCTGATAAGTTCATTTATCGGCCCCAATATCTGCCGTTTTCCACCAAGGTATCCCATGACAACCATCAAAAAAAGGACAAGAAATATCAATACAGTCAATTTTTCGGACAATTTTTTGGCCGTTATGAATGCCTCTCTTGTTGGCTGCTCTATAATTAAACCCCAGCCTAGCGATCTTATGGGTATGGAGACGCCCACTACCTCGATCCCCTTTTTATCTTTATAGGTCCCCCAACCCTCCTTATTCCCCAGGGCTGATTGGACGATCACTATACCCCTCATATCTATCGCTCTTAAGACATCAGGCTTTGCATCGCCCGATCCATGGGCAATAAGTCTCCCGTCCCTTGAGACGACAAATGCATATCCATCCTTCCCTATCTTGATCCCGTCAACCAGGTCCCACATAGCTATTAGGTTTAGCCTTGCGATCATGATCCCATCTATCTCGCCTACCCTCTTTATCGGGAGGCCAAGGAGCATGATTGGCATAAGATCCTCCGAGATAAAGACCTCAGACCTGTAGATCCCCCCGGCCAGCACATTAAGCCTCACCTCATCGGAAGGCCCACCACTTTCCAGATCATCAAACCTGCTGGTAGCTATCCTTCTTCCACCAAGATCAAAGAGGGAGATCTCCTTAAATCTCTCAAACTCAAGGAGATAGTTCTTAAACATCCTCTCTATCTGCCAGGGCTTAAGATCTGTCTTTGAGATGTTCTCTGAGAGGGCCTTTAACACAGAAGTAGAATTTGCAAGATATTGGTCTATCTGCTCAGCGGCCCGTCTTGCGGTAGACAGGTTTCCTTCAGTAACAGCGCTATAATTCGCCTCCGTCGAGGTGGTAATTGAGATGATCCCGAAGATCAGCATCGGGAGGATGGATGAGGCGATAAGCAATATGGCAAGCTTTAAAGAGACCCTATTCATCCGGAAATCCCTTTTTTGTCGTCATTCCGTGCTTGACACGGAATCCAGGGTTTATTTAACTGCCTTTATGTAATCTCTCTTTTCTCTCTGCTCCTCTTTTGGTACATACCACTCCCTTATATTGCTGAATGGCCCGGCAGCCGTAATCTTAACACCTTTGAATCTCTTATGCACACCCACCAGATAGTTGGACCAGAAAAGAAATATCCCTGGCGGGTCATCCAGGATCTCCTCCTGAAACCTATAATAGATGGCCTTCCTCTCTTTAATATCTTCTGTGCTCCTCCCCTGATCAAGGAGCCTATCTATCTCCTGGTTTTTATATGAGGAGAAATTAAGCCCATCTTTGATCTGGGAAGAGTGCCAGTACCTATAGCCGATATCAGGATCACCAGCGGCAAGGATCTCCGGGAAATAGGCATCAAACCTCTTTTCATAAAGGAAGTCTAAGGAGGCGGCATTAAATATCTTTACCTTCATCATGATCCCGAGGTCAAGAAATTGTCCCTGGATCATAAGGGCCGTCTTCTCCTTTATATTATCCCCTTTATTTATATGGAGGGTGAACTCAAGATCCTTACCATTTCGATCTAAGATATGATCCCCATTATGATCGATCCATCCTGCCTCCTTTAATAAATTCAACGCCTTCTGAGGATCATATGGATATAGGGAGATCTCTTTGTCGTAGGCCCATGATGAGCCTGGATAGATTGGGCCTTTTGCGATCATCCCTTCCCCCTTTAATACCTCCTTTATGATCTTATCCTTGTCTACGGCATAATTTAGGGCCTGCCTGATTTTCTCATCCTTGAAGATCTCATTTCTTAAATTAAATGCCAAGATATAGTAGAAGGGCTTCAGGTAGGAATAGGTCTTAAGACCAGGGATCTTTTTAAGAATATTGAAATTCTCAGGGGTTAGATCAGGAAAATAGTCTGTATCCCCCCTAATAAGTCCTGCCCATGCCCCCTCCATGTTAGGATAGATTTTTAAAAGCACTTTATCCAGATAAGGCCTTCCGAGGAAATAGTCTCTATTCGCCTCAAGGGCTATCTCCCCCTCTTCCCACCTGACGATCTTGAATGGCCCTGTGCCTATAGGATGATAATTAAATTTTGTAGTTAATAGATCCTCCTTCTCCAAGAGATCCCTAGGCAGGATACCGACAGAAAGGTTATTGATAAATGAGGCATTCGGCCTTGTAAGGATAATGTCTATGGTATACCTGTCCCTTTCAATCACCTCCTTTACGTCCTGGAATAGATAAAAGAATAGCCCTTTGTATCTCGGGTCCTTAACCCTTTCAAATGTGAAGCCTACATCTCTTGATGTCAGTTCTATCTTATCATGAAAGAAGATGCCCCTTCTCAGATAGAATCTCCATCGCATCCCATTATCCAGGATTTCCCATGACAGGGCCAGATGAGGCTTGACCTCCAGATTCTCATCACGCCTTATCAGGCCATCAAAGATGGTCTCAGCAAGATCACTTGACATGGTACCGATTGTCAAGACAGGGTTGATTATGGACGGTTTTTGGTAATCTGCCAAATAGATGGTGTCCCCAAATGGAATCTCTTCTGATCTTTCACAGGAAGGTAAGATAGTAGAGATAAGTATGAAGAAAAGGAGGGGTATGAGATAAGGGCCTGGCCTATTCATGTCAAAAGAATAGAGATCTCCCCCCTCCCTGTCAATAAGAAGGGGGATATACTTTTTGATGAGGCCTATTTCTGACTAATGTACAAACATGCCACAAAAGGTCTGCTTCCTTATCTCCCCCTTCTTTACGATCTTTATCTTCATGCCATCACCTCCTCTCGATTTTTATTCGTAGGGGCGACCCCCTGTGGTCGCCCTGGGCAGGCACAGGGGCCTGCCCCTACACGTTATACCTCAACCTCAACCTTGTTAGCAATCCCCATCGCCATCCCCTCAAGGTATCTCCTCTCGCATATCCTCTCCTTAAAGTCCCCTTTCATGGTCTCGGCAGATACCCTGCATCCACCTGCGCAGATCGGGACATAGGCGCAATCAGCGCACTCCCTCCATAGGTCTGTGGTCATAAATAGGGTATTCATTCTGACTCCTGACTCCTGACTCCTGACTCCTGACTTTATATCGCCTATTACAAATGCTTCCCTCCCAACAAATCCTGGACATTTATATATCTTGCCAAGGGGATCTATAGTAAAGCTATTCTCCCTTATAGCATCGCATGGCCCGATCGCAATATCATCCCTTGTCTTGAGCCCCCTTGCGGCTATCTCGTCCCTTATCCAGAGCATATCTTCTGGACTGGTATCTGAAAAGGAGCATGGATTACAGGATGCCTCGCCAGAATGGCCAAAGATAGGCTTAAATATTAGATCTGCGATATGCTCCTTTAGGCCAGATTCGACAATTGTATCGAGGAGGGAGGGTATAGTTCCCTTTGTCTCATCATCATAGTTCCCGCCAATCGATATCGGGACAAGACCGGATATCTCTTTTAGGTTATCCATGATGATGTCGAATGTCCCCATCCCATTCTTAAATTTCCGCTTCGCATCATGCTGCTCTCTATTTCCATCCAGTGTCACCTTTATCCTCTTGAGGCCGAGCGGCGCTAGATCTCTGATAAGCCCTTTGTCCAACAATATACCGTTAGTTATGATCCAGATAGAAAGGTCTATACCCTTCTTTTCGGTATATGCCTTAAGCTCCCGGCTTATATCTTTGATGGCCCCCTTATTGATGAGCGGCTCGCCGCCAAAGAAGTTTATCCTAAGTTCCCTTGGCCGTACCCTATCTAACTTATTTTCAATCCATTCGATGACCCCTTTTGTCATATCACGATCAAGTGACGCCTTTGATCCGACCCCCTCCTCATAACAGTAGGTGCAGGCGAGATTGCAGGCATATGTGGTAAGCAGGGTTATATTAAGAAGTGATGCGTCGAACTTGATCTGCTGAAACCAGTATTCAAGCTCAAGGCCCTCGTCAATTTCATCATCAACGACTATTCCAAGCCCTTTTAATTCATCAAAAGAAGAGAGACCCCCTTCTTCCGTTTCTTCCTTAACCTCAGCCTCAACCTTCTTATCTGAAATCCCTTGTATGATATCCAAGGTCTTCTCGTCCACCATCACCTGTGCGCCGGTTAGGGTGTTGTAGATAAGATAGTTGTTATCTTCTTCTATTGGTATCACCAGATTGAACCTTGACGTCTTCATGTCTCATTATTATGAGCAACAAGCATACCAGATGAAGAGATACCTTTATTAATAGATCGATATATATCGGAATGACAGGCTGTCCCATAATCACGAAAATACGCTTTTTTGTCATGCTGAGCGAAGCGAAGAATCTAATGATTTCAATATGTTGCAAGTTTAAGATTCTTCGGCTGATGCCTCAGATCACGAGTCAGGAGTCAAGAGTCAGGAGTTTGCTCTCCCTCAACCTTAACCTCAGCCTTAACCTTCTCTTCCGCAAAATTCAGGACCTATGAGGGGTAAGATATTATTTTTTGAGGATCGAATTACTGCTGATTGCTATTTATATCTATTTGATAACATTAAGTTTTATCACTATATGGACAAGATATTAGCCGTAGAGGTTAAGATCTTAGCCTCTATAGATAAGTTTTTATCCCTGCAAGGATACTGATCCCGGCAGCAGGAAAACCTGGGACCTCCATGATCTCCGCATCAAAGAGGTTATTGACCTTAAAAAAGAATTGGATATCCTTAACAAACCCTATTTTCTTAAAGAGGTCGTATGAGGCAGCCAGATCAACCCTTGTGTAGCCCGGAGAACTGCCGGAGAGCAGATTGCCATTTAGGTCGATGAAATCTACATCGATAGACTGGCTTGATACGACATTCAGATCGATATTCAGGGTTAGGGCCGGGGTTGGAACATATAATAGGCTTAAATTCCATTTATTCCTTGGCCTGAAGGGGAGCTCCTCACCCGTAACCCTATCTTCGGTCTTAAGATAGGTATAGTTACCGCTAAGCTTAAGAGCATTAAAGGGCCTGATGCTTGTCTCAAGTTCAACCCCCTTTGATGTGGCCTCGCCGATATTATCAACCCCTGTCGGGCTTATCTGTATAAGATCCTCTATTAATATATAGAAATATGTGGCGCTCAGCATCAGTCTTTTTGAAAAGAGCCACTGATCTATACCGGCCTCATAGCTTGTTGACCTCTCAGGATCTAAATTTGGATTCCCGAAAAAAGGAAAATCGAGTTCCAGGATTGATGGCGCTCTAAAGCCCCTCCCTAAGCCTCCCCGGATCTTTGTATCTGTCTGGCCGATCATATATGCGGCTGATGCCTTCGGGCTGATAATGGACCCAAAGTCTTCATTGTCATCGAGCCTTGCCCCTGTCTGAAGAATAAAAAGATCTTTTATCTTAAAGAGGTTCTGGATGTAGTATGCCCTGTTATCCCTTTCGGCATCAATCAGGAGGACCTTAAAATCTGCACTCACCTTTTCCCGTTCAAGGAGGAGGCCCATGGTAACGATATCATAATCTGATAAATGGAGATTTGCCTGGATCTCCCCTGAAAGCCTCCTGGTATCTGTATCCTCAAAGAACTCATTCGAATTGGCCCCTCCCGGATCCGCGGGGTTCTCATTCTCAAGGCCTGAATCAAAGATCGATCCCCTTATCGAGACCTGCCACCACTTGTATGGATTTAGGTCAAATTTGACAGAGGAGAGGAAGAGATCCCTCTCTGCCAAATTATTCTCATCTGGAACTACCTTGACACGAATACATTTTTGAAGAATAGGGTCATAAAGATCACAGAGGAGGTCGGTCCCTAACTCCTTCTCGCTTTCACTATATAGGGTGGTAACCCTCAAGTCCGAGTCGATAGTCGGACTATATCCCAACTCACCTAAAAGTGTGGTTCCCCGGAACCTATCCCTTTCCAGATCACCCTCTGTATCCATCCTGGATGCAGAAAATGAGTAGTAGCCTTTATCAGCCCTCCCCCTCATTAGGAAGTTCTCTCTGAAGGAACTGTTATTTCCTGCCTCGCCCTTTATCGAGGCCTCCCTGCCTGTCTTACCGCTCTTTGTCTTGAGGTCTATGACGCCGCCTATCGCCTCTGAACCATAGAGCGCAGATTGGGAGCCCCTTACTATCTCTATCTGCTCAATGCCACCCATCAGAAAGTCGCCAAAATCGAAGATGCTTCTAAAGGGTGAGTTCACCTTTATCCCGTCTATCAAGACAAGGGTATGGAACGCCTCTGTGCCCCTGAGCCTCACGAACATCTGCTCGCCTATCGTCCCTGACTCCCTTGTGATAAGAGCAGGGGTATCCCTTAAGACCTCTGTCGGGATAAGAGCGTCCTCCGCTTCAATCCTCTCCGGTGTAATAACGCTGATGGAGCCTGATACATCCCTGATCGGCTCTAATATCCTGCTTGGTATAGAGACCTTTATGTCAAGATAGGCCTCTTCACCGTTTGAGGGCGAAGTATAACAAAAAGATAAAAACAAGAAGATAATTAGGCGTTGCACCCTATTCAATGGTTTCAATATCCTCTCTATCAATTCTCCTCCTTCTCAGTTCCCTGCGGGTCGATATAATATCATAGATCTGGAGCTTCCTCAATTTGAATTTCAGTGTACTTAAGGGGATCCCCAGGGTCTCGGCAGTCTTCTGTCTGTTCCACCTCTCCTTTTCAAGTGTCTTTAAAATAAAGTTCCTTTCAAAGGTATCACATGCCTTAACCAGAAGGCTCTCCTCCCGGTTATGTACAGCAAGACAGGAAAGATAATATTCTATGGGTATATCCGCTTCTGATATAGAGTTCTTATCTGCCACAGCAACCAGTCTCTCTATGAGGTTTTCAAGTTCTCTTATATTCCCGGGCCAGGAATAGTCTGATAAGGCATTGATGGCGCCCTCTATGATCTTATCTACCCTCTTTGAAAACTTTTTGCTGTATTTAGCCATGAAATAGCGGATAAGTTGCGGAAGGTCGGCAACCCTCTCCCTTAAGGGCGGCAGTTTTATCGGAAGGACGTTGATCCTGTAAAAAAGATCCTCCCTGAAACTCCCCTTAGCCACCGCTTTCTGGAGGTCCACATTCGTTGCAGCTATAATCCTTACCTTTACATGAACGGTCTTTTTGCCTCCTAACCGCTCGATCTCCCCTTCCTGTATCGCCCTCAATAGCTTCCCCTGCAGGTCAAGTCTCAGATGACCGATTTCATCCAAAAAAAGGGTGCCTCCATCTGCAAGCTCAAACTTACCCAGATGCAGCTTGTATGCCCCTGTAAAGGCCCCTTTTTCATATCCGAAGAGCGTAGATTCCACACGGGTATCAGGCAAGGCGCCCAGGTCTACTGTTACAAAGGGCATATTTGCCTCCCTGCTCTCCTTGTGGATATATCTTGCAATCACCTGCTTTCCTGTCCCGCTCTCACCCTGTATGAGTATAGTGGCAGGGAGTTTGGCTACCTTGGCCACAGTATCATATATTTCCCTCATCCTCTTGGTCGATCCCACTATAAAGTCCTGATCGATAAACTGCTCCATCTCTGTCTTGAGATAGAGGATCTCCTTTTCACCGCTCTGCTTGGAAAGGACCTTGTTTACAAGGGCGTGGACCTCGTCATAATCGAACTCCTTAGTAATGAAATGATAGGCCCCAAGTTTTATCGCTTTGATAGCTGTTTCTATATCCCTTACAGCGGTAATTACAATTATATCTACATTATCATACCGCTCCTTTACCAGACGGAGGACTTCAAGCCCATCTATCCCCGGAAGTCTGATGTCAAGAAGGATCACATTGATCTCCTTCTCTGAGATCGTCCTTAAGGCAGTCTCTCCATCGGGGGCCTTTATAATGTTGTACTGCTGCTTTAATATTGCCTCAAGGGTGTCCCGAATCCCCTCATCGTCATCCACTATCATTATGGTCTGTCTTTTTTCATTCATGCTGGGGTCCCCCTCTTCCTTAAAAGGTACGAAGATAATGCCTTATTTTAACCGATCACCTGATAAGCATGCAATGCAACTAAGATGCCAGAACATTAGGCTGAAGCGAGGAAGCGAGGAAGCCTAACCCCTTCAGCCTTTAGTCTAAACCCCTATTCTAATAGCGGTTTACCACAATGATGTACCGGGAGGGGAACTAAGGCAGGGGCGTATTGTAATACGCCCCTGCCTGGGATATTTGAGATTTCTATCGGCAGATTTAGGAGATGTATGTTTACTATTTTTTTAGGAAAGGGGTTTGGCGAGATAATAATCTAAGATAATATATCTCTATAATATGGGCAATCAGGCCATTTACCGGAGGATGCAACAGGGCAACAATCTGACACATAATGGCCTCCTATCCCCTTTTCAGATAGGACGTGGTGCACAACAAACCTTTGCTGTTCATTCTCAAGCTTAAGGCCGCATAGATAATGCGCCTTGGGAGGGGCAGGAGGCCCCATCTGGCTGATAGCATTAGTCCTGGTTACAAGGAATCTACATGACATACCAAACCTCCTTTATTAAATAACCGATTTAAACTTATATGCCGGCAAGGAAATATCATTATGATTAATAAGTATATGTATACTATATATACAAGCATTAATAGGTATTGTCAAGCATTTTTTATGCTACCTATGGTTTATAGACAGTTTGTCCCGATTAATGTATCGTGCACTCCATGAAAAAAATCCATATTTTCAAAAGCATCGGGATGAAGATAAGGGAGAGAAGAAGGGGGATGGGTCTTTCGCAGGAAAGACTCGGAGAGCTGGTCGGTGTCTCATATCAGCAGATCCAGAAATATGAGAAGGGGATCAATCAGGTCGGCATTGATAGGCTTCAAAGGATAGCCGCAATACTCCGGGAGCCTATTGATTATTTCCTCAAGGATGCGCAGGAGACAAGAGAGGATGTCCCTCTCTATGGCGGTTTGACCTCCCCAGAGAAGAGACTCCTTAAATATTTCAGGGAGATTGAGGATCAGAAGATCAAGTCAGAGGTAATAGCGCTTATCAAGATAGCAGCAAAACTAGAAAAGAAATAGGCAAGATATTTTTCGCACATCATGGAAATTTTGGTGCCCCCGACACGATTCGAACGTGCGACACGCGGTTTAGGAAACCTATTCAGGAGGATAATACCAAAAGTGATCAATAATGATCAAGCGTGATTAATTCCTTGTTACATAATGGTTTTTGCTAATTCATTGAGAGCTTGCTACGGGGACGGGAGAAAGATATAATTGGGATAGGTTTAAGTCTTCCAGAAGGCAGAGATTATGGTTGTTATAAGGACTATATATAGATCGCCAATTGAAGCATTTGATGCCCTCGTGAGAGCACTATCTACTTATGAAGCAAGGTATCATATGTCATCAGTCGATTTCTTTTCTCAATTCAAGGAAGGAAAACTGGATGATTCAAAAGATTTTATCGAGTGGGCAGGAGATTACCAACACTACATGGATTTAAAGCGTGAGCTAGAACAAAAGCTGACGGCTATAGCGTGAATAATATCGTTGATTATTTTGTGAACAATATCGGCTCATTTGCGGCTTATCCGGAGGAGTAGAAGTAGAAAGATATGAAGAACAAATTTTGGCAGAGAGGAGGGGAAACCTAAGAATCCGTATACGCTTCTTAGATAACTCCCTTTTAGAGGTTAGCGAATCTATTCAGATCATTGATAATACCCCCCAATGGATAAGCTACCGTTACCATTATCAGGATTCGATTGGGAATCTTATATTCCGCTACGACAATGCTCCCCACTATCCTGAAGTAAAAACCCATCCAGATCATAAACATCTTTTTGATAAAGTATTGGTTTCCTCACATCCCGGTATTGAAACTGTCCTGAAAGAGATCAAAGAACGCCTTATGGGGAAAGGTTGATAAGTAGTACTTTGTAGTGGATCTCCAAAGAGAATATCTGGCTCTTGGCGCCGGATGCTCATAAATACCTTATATGCCAGCACAGGCAGCAAGGCTAGCCCCACTAGCCCGCTTGTAAAATCTCCAATACCCATAAATCGTCTCCTTGATTGGTTATATACGATGAGCATACATTTTCTAGGTATTGGCTGATCAACGCTTCCTTATGTATTACCAGTTATTATAACGGAATTCTTCTTCATCAGCGTTCCAGGCCCAATCAGGAATGCGGCGGTAATATTTTTCTAACATCTTCATCTCTGTAATAAGATCCCTACCCGTTCCACCATCAATAAATGCATCTTCGATTGGTCTTAACATTATCGGATTCAAATACTCATCTTCTTGAAGTTTCCTGGATAATATTGCCTCTTCAGCTCTATATTTTCCAACTATTTCCTCTATTTCGGCCATTTTTGAATCCTGTTTGAAATTTATCCACTCATTACAATTCTTAATACGTAGCTCATAGTCGGATAAGTTCATCATAGCCAGGAACCTTCCATAATGTGCCAAATAGACCATCATTATCTTGGGAACCTTAAGGCCTAGATATTTCCCCATATCCTCCTCTTTCAGCCCCTCTCGTTTGGCAACTATTGTCATAACTCGTATAACCTTATTATTCAGTCTTCGGTACCACTCGTGAAAGGGCAGCATGATATTTTTATAAACATTACAGGCTTCTTCGAATGTCTGTTCAACAAACTCTTGATGCGCCAAATCCGTAGTTCTCTGTTTCTGTTTCATCGCTCGGTATATCCAATGCATGAGCTACCTTGATACAGATATCGGTCCGATGCACATGGAATCATTTCCAGAAACGGAAGATCCCTCCTTGCTAGCCGGCTTAGTCCTGACGTGGCCTTTTGTCCGATAATGTGCTGTCGGCACCCGCTATGGAATTGCTGAAAAATCTACTATATACTCAACCCGCTTGCCCGTATTCGGAATAATAATGATATTGGTAGAAACCCTGGGGTCGAAAGACCCATAGGAAAACCACGCTGACAGCACCAGTCCTGCGCTGCTTGCGACGTCAGTGGGTTGGATAATTTTATCTCCCTGTTTCAATACGAGATGTGTCTTATCATCATAACTCTTCGGCGATAACTGACAATAGACATATATTATCTGCAGTGTCTCATTTTGCAGCAAATCGTTCATATCAGGAGTGGGCTGCATTTTTCTTGCAGCTTCTTTGCTCCTATCCTTGATACTACGGAGTTTCGTGTTTATAGCTCCCCTCCCGCAGGATGGGTCAGTTTTTTTACTGAGAAAACCATAGGTAGATGCAGCCTCTGTTACGCCAAAATCAAAATAATTATCCGGGCCTTCCTGATCGTCCCGGCCTTCCTTTGCATTTGCATCTTTCCCATCCTGTATAGCCTTATTAATCTGTTCCTTTGTAGGATTGAACTCTATAGCCAGGGCATTTGCACTGATGAATAGGATTATCAGGAAAAGCACTACAAATTGTTTACTTATAATATTTATCTCCATAGTTCAGTCCTCCTCCTTCACCTATTTGAGATCCAGGTTTTTGATATAACCACTGAGTGACAGTACCCATCTCGGATCCATGGCATGGCTGCGTTTTTACCTATTTTAATATCTCTGGTAGTAAGCTATATCATAGCCGTTCTCAAAGCATGTCCATATCTCAGACATTCGCTTATCACTGAGGCCGATCCCAAGGCTCTCTGTAACCCTCATCCTTTTGCCTTGCATATCATATATTCTGGAGAGCCTATCTCTACTGCCATGATCCATCCCCATGCTCCCGATCCTGTTGCACTCTTCTTTCGTGAGATATTGCCCCCATGCATAACGTTTATCAGCAGGTACTGTGTCCTTATCGGGGAATAACGGCACAATGAATATGGCCATTATAATAAGTGCTGCCATAAAAGCCCTAACTGGATGTTCGCTGAGGCGTTCCAGGATCTCGATACCTAGCATTCTCATTCTTTCACTGATGGATTTCATCTCTTCTCCTTCCCATAGTCCTCAAGCCCCTTGATATAACCCTGCCTCTCCCAGTTCTTATCGTAGATAGCATAGGCATCCCCCTCCTTCCGAATATACCCCTTTCGAGTCCAGTCCTTATTGAAGATCTCGATAGTTCTATCGGCCTCACTTGCGCCCTCCCGCTCTCGGAGGTACTCCTTTACCTGCCAGTCCTTATCGTAAATAGTGGCGGTTGATTCAGCAAGAAGCGGATATGGCAGGGTTATTATGAGGCAGGCCAGACAACACCAAATACTCAGGTTGATGACGGCTTTGTATGACATATAGCCTCCTTTTTTATCTTTACGTATAGCCCTTTGGCTTTTTCTCATTAGAGAGCCTCAAGGCAAGGCCCTTCATGAGGCGATAGAAATGTTTTCGCATGACTGGATCGAGTTGATTGAAACATTCAAGAACCTTCTTGTCTTCCCGGGGCAGGCCGATACGAGCCGGGAGGCGCTTACCATCACAGAGGGAATTGAGAGACACATTTAACGCATGGGCAATCCTCATAATTGTTGATATATGAGGATCAGGGAAATACCCAAGTTCAAGCCGTGAGTAATAGGATCTGGTAATGCCCATCCTCCTGGCAATCTTTTCTTGAGATAGCCCCAGCTGCTCCCGTCTTAACCTTATTCTTAAGGCCCATATATCTGGGTTTGGTATGGGCTTTGATTTGCTGGTAGTTGCTGTATCCATCTCTGGCTTTAACTCCTTAGAGTACAAGGGGTTTATGGTATTTCATCGAGTCTGTATACATAGCATATACGTAACATGTATATGCTACCTGATTGTATACATATTGTCAAGAATAAATGAGGGATGTGGTACCGATACAACGGGTTAAAATGCATCCTTTAACCTTGAGTAGGAGGGGCCTATTGAAGGCGCAACAGAGGGGTCATAACCCCGTAAATCTTGGGGCATTATAGGTAATAATGACACAAGGGCAAGCTGCCTGCCATAACGGGGTGATGGTATAGGCCATTAAATAATTCGATGGCGTGTTGAAATTCAATATATGCTGAATTAATCACCTGCTGAATTAATCATATGATGAAATTTAATCAAGCGATTAGATCAGCAATAAACAGAAAAAACTCTTAAACTGGAAAAAACTGACAACGCTGTATTTGCGCCACATTCTGGAATCGTCTTGGTGAACATGGGATGGAGGTATTTGTCCTGCGTCACTCACCATCTGGATTAAAGGATAGGTATGTGGCTCCCCTATCTATTGATGAGGCTGCAAGAAGCAGGATCGACATATGTTTGCTTATTTTCAGAAAGGAGGTGAACTATGTCTCCCGGAGATTTTATAATGGGAATATTAGGGTTAGTTATGATGCTAGGGGTAGCATATAAGATTTTAACATGGCTCTATTGATCATATTTTATGGGGAGGAGGAGCTTTATCCTTGACTATGTGCGGCCCTATCTCCTAAGAGTTTTTAGCTATAAAATGATCCATTAAGCCCTTTACATACTCTATATTTTGTAGGCCACAGTAGAATCTATGCTGGCCTTATTCCATTCCTTCTCAACCTTCCTCCACAAAGTATCTTCCCCTAGCCTTGGCAATTTCCCAGCTTGATGAAGGTTGGAAAGTTTGGGAAGGATCACGTCCGAGAAATAACGATCAATCTTTTCTCTGGCCGCGTTATTTTCAGCCTTTACCTCCTCTCTTTGGAGGTATACTATTACCTCAGGCTTGTGGTTTTTAATCTCCTGTAAGAGAGGGATAACTTTATCTTTGGATGGTTCGCCTACTCCCTTATAGCTCATCCTAATATTATCTCCTTCAAGGATGGGGTCATAACCTAAGGACATTAAAGTCTCTATTACCTTCATATGAGAAGCTCTTTTAGGTTTAATTGATTAATCGTACAAAACCCCTCCCTAAAATTAACCGAACTAGGATTGTCAACGGGTTTGGGGCAATTCGGATTATCCAATTCAACAGGGCCAATTGCAGGGGCATCTTTGTAATCGGTTAAATCCACACCCTTATATAGAGGGGTAAAATTAACCAATTGGATGGGCTCAATTATATAGGTGTGCTTGTCTCCCTTTTTTACCATCCAATATCTACCCTGTCCTACCTCAATTAATTTTCTCGACTTATTTATTCCGATATTTAATCCTTTACAATTTTCCGCAAAGGCCGTCTTCGTTAAAGTCCCATATCCGGTAAGTATCTTATGCATTTTCTTTAAGGTCTCCTCCTGAGGATCAGGGGCAAGTTCAAACCCCCTGTCGGGATTGAGAGTAAGATAAATATGGCAAGGATCAAACCTGGTCTTTTCCCTAACCCCAAATCGGTAAACAACATCCTCTTCATTATCTTCATCCTCAAGGGCCTCATCCTGCCCGTCAGCCCTTTTTTTAACCTTAACCAGCCCCAGTATATGATCTGCTAAATCAACAATGGCAGTCGAGCCTTTGGCCGCCCTATCAGAATTCTTGGCCGTATGGTGTAATAGGATGATCGTAAAACCCATATCCCGGAGTTCCTTGACCCTGCCCAGGATTATTGCCATATCGTTAGAAGCATTCTCATCCTTGCCCTGTGAAGATCGCAATGTATCGAATATTAAAATCGCCCCTTGAGGTAAGCCTTTATATTCTTCCCACTCCTTACTGTCGAGCTTAGGCGCTTTGAGCTTGTCATTGTGGGCGCGCCAGAAGTAAACCCCCTCGGCATCTCCTAATTTCTGGAGCCTGGCATTAAGGGCAGCTAAGGGGTTTTCAAAGTCGATAAAGATGACAGGTGTCTTGATGGTGGAAAGTCCAAGGAAGGGCATCCCGTTGCCTACACACCGGGCCATATCAAGGGTTAGCCAAGTTTTGCCAATACCCCCTTTTCCGAAGATAATTGTTATACTCTCTTTGGGGATCAGCCTATCTATTATCCATTCCACTTTTATGTCCAGCCCCTTGATGTCGTTCCAACCTTCCAGGTGGGGCATGATATCCCCGGTTTTTCCTGGTATATTCTTAAGAAGTCCTTCCAGGCGACCACAACCTTCTTTGATGAGGTCTTCGGGCTCTCTGCCGTTTTTTGAGCCGTCAACCAGATTAAGGCCGATCTCAATCAAACTTCTCTTTAGAGAATCCCGACTCAGGATTGCAAGATATTGCCCGGCTTGACTTGGAATGCTTCCGAGGTTAAGCAGGGAAGAAACATATGAGGCCCCGCCAGCCTCTTCCAGAAAATCTTTATCTTTGAGCCAGTCAGAAACCGTGATAATATTTGCCGCATGTCCTATTTCCCAGAGCTGCTTGATAGCCTGATAAATCCTTCGGTGTTTGAGGGAGTAAAAAGCCTCAAGAGGTGTCTCTCTAACGAGCATGGCTATTTCTGGGTCCTCATCAGAAGCAAGTAGACTGCCCAACAAGGCGCTTTCAGCCTCATGATTATGAGGTAGGTCATTCTTTAACGGAAGGCTATTCATATTACGTTTTTCTGAGCCTATCCTGTTGTGTCGTTGTTACGCGACCAGGCCATCGGTGAATGGTATCCTGCCTCAATAAGCCTTTCAACGTCCTCACCTTTGATCCTCACTGCCCGGCCAATTCTGACAACTGGTAGCCTGCGTTGAAAGATCATTTTCCTAATCGTGGCAGGTTTTAATCCCAACCGGTCAGCAGCCTCAAACACGGTAATCAATTGTCTCATGTTATCCCTCCAGATGATTTAATGTATACTTTTAGTAAAGCACATCATTAACAATAATGCAACACTCATTACATATAATTATGTTGTAACAAAAGATAACGCTTGACACCACAATATCTGTTGCTATAAACTAAAATCCTACTTTAGGATGGTTCATATCATGCAGGACAAGGCACTCTTATTTCTTGAAGATAAAAAGCAAGATGATCCGGATCTATTTATTAAGTGGCTATTAGCCTTTTACCATCAGGATTTAAAGCTTCTTACTTCTGATGAGCAGAAGACATTAGCTAGGATTTTATTGGTATTTTTTTGGTCCTGGTATCGGAAAGGCGGAGATAGTAATTTCTTGTTTCATCCCAAGGACAATTTTTCCAACATAACAAAACGCCAGCTTCATAATATACATGGAAAAATCAGAGGATGCCTTAGTATGCTCCTACCAATAAATTACGAGCAGAGATTTGATGATGATATGTGGACTCTACCGGTGACCTATAAGCATATATTTCTTGTAAGAACGAACGTATGTGATGGTAAGTTGCCACATATAATATCGAGGCGATATTCCGCCGGTTGGCCTGATGGATTCTACCAAGCAGTTGCTTGTCTTCTCGAAAAGTATGGATCCTATCTTAGAAGATGCGAGGAATGCACAAGAATTTTCCTCAAGTCAAAAAGACAGGTCTACTGTTCTAAGGCGTGTTCCCAACGAGTTAGGACTCGGCGTTGGTATGCTAAAAATAGGGATAAGGTTATCGAGAAGCGCCATCAAGCCTATGTGTTAGAGGTAAAAAGAAAAATTGGGCCAAACGTGAGAGTTGATCGGCGTCGTCCTAGAAAACCCAATACTTAGTAAGGAGGCTATTAATGGCAAGAAAAGATCGAAAGGATAGGGGCCTGGTAGAGAGGCCAAGGGGTTCGGGGATCTGGTGGGTGAGGATGTATTTTCAGGGCAAAGAAAAATGCTTCAAGGTAGGAGCCAAGAGTGCTGCAAGGGCATTTTATGAAAAGCTAAAGACAGAGGAGCGAGAGCATCGGCTATTTCCTGAGAAATACCAGCGCAGATCTACCTTGCTTTCAAGTTATATGAATGAATATCTTGCCACTTGTACAAAGCGTACAGTAAGGGAGGATAGACGCTTTGCAGCATTCTGGTCAAAGGTATTTCCAGCCCGAATACTTGATAGCATCACACCTAGCGAGATTGAACAGGTCAGGATAAAGCTCCTTGAAGAAGGAAAAAGCAAAGCCACTATCAACAGATATGCTGCTTTCTTGAAGCATATTTATTCCCTTGCGATAAGGGATGGAAAGGTAGACAAAAACCCAGTTGTCAAAGTAAGGCTATTTAAGGAATCACCAGGGCGTATTAGGTTTCTCACTGAAGGAGAGGAGATCCGTCTCCGTGAAGTTATGGATAGAGCGCATTGGTCCTTTGTTGCATTTGCCGTCCACACTGGACTAAGACAGGCGGAGCAGTTTAGGCTTAGGTGGGAGAATGTAGACTTAGAAAACAGGGTTATAACAATCCCACGCTCTAAATCAGGAGAAACCAGGCACATCCCGATAAATGATGAAGCCCTGACTATCCTTCGGGGGCTTTCATCCTGGATGACCTCAGCCTGGGTATTCCCTTCGGAAAATCCAGCGACGCCAATTGATCCACGAAATTTTTACAGGCGTGTATTTATACCTGCTGTCAAAAAGGCAGGTCTCGAAGGTATCTGCTGGCATACTCTTCGGCATACATTTGCTTCAAGGCTTGTAATGAAGGGGGTCGACTTGCGCACTGTCCAAGAGTTGATGGGCCATAAGACAATTGCCATGACCCAAAGATATGCCCATCTTTCTCCGAGGCATCTTTTAGATGCTGTCAACCGACTGGTTCCTTGCTCAAATATATCTACTACTGAAATCGTAACCGTGACTAAAACCGTGACCGAGGAAGGGGAACTAAAACGAGAAAGTTCCCAACCCCTTGAATTTGTTGGTGCCCCCGACACGATTCGAACGTGCGACACGCGGTTTAGGAAACCGCTGCTCTATCCGTCTGAGCTACGGGGGCAGTTAAACTAATATGATACCAGAGAGAGCACATTATATCCATCAAGCTTGCTCCTCCCCTTAAGTCCGGTCAACTCGATAAGGAAGGCTATCCCGACTATTACACCTCCCAACTGCTTTACGAGATCAACAGTTGCAGATATAGTACCGCCTGTTGCAAGGAGGTCATCCACTATCAAGACCCTCTCGCCTATTGTTAGGGCATCACGATGTATGGTCAGTGAATCAGAGCCATATTCAAGGTTATATTTGGCCTCATATATATCACTCGGGAGTTTACCCGGTTTTCTCACCGGCACAAAACCTGCCCTAAGATTATATGCTACCGGCGCGCCAAGGATAAACCCCCTTGATTCGATAGCCACAACCTTGTTTACCCCGTCGTCCTGATAGAAATTTGATATCTTATCAATAGCCCTGGCATAGGTGGAAGGATCTTTCAGGAGTGTAGTAATATCGTAGAAAAGTATCCCCTTTTTTGGAAAATCCGGTATCTCCCTAATCCTGGATTTAAAATCCATTTATTTCTCCTCCATACAAAGGCCTAATATAGCTCCTCAAGTTGGATAGATTTCTCGCCTATGATTGATCTCAGTTTGGCTA
This sequence comes from uncultured Nitrospirota bacterium, assembly GCA_964648095.1. Lineage (GTDB taxonomy): Bacteria > Nitrospirota > Nitrospiria > JACRHA01 > JACRHA01 > JACRHA01. The sequence continues at coordinate 37,337 of CAZYNY010000005.1, read as the reverse complement.
TAGCGACCAGCTCTATCTGCCTTATCCTCTCCCTTGTCAATCCGATAACCTTGGCTATATCACTTAAGGTCATCGGTTCTCCTCCGTCAAGGCCGAATCTAAAGATGATTACCCTCCTCTCCTTCTCCTTTAGCGTCTCAAGCCACTGGAATACCTCTTCCCTAATCTTGATCCTCTCAGTTGTCATTGATGGGGAGGCCTGGGTGTTGTCCGCCAGGATATCCTTTAGTGCTATATCCTCGCTTCCGGTGATTGGTGTATCGAGGGAGTAGGTCTTGCTTATAAGCTGCCTTATCTCACATGCCTCTTTCTCAGATATGCCCATCTTCCTGGCGATCTCATCATGTCTCGGCTCTCTATGTAAGTCGTTGATGAGGTGCTCTACTGTCGACATATAGTTCTTCAGCTTCTCCACGGCATGAACAGGCAGACGAATCAGTTTGCCCTGATTTATTATTGCCCTCTCAATTGCCTGTCTTATCCACCAGGAGGCATATGTGCTGAACCTGAATCCCTTCCTGTACTCGAACTTCTCTACCGCCTTCATCAGCCCGATATTACCCTCTTCGATGATATCAGAGAAGGGAAGGCCCATACTTATATACCTCTTGCCTATATTTACAACAAGCCTCAGGTTCGACTCTATCATCCTCTGTCTGGCCTTCTCATCCCCTACCTCTATTCTTTTGGCCAGCTCTTTCTCTTCGGCCGCCGTAAGAAGCGCACCCTTCCTGATATCCCTCAGGTATATATTAATCGGTCCTAAGGAGTCATCCGTCTTCAGTTTCCCCTTCTTTGCAGGTTTTTCCTCAGGGGAAGACTGCTCAAGCCATATACCCGATTTCATATCCCCTTCTTTGTCTTCCAAATTTGACGTCCCAAAAAAATGTATTAGTGCCTTACAGAAAAGTCCTTAAATATCCCTCTGTAATCCCTCCAGGATACCTTTATATCTAAAACCCTGGCAAGCCTCGGTCCCTTCCACAGGTGATTGATGAACCCTAATATCGCCTCTTTCTCTCCCTCAGCCTCAAGATAGACGCTTCCATCCGGCAGGTTCTTGGAGTACCCCTTTATGTCAAGTTCGGTTGCTATCTCCACGGTAAAATATCTATAGCCTACCCCCTGTACATGGCCGCTCACAAATATCTCGCATGATGCAGCAAGTTCCATCGATTTATAGGGGCTTGCGCGCCCCCTCCACCGGCAAAGCCGAAGCGAGCATCCGGCTTGGCCGGTGCAAGCGCGGGGTGTGGGGGCATCGGAGGAGCAACTGCACCGCACGGGCCCCCGCAGATGATCGTCGCCTCCCCCTCAACGCTCGCCCTGCTCGCTAGGTAGATACCCACGGGCAAAAACGCATGGGTATCTACCTTATCTAAATTCCCTGGTCGGGGCGAAAGGATTTGAACCTTCGACTCCCGGTTCCCGAAACCGGTGCGCTACCAGGCTGCGCTACGCCCCGATGGGTTCCCATCCTAAACCAAATGCCTCGGCAACAGACCTATGTACTACCCTTCCCTTGTGAAGGTTAATCCCTTTACAAAGACCTGGTTCCAAAGCGGCCGCCCTATCTATGCCATTCTCCGCGATCTTAAATATATAGGGAAGGGTGGTATTGGTCAAGGCAAATGTTGAGGTCCTTGGAACCACGCCGGGGATATTTGTCACGCAGTAATGGATTACCCCATCAACTATATATATAGGATCAGAATGTGTGGTAGGTCTTGTTGTCTCAAAACAGCCGCCCTGGTCAACCGAGACATCCACAATTACTGAACCCTTTTTCATATTGGAGATCGTGGATCTTTTTACAAGACGCGGCGCCTTTGCCCCGTGAACTAGTACGGCGCCAATAATAAGATCTGACTCAAGCAGGAATCTTTCAATATTCTCCAAGCTTGATATTACCGTATTTACCCTGCCCTGGAACAGGTCATCAATATACCTCATCCTGTTCAGATCCCTGTTCACTATGGTTACCCTTGCACCTAAACCGACTGCTACCCTTGCCGCATTCATCCCGGCAATCCCTGCGCCGAGTATCAGGACATTTCCGGGCTCTACTCCGGGGAGTCCAGGCAAGAGTATCCCGCTCCCTCCAAACGTTTTTTGAAGGTAGAATGCCCCGACCTGCACGGCCATCCTTCCGGCTATCTCACTCATGGGTTTTAAGACCGGCAATGACCCGTCCTGGGATTCAATGGTTTCATATCCAACAGCAATCACCTGGGTTTCAATAAGCCTCTCTGTCAGCTCCTTATTTGCTGCAAGGTGCAGGAAGGTAATAAGGATCTGCCCTTTTTGCAGAAGGCCCCATTCCTCCTTCAGGGGCTCTTTCACCTTTACTATCATCTCAGAAGAGGAGAACAGCCCATCCCTCGATGTAAGTATCTCGGCCCCGGCCCTGATATATTCTATGTCGGATAACCCGCTCCCTTCCCCGGCTGTTGACTCAAGCAGCACCCTGTGGCCCGCTTCAACAAGAGTCCTTACTCCGTCAGGGGTTAAACTAACCCTATATTCATGATCCTTTATCTCTTTGGGGATGCCTATAATCATATCAGCCTGCTCAGGTTATAAACGTGCTCAACTTATCAGTTTTTAGTAAGAAAGTCAATTAAGGTGTAATACCAATTCGCCTTCATTCGGCTACCTGCGTTGGCTTCGTCGTCTGCTCCTCAACGTACAAACTGTACGCCTGCGTCGCCTCCTCCTCGCCGCCTTGTTATCCTGTTGAATTCGAATTGGTATAAGGAGCTTTCGCCTTGACAAAGCAGCAGGATTAAGTAATAGTATTTTGCTGTTAATTATAGGATCAAGTCTTAATATCCGGAGAATTTTATTTATGAAAACTATTGTAGTTGTCGGCGCGCAGTGGGGGGATGAGGGTAAGGGCAAGATCGTTGATATGCTCTCAGGGGATGCAGATATTATTGTCAGGTATCAGGGCGGCCACAATGCCGGTCATACTGTCGTAATAGACGATCAGCAGTTTATCCTGCACCTGATACCATCAGGAATACTACGTCCTGAAAAGGTCTGCGTCATAGGAAATGGGGTTGTGGTTGACCCGGCTGCCCTTATAAAGGAGATATCCGGTCTTGCAAAAAAGGGTGTTACGGTTGAAAAGAGACTATTTGTAAGCAAAAAGGCCCACCTGATCATGCCATACCACAGGGCAATAGAGAGGGAGACAGAGAAACAAAAGGGGGCAAGAAGGATAGGGACAACAGGAAAGGGGATCGGCCCCGCGTATGTGGACAAGATAGCCAGGATAGGGATCAGGGTGGCAGATCTCCTGGAACCTGATATCTTCAGGGATAAGCTCTCAATTAATCTGAATGAGATCAACTATTTCCTGGAAAATCTCTGCAAGGGCAAGGGATTTGAGCTTGAGCCGGTTTATAAGGAGTACCTTGAATATGGGGCTATCATAAGGGGTTACATCGAAGATACCTCTTTTCTCTTAAACAGGGCGATTGATGATGGAAAAAGGGTCCTCTTTGAGGGGGCGCAGGGGACGCACCTGGATATCGATCATGGCACATATCCGTATGTGACCTCTTCCAGTGCGACAGCAGGCGGGGCCTGTACCGGGACGGGGGTCGGCCCTACGAGGATAGATAAGGTCTTCGGGATCGCAAAGGCCTATACAACCAGGGTAGGGAGCGGTCCCTTCCCTTCAGAATTAAAGGATGAACTGGGGGCAAGACTTCAGGAGACAGGCGCTGAATTCGGCGCCACCACCGGAAGGCCGAGGAGGTGCGGTTGGTTTGATGCGGTTATGGTGAGGTATTCGGTTATGGTCAATTCCATCACTTCTATAGCCATTACAAAGTTAGATATACTTGATGGGATTAACCCGATAAAGATATGTGTAGGCTACAAACATGGGAACAAGGTATATAAAGATATGCCGGCGGATCTACGGGCGCTCGAAGAGGCGGAGCCTGTCTATGAGGAACTGGAAGGTTGGGATGAGCCGACAGCAGGCATTACAGATATTAACAGACTCCCCGGAAACGCAAGGTCTTATATCAGACGGCTGGAGGATCTCCTCTCCTGCAGGGTATCAATCATCTCAACCGGTTCAGACAGGGCTGCAACAATCATCCTGGAAAACCCTTTTAGCAGGAAGGGATGAACATTTGAATGTCAGACAGATGAAGTTATCGAAGGGCATACTGATTGCCTTTGAAGGCATAGACGGTTCAGGAAAATCCACACATGCAAAAATCCTGTGTGACGATCTTATAGCAGACGGATTCGATGCCGTAATTTTGAAAGAGCCGACCAACGGCATGTGGGGGGATAAGATTCGTGAGATAGCTAAGTTTGGGAGGGCAGGAATATCGCCACAAGAAGAGCTCGACTACTTTATTAATGACAGAATAGAGGATGTTCAAAACAACATAGGGCCAGGCTTAAGGGCAAAAAAGATTGTTATAATGGATCGTTATTATATATCTACAATGGCGTACCAGGGGGCTATTTTGGGTAACCCTGAAGAGATAAGGCAGTTAAATGAGAAGTTTGCCCCAATGCCCGATGCTGTCTTCCTCCTCGATATAGAACCGGACATAGCTATCTCAAGGATTATCAAGGGGAGGGGTGGGATAAGTCCGGGATTTGAACAGGAGGACTATTTAAGGAGGGTCAGGGATATCTTTAACAGTCTTGATCTCCCAAACTTAAGGTGGATCGATGCAAAGATGGATGTCGGACAGATTAAGGGGGAGATAGACAGGGATGTGAACAGCCTCCTTAAAAGATACGTAGAAAAAAAGGGCCAAGGCTAGCCCATAATTGTTAACCAACCTCTTCCCAGTTCCCGCCCGTCCTGATATCCACCTTAAGCGGCACATTAAGTCTTACAACAGACTCCATCCCCGCCTTGACGATATCCTTAACAAGATGCATCTCTTTATGGCTGACCTCGAAGATTAGCTCGTCATGGATCTGGAGGAGCATCCTGGATTCGAGTTTTTCATCCATGAACTTCCTGTGTATATTTAACATGGCCAGTTTAATTATGTCCGAGGCAGAACCCTGGATCGGGGTATTTACTGCAAACCTCTCACCCAACTCCCTTGTGACTACGTCTCCGGCATTAATCTCCGGTATATATCTCCTCCTGTTAAGTATGGTGGTTGCATACCCGATTTCCCTTGTCTCCTTTATAATCCTATTAATAAAGATCTTTACACCGGGATAGTGTGAAAAATAGCTCTCTATATAGACTTTTGCATCTTTCTGTGAGATCCCGAGATCAGCAGAGAGCCCGTACGGGCTCATACCATAGATAATGCCAAAATTCACGGTCTTGGCCCTCCTCCTCATCTCAGGGGTTATTAATTCCGGAGGGAGGCCAAAGATCTCAACTGCCGTCAGGAGGTGTATATCCTTATCATTCATGAAGGCATCTGTAAGTCTCTCATCTCCTGATAGGTGTGCAAGAACCCTGAGCTCTATCTGGGAATAATCGGCGCCAAGGAGGGAATATCCCTCATCTGCAACAAAGGCCCTCCTGATCCTCTTTGCCATCTCTCCCCTTGCCGGGATATTCTGGAGATTCGGATCACTTGATGAAAGTCTGCCCGTGGCTGTGGCGGTCTGGTTTAGGGAGGTATGGATCCTGCCTGTACCGGGGTGTATCATCCTGATAAGCGGGTCTACAAATGTGGATTTTAACTTTGTATGCTGGCGGTAGCTAAGGATCTCCCCAGGGAGTTCATGGATAAGCGCAAGCTGTGTCAATACGCCTTCGTCGGTTGAATAGCCTGTCTTTGTCTTTTTTACAGGTTTTAGCCCAAGGCGCTCAAAGAGTATCTCTGCAAGCTGCTTAGGCGAATTGATATTAAAGGGGACCCCGGCAAGTTTATATACCCTGTCTACAGAATCCGAGATCATCCCTTCAAGTTCCGCTGAAAGGCCCTCAAGACAGACCTGGTCCACCTTAAAGCCTGTATCTTCTATCCCGGCCAGCACGAAGAGAAGTGGCATCTCCAGATCCCGGAAGAGCGTCTCAAGGGAAGCCTCTTTCAATTGAGGCCCAAGGACCATTCCGGCTTGATATATCATATCGGCCATCTCACACATGAAGGAGCCAGCTCGCTCGGCCGGAAGATCTTTTATCTGTTTGGGCCCCAAAACCGATAGGTCTTTGTATGTTGTAAGCTTACCACCCAGCCGCTCAAGGACAATCTCATCAAGACCATGCCCCTTCTTATTCGGGTTTAGGAGATATGAGGCGATCATGATATCAAATATTCTCCCTCTTGGTGCGAGATCCGATCTTTTCATGGCTGATATAGAACTCTTTATATCGTGGAAAAACTTCTCTTTTCTGTCATCCTCAAGGATATCCCGGATCAGTCCGGCAGCCCTCCCGTCATCTATGGGGACATAGTACGCCTCATCCTTATCCGGGGAAATACCAATCCCGAGAATATCCTCCCCGGTCTCATCCCTTGATCCGACCAGGGGATATATCCCGATCCTCTCTGCCCTGGCTATCCTCTCTTTTAATTCATCAAACCCTTCTCCGGTAATTATGCTATATCTTCTGCTGCTCGTATCACCCCGCTCTAACAGGGTCTGGGTTAGGGTGTTAAACTCAAGTTCACTATATAGGGAGATGAGGAGCGTCCTATCCGGCTCTTTTAATCTGAAATCATCAGGCCTGAATTCCATCGGCAGGTCTATCCGGATTGTAGCCAGATGCCTTGAGAGACGCGCAAGCTCCGAGTTCTCCTTTAATGTCTCCTTAAGTTTTGGTTTGCTGATGCGATCAATATTGGAAAGGATGTACTCAATCGTACCGAATTCTGATATAAGGCTTATAGCGGTCTTCTCTCCGATACCGGGAACGCCCGGGATATTATCAATCGAGTCTCCCATGAGACCCATAATCTCAGCTACCAGCTCAGGCCCAACCCCGAACCGTTCCTTTACAGAGGCAATAGTATAAGACTTCTCCTTGAGAGAATCGTAGACTGTTATATGCTCGTCAATCAGCTGGAACATGTCCTTATCCCCGCTGACAATAATAACAGTCAGCCCTTCTGCTTCAGCCTTCTTGGCAATGGCGCCTATAACATCATCCGCCTCACATCCATCGATGATCAGCTTGGGCATCCTGAAGGCCTCAACTGTCCTATGGATATACGGGATCTGGAGGGTCAAGGCGTCCGGCATCTTAGGTCTCTGCGCCTTGTATGCCTCATATTCTGTATGCCTTATGGTCGGCCCTTTTGAATCAAAGGCCACTGCGATATAGTCGGGTCTCCTCTCCCTGACCACCTTCATCAGCATACTTATAAATCCATAAACGGCATTAGTAGGGAAACCCTTTGACGTGGATAGGGACTTTATGGCATAGAATGCCCTGTATATATATGAATTGCCATCAATTAGATAGAGAGTTGGCCGATCATGCATATTCGTACTTAAATTATCCTAGTCATGCTTTAAGTTTTGACCTTTTCTCATCTTAATACCCGCAACTATTATAAGCAGGCTCAGCAAGATATATGTAAAGGAAAGATAAGTTAGTCTTTTGCGGATAAGGGGGGTCTTTATAACATCAAAAATAAGGTATAACCTGTATGACCAAATTAACGCCAGGACAGCCCCACTGCTGACCAGAAATATGGCATCTCTTTTCAAAAGATCATCCCCCATTGCGCCTATTTTTAATACATATGCCGATATGATGATTGAGGTGAGGGCAAGCATGAAGTGCTGGGAATTCGAATTAGCGCTTGTCCATAACCTATAGTGCATATATAATCGAAAGAATTCTATAGCTAGAAATAGGAGGCCGGAGCATATTAGAAATCGTCTGATCCCTCTAGTCATATTAATAATCGGAAAATAGCATATCTACTAGATATATACAAGATATCTTAAACCCTCCCCGGGGCTGACTATAATGACAGATAAAGAAATAAGTAAGGCAATCAATATCTTAGAAAAAGAGATTAAAAGATGGAAGGTTCCAATCGTCGGGGTTGTTGCCAACGAGTCAAAGGACCCATTTAAGATATTGATCTCGTGTGTCTTGAGCCTCAGGACAAAGGACGAGACAACAGCAGGGGCCGCAGGAAGGCTTTTTAAACTGGCGGACACACCTGAGCGCATTCTCATGCTCTCGCAGAAGGAGATAGAAAAGGCGATCTATCCTGTCGGTTTTTACAGAGTCAAGACGGCAAATATAATTTCTATCTGCCGGGATCTTGTAGATAATTATTATTCAAAAGTACCTGATGAGATCGATGAGCTTCTAAAGCTAAAAGGCGTCGGAAGGAAGACTGCCAATCTCGTTGTTACCCTTGGATATAAAAAACCGGGTATCTGTGTGGATACGCATGTGCATAGGATCTCCAACAGATGGGGGTATGTAAAAACGAAGAACCCGGAAGAGACAGAATATGCGCTCAGGAAAAAGCTGCCAACCAGATATTGGCTCATCTATAATGACCTCCTTGTGACCTATGGTCAGAATATCTGCAAACCCATATCTCCTCTTTGCAGTCAGTGTAATATTGCAAGGTTTTGTGATCGGATTGGTGTGCAGAAGAGCAGATGAGTGAGAGCTCCTAAGTGGCAGGCTTGGAAATTTTTTGGTAAACTTAATAATATCATCTAAGGATATTATTATGCAGGGAGGTTTACAATGGAGGAGATAAAGATAGGAAGGGTTACCCACTATTATACCCACCTTGGAGTAGCCGCTATCGATATTCTTGACGGGGTCATCAGGGTAGGAGACACGATGCACATAAAGGGGCATACCACTGATATTACACAGAAACTTGAATCTATTGAGGTCGAACATGAGCATATCGAGGAGGCGTCTGCAGGCCAGACAATAGGTGTAAAGGTGAGGGAGCATGTAAGGGTAAATGATTTGGTCTACAAGGTAGTAGAATAACTACATGCCTAAATCTTTTTGAGTGCCTCTCCTATCTCTTCTGCCACCAGTTTAGCTGCTTCACGCGGGTCTTTAGCATCTCTAATAGGCCTCCCGATCACTATATAATCGGCTCCGTTTTTAATAGCCTCGGAGGGCGTAGAAATTCTTGCCTGGTCATCATTTGATACATGTGCCCAGGAGGGTCTTATCCCTGGAACAACGACTATGAAATCCTTGCCAAACCTCTCTTTTACTGCCTTTACTTCCCTGCCAGAACAGACCACCCCTGAGCAGCCGGCTCTTTGAGCAAGTTCTGCCCTGTAAAGGACTAACCTCGATGGATCCTGAAGCTCTTTCCTCATACCCATCTCTTTAAGATCTTCCCTTGAAAGGCTTGTCAGGAGAGTAATCGCCAAGACCTTGGTTCCCCTTCCCGCCGCTTCCACTGCAGATCTCAAGGGCTCTGATCCTGCCTCACAGTGGACAGTTATAAACTTAGTCCCGAGGGCATCCCCTGCCTTAAGGGCCCTGCCAACGGTTTCAGGGATATCATGAAATTTCATATCAAGGAATATTCCGGCTCTTGTCTGTTTGATAACAGCCTGAACTGCCTGTGGGCCTTCACTTACAAAAAGCTCCAGGCCTACCTTGAAAAGCCCCACATGATCTTTCAGCAGGGAGATATACTTTTTTGCTTCTTTTAAGTTCGGAAAATCTAATGGAAAGATTATGCGTTGATAAGGGCCGATGCCCCGAAGAACATCGGGGTTCGGCCCCCCGAATCGGGACATCGGGGGAAGGAGGGGATTATTTCCGTGCAAAGTCTATTTCCTCCTCTATTCTTAAGATTAACAAGTCTTAATAAAGAATATATAGAAAATGTTTTTTGTCAAGAAAATCTTGTTTAGAAAGAAAAATATTTTAGATTTTTTGTAGAAAGGCAAGAGAGCTTAAATCACCTCTTTAATGTTTCTCTTTGTACTCGGTAAAACTACCGATCAATTTTCGGAATGACGTGGGTTTGTATTTATTAAAGCCCTCCTCATCCACATAAACAAAACCATATTTCACATCCGCTTGCGCTTGATTGATGTCTTCGCACCATTGCCTTAATCGTCGCATCTTCAGGGGCACATCCAGGTCTTCCTGCCCCTTGGTCTCGACAATAAAAACTTCCAGATCTGAGGTTTTAACCAGAAAATCCGGGTAGTAGTCGGATATATTGACATCCGTTGGAGTTAGTTGTCGGATGATTTTCCCGAATTAAATTGAACAAGCTTTCCCCATAGGATCGATCCGTCATTATCACAGTATTCAGACACAAATTCACGGGTGAACTTGTTAATCACTTTTGCATACTCTTCGGCAAATTGGTCATTTTTTTCCTTTGCCTTGTGTCCTAACGGCTCAATAATGTCTGTGTAAAGATTTTCATTGTCCGATATAAATTCCCAAAACCTCTGGCCACACAGTTTCAAATAATCACCTTTGTCCGGATTGTTATCTTTTCCATAACAACAGCCGTTAACAGCAACTACCTTTTGGCTGGAGGTATTAGTGCCAAGAATACGTTTGACGCGTTTAAAATCATCCTTCATGCGCGCAATTTGACGACTATTACCCCAATTGGGGCCGGATTTGATTGATACAATGTGGGGTGCCCCATCTTTAGAAAATTCGAGATCTATACCTTCAGAAGAAGATTTTCTGCCGCCGTACACCTTACCGCATATGAAGACTGCCAACTCTTCAAGAAATCCACCGAAGATCCCCTCTTCCTGTGAGGAGAGATGCGCATCGAGAAGGGTTTTTATCAAATCTTGAGCGGTGTTTTGATTTTTGGCCCGAAATAGGTATGGGTTCTTTCGGGATAGAACCTTCTTTAGTTGAAGGTCGGAAAGGTTATCGAGTCTTCGCTTGTGAAATTTCTGAATATTTGGTTCGATGAACCCGATTATTTCGTCTCTTGTTATTTGCGACATAATGCTCTCTTGGTTCACAAAGAAGTATTTCTCTTTCTTTTACTTTATCACGCGCTAGCGTGACATATTCATCCCGAATATCAATTCCCACAGAGTTGCGTCCAAGCTGTTGAGCAACCTCGCAAGCAGTTCCGCATCCAACAAACGGGTCAAGAATCCAATCATCCTCCTTGGAGAACAGCTTGATAAACCATTCTGGAAGGTCTCGGGGGAATGTGGCGCTGTGATTTCGGTTTCCGGTTTCAGTCGCCAGATGCAATACATTTGACGGATATGCCTTGTCGCGGCCTACCCAATTCGCAATATTTTTTCCAAAACCGCTGCCAACTTGTGAGTTGAACCTTTTGACATCATTCGGGCCGAGATGTTTTAATCGCATTTTAGCCCATTCACCCATCGGCACCATGACCTCTTCCTGATACATGTGGAATTTTCGTGCCTTATTAAATTGAAGGCATCGCTCCCACGCATCGCGGAAGCGATTGGGCCATTTACCTGGATGACAATTTTTTTTATGCCAAATAAATTCCTCTGTCCAAAGCCACCCCTGACGCCTGAGCGCGAGAATCAACTCCATAACATATGTATGCCGTTCTCCGTTTACGACTTTCTCTTTAATGTTGAGAATAAACGTTCCTGTCTGTTTAAGTACCCTTAGGAGCTGTTCGCTTCGCGGGAGGAACCATTCAACATACTCATCTGGCGATATTCCCCCATATGTTCCAGCTCTGCAATCCGCATACGGAGGTGATGTGATAATGAGATCGAAGAAATTATCAGGGTAGTGTTGCAAGGCATTCAAGCAATCACCTTGCCTTATAATACATTCAATAGTTTTCATGGATGATATTGTGTTGCCGGTGCCATCATAAATTCTATATTTCTACTTTTCAGTGTTCTTATCAGCATTCAACTTATCGCTTATATTATTGCAACGAATTTTTTAAATTATATTGGTAATGCCGAAATTGTCAAGAAAATTTCTTAAAAAGTCCTGACTATCATCAGGATAAGGTAATTGCAAATGATCTGAAGAATTAAGTATGGTGTCCCCGGAATTCTGCCCACACACGGCTTCAATATGGTCAAGGCTTCGGAAACTCCTGGAAATATATCAATTAATCAACAGGGTGCTTTTCCACATCCGCTGAATTTATTTCTTAGACGCGACTCCATTTTCGTATCATGTTTTGCCCTAATTAGGTTTTATTTGGGGGCGATAATTTGCCACTCATTAGGAGATCTTTGGTATTGATCTAAAGCTGGTACCCAGCTTTCAGGTATACGGGTAAATCTGGTCAAAGCACTTATGAGAGATGCTTTGAATATTCCTAAGGTACTTTCAGTTGTATAACGTACATGGAAATAATCATCTGGGGTAGCCTTAGCAGAATCGACAGGAACGGTTTCAAAGTAAGCTCCATCCGCCAAAAACACACCATGAAGGTGGGCTGGACTACCTGTCTTTTTCATGAAATTTGCAAGCCTCCCTGCCATAGCTTTCGAGTCTTTGGCTACGCTACCTTCGGCCTGAAATGCAAAAATGTATGAACGAATTGGCAGGTAATCGCATTCTTCCAATATAACTTCGGTAGTGCTTCCTCGAACAGGAATCAAGAATTTTCTATTCCTAATGCTTCTTAACTCTTTGGACTTTTGTATACACTTTTCAATAGAGTTTTCTGCATATTTTTTTGCCGTATCAGGTGAGCTAGTTAAAGCAGCCTTAACCTCAATATAAGCGTAAACAAATTCAATTGGGAGAACAACGCAGGTTCCTAAATTAACAAGAGGGCTTCCCCTTAGTGCATCATAAATAAGAATGTCAAGCTGCGATGACAACTTGGGTCCATTATTGCCATGATACGCAATGAAACCGCTCGAAAGGCCATATTCATTAGGTAAAAAAGAACGAACCAATGAGGCCACTTCATGTTCAAGCACACGCCCTTTTTCTCCAGCATGTTGAAGGACAGCTCGAATCGACTCAAGACGTGCTGCAAGGGCCTCTTTTTCAATGCAGGTGAATTTGGCATAATCTATACCATTATTATCCATTGATTTTGAATTTTCTTTTTTTATTGCCTAATATTTACTTTTATTCTTATTCTTCTAATGTATGAATCTTATATCCGACCCATCAGGTTGTCAAGGTTTATTCTGAAAAAACAAGCATCTATTTTCCATGACTGGGATCATGCATCTTGAAAGGTCACTTAAATATGATGTATAGTAAGACAGTAAGAGAGTAAGACGATTGGAGGGTTAAATGAAGATAAGCACCAAAGGGCAGGTATCCATACCAAAAGAGGTGAGGAAGAGCCTTAATCTTAAGCCAGGGGATGATGTAGATTTCAGGGTGGAAGGTAACTGTGCAATGTTAATCCCTGTAAAGACTATTAAGATCCCAAGGGATCAGGTCTGGTTCTGGACAAAGGAATGGCAGGAAAAAGAGAGGGAGGCAGAGGAGGATATTAAGACAGGCAGGGTTTATGGTCCCTTCTCATCTTCAAAAGAAATGAAGAGCCACTTTGGAAAGAAAAAAGGTGCCCTTGTCAAAGATTAATCCTACCAGGCGCTTCTATAAAGACCTATTAAACCTTCCCCCTGATATTCAAGAGAGGGCATGGAAGTCAATTGATTTTTTAATTAAAGATCCCCATCATCCATCTTTAAGAGTAAAGAAGATGATGAACTTACGAAGATGTTTTTAAATGAGATCTTAAGACATAAAAAAGAGGAGATCCGGGCAAAGAGATCTGCCAGGGCCCTCTCTGAATTAAAGGCAAGGATAAAGGGTCTTTCTGTAACCATACCATTTGGCCCTGCTATTTCAAAAGGGGATACCGTATCACTTATAGCCGAGGTGAAGAAGGCATCGCCATCAAAGGGGATCATCAGGGAGGACTTTGATCCTGTTAAGATCGCAAGGATCTATGAAGAGTCTCTTGCCTCTGCCATCTCGGTTTTAACAGACAAGGCCTTTTTTCAAGGGGACCTGGAATATCTAACCTTGATCCGGGAGGCCGTTAAGATCCCTCTCTTAAGAAAAGATTTTATAATAGATGAATTCCAGATCTATGAGGCAAGGGCTTTTGGCGCTGATGCAATCCTTCTTATCGCCGCAATACTTGATAAGAACCAGATAATTGAATACCAGCATCTCGCATATGAGCTCGGCCTTGACTCGCTCATCGAGGTCCACACAGAAAAAGAGGTTGAAAAGGCTATCTGCTCTGATGCAGATATTATCGGCATAAACAACAGGGATCTTTCTACATTTGAGACAAACATAGATGCAACAGCGCACCTGATAAAGCTGATTCCTGACGATAAGATTGTTGTCAGCGAAAGCGGGATATCGACAAGGGATGACATATTGGCGCTGAAAGACCAGGGGGTGGATACTGTTTTGATCGGTGAGACCCTTATGAAAAGCGACGATATAGGAAAAAAAATCAGGGAACTCCTTGGCCGATGATTAAGGTCAAGATCTGCGGTATCACAAACCTTGACGATGCAATGGCCGCTGTTGATGCCGGGGCAGATGCCCTGGGATTTATCTTCTACAAGGAAAGCCCAAGATATATTGAGCCTTCCAAGGCAGGAGAGATTATAAAAAATCTCCCACCCTTTGTAAAAACTGTTGGGGTTTTTGTAAACAAAAAAGAACCAGAGATAAGAAGGGTTATTGAGAGTACAAGAATTGATATACTGCAACTCCATGGAGAAGAATTGCCGGGATTTTGTGTCCTGTTTAATAAGCCCGTTATCAAGGCGATAAGGGTAAAGGAGAGAAAAAGCATCTCCTGTCTTGCCAATTACAACGTCTCAGCCTTTCTTCTTGACAGCTATAACAGGAAAGGATATGGGGGGACGGGAGAAGGATTTGATCTGGATATAGCAGTTGAGGCGAAGACATATGGGAGGATCATCTTATCAGGCGGTCTTACACCAGAGAATGTAATGGGTGCGATAGATAAGGTCATGCCTTATGCGGTTGATGTGAGCAGCGGGGTTGAGGCATCTAAAGGAAAAAAAGACCATGACAAGATGAGGCTTTTTATCGAGAGGGCGAAAGAGGCAGGCTGAGGCTAAGGCCGAGGATAAGTGTTTCCTAAACCTTAACCTCAACCTTCTTCTAGCTTATCTTAAAGTCAGAAATAGATATCCACCTATGGCGAGAAATATCAGATTTCCCGCCCAGGCCGCCAGGATAGGAGGGATAACGCCGCCATACCCCAATGATATTGCTATAGAATGGACTATCCAGTAATTAAAACCTATGACCAGGCTGACGCCGATGCTCTTTGCAATCCCGATGCCCCTGCTGTTCCTCAGGCCGAAGGAGATGCCGATCATGGCCATGATAAAATTTACCAGGGGAAAGGAGATCTTTTCATGCAGATTGATTTTATACCTGCCGGGACTGTATCCTCCCGACTCTAATCTTTCTACATAGCCGGCTAGGTTTGAATACGTGGTATTGTCAGGGTCTATATCTATCTTGCTGATTTCATCCGGTCTCCAATCAAGATTTATTGGCAGGGTCTCAAATGGCAGGGCCTCTATTCCCCCGTCCTCATGGAATCTCCGGCTTATCCCTGAAATAAGGACCCACCTGTTTTTCTCATAACTAAGCTCTTTTGCCTCAACAATCTCAGAGATGGAAAACTTATCATCCAGCCTGTAGACGGCAATCCCGTGCAGCCTGTTATTCTTATCTATTAACTGTATATTGAAGATTGAGTGATCATTGCCCCGGAACCAGATCCTGTCCTGCCTGAAATATGCCCCTTTCGATTTATTCTCTATAAGGACATCCTTGATAAACTCTGCCTCCCCATTTGCAGTCGGGATGGCTGTCAGATTGAGATAGAGGAGCAGGAATGCGTAGAGCATGGAAAATAACAATAAAGGCATGGATATCCTGTATACAGATATACCGCTCCCCTCCATAGCAACGATCTCATTGTTCCTGGAAAGGATACCAAAGGTGATAAGGATTGCTATCAGGAGGGCCGGCGGGGAGATAAGAGATATGACCTTAGGCAGTTTGAAAAGGAAATATTTAAGCACATGGAATAACGCTGCATTATGTTCTATGAAGTTCTTAATATTGCCCAGGAAGTCTATGGCCAGGTAAACAACTATTAATCCCAAAAGGGCGAGAGCAAATATCTTTACATATTCCTTTAAGATATATCGATCCAGAATGGACATAGGCCTAAAAGACCGGTCTAAAAGACCGGTCTAGTTGTTCCCCCTTCCTGTCTTAACTACAAGATATAATGCCGGCACAATGAACACAATATTCGGAAGCCAGGCGCTGTAAACCGGGGATAGCACCCCGCCTGAGGCGAGGGAATCACCCAATATAATGAGTAGATAGTATGAGACGATCATAGCGATCCCGATAGTGAACCCCCCAAGTCTTCCGGAGTATCTGGAATATATCCCCAGGGGGACACCGAGAAGCCCGAAGATTATAGATGCGAAGGGGAATGAAAGGTTCTTGTAATGTTCCTCAAGAAGCCTCAGGTATCTGCCATCTTTCCCGCCTGATTGGGCAATCTTCTTCTTTATCTCATCAACAGACGGGTTATCGACCCCTCTCCCTTTCTTTAGCTCCTCTGTGAGGTCAAACTTAAGACTATAGGTAGAAAAAACCACGCGCTGGTAGATACTGTCATTCTTCCCCTTCTTATTTATGCTCCCATCCTTTAAAATAAACTCGATACGGTTTGAGGCCTGCTCAGTAATAATGACGCCTTCTCTTGCTGCAATAAGGCTGGGGT
>CAZYNY010000005.1:0-20627 GCA_964648095.1 uncultured Nitrospirota bacterium | reverse complement strand
TCCTAATATCAGAAATGAATATACCCTGCATGCTCTGGGGCGCCGGCATCTTATCTATGTATATTACCATATTATTGATCAGGTCATTGAACTTACCCTCTTCCAGTCCTACGGTTATCTCCTTTTTCAAGATATTGAATGCGAGGTTCTTCATGGATCTTCCGCTCCATGGCTGCGCATAGAGGGATAGTATGGCCGTGGAAAGGTAGATGATTAGCGAAAATATACCCACTGGTATAAAAAGCCTGTATGGAGATATCCCTGAGGCCCTTATTGCCATAATCTCCCTGTCCTGACTCAGCCTGTTAAAGGCAGCTATGGATGAGATAAGTACGGCCATAGGCAAGGTTAAGACCAGAAAGGATGGGGTTATATATAACAGGACCCTAAGAATCGTCAAAATATCAACGCCTTTATTTATAAGAAGGGACATCAGCCGCAATATCTGGTTAGTCAGAAAGATAAATATGAAGAGGATCAGGCTTAAATAGAATGGGGGAAGGAGCTCTCTGAAGATGTATCTGTCTATGATCCTGGTCATCTATTTAAGGGGCTTGCGTCGCCCCCTCCACCGGCAAAGCCGAAGCGAGCATCCGGCTTGGCCGGTGCAAGCGCGGGGTGTGGGGGCATCGGAGGAGCCACTGCACCGCACGGGCCCCCACAGATGATAGTCGCCTCCCCCTCAACGCTCGCTTTGCTCGCTGGTTTTAAGTCGCCCCCTCCAGTTGGCAAAGCCTGTGGTGCCTCCCCCTCTTGCTCACGTTGTTCGCTAGATAAATACCTAAGAAGCAGAAGCAAGCCCATGGGTATCTTCTGCATTTTATCTCCAACGTAAAAACTATATCACATAGCCTGTATAGCGTCAAAAGCATGGCTTTTTTTGACATATTAGCGGGCAATCCTTTACACAATTCCTGGAGATCCCGGAGGCCAATCTTATTTAATTCTAATTATCTTCTTGAAATTATTATAAAATTTATATATTATTTATTCCAATCGGTTTGGCATGGATATTGTATATGTCAATAACTCATGGTGTAGATGGTCAGGGCTTCAATGAAAAAGGCCTTGGGATAATTGACACAATTATTGTCTGCCTTCTGATATCCATAATGTTTGTGGTTTTGATACCGAGATATCAGAGGATGGCCAGGGAGGCGAGGGAGACGGCTTTGAGGATGGGGTTGATAAATATCAGGACCTCGATTCAGCTATATGTCCTGCTTAACAATAATCCGCCGGAGGACTTGAAAGAGTTGTTAGGAAAGAGGTATATTATTCCAACAAAGGAGGGAACGATATTTAATGATCAATACCTGAGGGGATTGGCCGTGGACAGCGAGGGGTATCCTATAGACCCCTTCGGGAACAGATACTCATATGAACCAAAAGAAGGCAGGGTCTCATCCACAACAGAGGGGCATGAGAAGTGGTGAGAACGTTAAACATAAATCATAACCAAAACAAGGGAGGAGAAAAGGAATGAATATTCTAAAGAATGAAAAAGGTTTTACGCTGATCGAGCTGGTGCTGATTATCGTCATCCTGGGAATATTAGCTGCAGTGGCAACAGTTCAGTTCGGAACTATCTTTACTGAAGCCAAAGACGCTGCTATCGATGGTGCATTTAGTCAATTCAATACTCAAATAGCGATTGCAATAAGCAAGAATAAGACTTTGCCAACATCGGCTGTGGGTGGCACATTTTCAACGGACGTACACACTCTCGTGACACTTACGGGAAGCGGTGTAGTGAAAGGTGCGTATACGGGTGGCACTCCAACAGGCACCTTTGGTATATGTTCGGGTGGAACCATCGGTTGTGATGGAACAGCCACAGGCTGTGATGCATCTGGTAATAGGGTAGCCTTGGTAACTTATAATGAGACCACTGGTGCCCTTTCAATGGGTGGAAAGGCTGATTGTAGCTAGTGTTGTATAACAAGAAAGGGTCGGGTCTACGCTCTTAACAACTAAGGAGGAGAGGAGGCTGTCCTCCTTAGTTTGCTTTCTTTTGTCCCGAAAATCCCCTCCAGAGTTGTCATTCCCGCAGGACTTTAGCGGGAATCTGCCTCCGATAGATTCATTCGAGGGCATGGTTTTATTAAACACCATATCCGTCCCCGAACGATTCTTATCGGGGATAGAAGCATTCGGGGATGACAGTTATTAAGTTGCGGGGTTATTTTCATCCTCCTTTGTGCCGACTTGTTGTCATATGTGTTTTTTGATGCATTTCAAATAGGGCTATGGTATTATGTCTTTAAACTTACTGGAGAAAGATAAATGCCGCCTACATTAGAAGAGAGGGTTGCCTATCTTGAAGGAAAGGTAGAGGAGCAGTCAAGGCTAGGCTCTGAGATCAGGGAGATGATATCGCACCTTGATCAGAGGTTGTCCTCACGGATAGACGGATTATCATCGAGGATCGATGCCCTCGACCAGAAGGTAGACAGAATCAGAGAAGAATTATCAGGGAGGATCGATTCCCTTGACCAGAAGTTTTCCCGCTATTTCCTCTGGATCATCGGCATCCAGGTAACGATCTTTCTCGCAATCATTGCCACCTTCTTAAAGTAGGATCATAACCTTTATCATCTTGCCTATACCAAGCTCATGAGCTGTTGTTTGTCTTCCTCTTTAGTGCTTTGGCTATATCTGTCTTATATAGTATAATTTTAATTAGATAGATCAAAGAGATAGGTTAAGTATGCATAAAGATGAAAGAGGTTTTACCCTAATAGAGCTCGTCCTTATAATCATAATATTGGGGATCATTGGTTTTATCATCTCAATCAGCATTGGCGATATAAATAGTACAAAGCTAAACAGCGCAGCAAGGAGGCTCGCCTCAGATATCCGCTATGCACAGCAGCTTTCGATGACGAAGCAGATAAGGCATGGTGTTGTCTTTACAGTCCCTAACACCTATACTGTGTTCCAGGAGAATGATCCAAATCCTGACACACCGGCAAGAAACCCGGCTGGGGGTGGCGACCTGATAGTTGATTATAGTAGTGATCCACAACTGCAAGGGGTTGCTATCAGCACGCCAAGTTTTTGCACGGGGGCCGGAGGAACCCCGCCATGCGCCCAGGCATTAGAATTTAATCCCCTTGGTGCCCCTACTGATGAAACCGGTACGCCGTTGACATCAGGTTCTGTAATACTAAGTTATTCAGGGAACTCTAAGACCTTGACAGTAGAGCCTAATACTGGCAAATTGACCTATTAAACAGATTTCTATGAAGTTGATCAATAGAGAAGACGGTTTCACCCTCATCGAGATAATCCTCGCTATAATCATCATCTCTATTGGAGTCCTTGGCCTTGTATCTGCTATCAGCTTTACTACAGGTAAGAGTATAAATGCTGAGGTGGTATCAACAGCACAGGTTCTGGCACAGGAGCGGATAGAGGAACTTATCGCCAAAAAGAGGGATGCGGGCTATGGAGCGTCTCCTGATCTTGATATTGGCACAACAACTACGGCCTTGCCAAGCCCATTCACAGGATATACCAGGATTGTAGAGGTCTGCCTTGTAGACGCAAACCTTCAAAACCCTGATTGTGATCCAGGACTACCAAATAATGACGTTGGATTTAAGCGGGTAACCGTAAATATAAACTATAGCGGCCTTCCGGATCTACCATCACCGGTAGTATCGCTGGTATCTGTTGTAGCAGATGTAAGGGAGTAATATGAAAGGCAAGCAGGGCTTTACACTAATAGAACTTATCCTAGCAATAGTAATAGTAGGTATCATTGCCATTGCGATAACAGCAGCCTTTGCGCCAACTATGAGGGTATCAGTGGCAGTTGACACAAGAAAGGAGGCACTTCAGAACGCAAGGTCGGCAATGGAAAGGATGCTGCGGGAGATAAGGGAAGCAAAGAGCATCAGCGCCGGTTTTACACCTGTCTCCCTTACCTTCATTAATCCGGCAAATTCTACTATTACCTATTCATGGAGCGGGACACCGTCAACACCACTTCAGCGAAACGGAACTGATCTTGCCTGCTGCGTGGAGGCAATGACGCTAACATATCTAAAAAAAGACGGAACCCCGGTAGTTATACCTCCCGATTCCCTTTCAGATGTCTGGAGGATACAGGCGGATCTTCAGATCAAGGTTGGAGACGAGACTGTCGAACTTAGATCAGAGGTGAACCTGAGGAATATTTATTAACATATATTAAGGAAGGTTGAGGTTAAGGTTGAGTAGGTTTATGTCAAAGATATCTAATCAAAAAGGTTTTTCACTGATAATAGCCATAGTCATCCTTATACTCTTCGGGATACTGGCCGCCATGCTCACCTCCCTTGTAACCACAGATAGTGATATCGGTATGTATCAGGCAAGGTCAGGCGAGGCGCTCTATATCGCCAACGCAGGCCAGCAACATCTGATGAAGCAGTCCTACCCTAATTATTCAAAGCCTCCATATTCCGGGAGGGGGACGTCGAAGGTCAATTTAGGATCTGGTGGATTCATTGTTGACCCACCAACGGTTATAACCAACAATCCTCTGACAGCCGCCGCTACTACTATAAATGTTGTCTCAACTACTGGCTTTCCTGCCCCAGGCCGGATATTAATCGAATCAGAACTTATCGACTATACAGGCACAACAGCTGCCAGCTTTACCGGTGCTACAAGGGGTGTTGGAGGGAGCTTGGCAGTACAGCATAACATAGACTCTGGCGTATACCATGCTACGGCCTTATCAGCCAGTGTAACAAATGTTTCTACTACAATACCGGTTTCAAGCACAACAGGCTTTATGATACCGGGCACCATAAAGATAGATCAGGAGTTTTTATATTGCACAGGGATAGTAGGTGGTTTTTTAGGCTGTACACGCGGTACACAAGGTTCCCAGGCTGTTGCCCATAATTCCGGTGCAACGGCCATCCAGATTACAACTGCCGTTACTGCAACCGTCCCTACAGGCATAATCGGAGATGCAAAGAGGGTATTGCGTGCCCAGGCGGGTAAATATCTGGATGGGTGGGGTGTCGGAGGTGCTGTTCCGATCACTGCGAATCTCAATAGTGTCTTTTGCAACTCTGCTATTGATTGTTGGGCAGTGGGGGCAGGGGGAGCAATTATCCATTATGATGGGGTCAGTTGGTCTTCTGTATCTTCTCCAACTACGCTGGATCTCAACGAAGTACATTGTGTTTCAACAACAGATTGTTGGGCAGTGGGACAGAGGAGCGGGCCTACAAGAACGGGCTGGACCTTTCTCAGATGGAATAATCCGATTCCTAATACATGGAATCAGGTCACAGTAGACACCGGTGCTGGTTCTACTGCCCAGGACCTAAATTCATTATCTATGGTCTCGGCAACCGATGGCTGGGCAGTGGGGGATCACATTGCGAATACAACGACTGGATGGACATTCTTGAGATGGAATAATCCAGTCGCCAACACATGGAATCTGGTTACACCGCCGCCTACTCCTAGGAACGCGCAACGCCTCAATTCTGTATATATGGTATCACCAACTGTAGGTTGGGCAGTGGGGGATCGGCGAGGTTGTATCAGTCCAGGCCCGACCATTTTAATATGGGACGGCACAAGTTGGGCCTGTCAGGGAAGTTTGCCTGGATCGGCAGATGAGAATCTCAGTAGTGTTTTCATGATCTCTTCTACTGACGGTTGGGTAGTTGGAGACCCTGGAGGTGGGGGCCAGCGCCCTTTGATCCTCCGCTGCACAGGTGGGTCTCCCTGTACTTGGAGTCTTCAAGATACGTCAACTCTTAACATCAATCAGCCTTTAAACTCGGTGTTTTGTACAGGACAGACAGACTGTCGGGCAGTAGGAGATCCTGGGGCGGGGGCCTCCCAACGGCCTCTGATTGTGCGCTGGACCACCTGTCCTGCCCCTACGATCTGCGACTGGACCACACAAAACTCCAGTCTGAATATCAATGAAACCTTGAATAGCATTAACTGTCCTGGCGCCAATCCCAACGACTGCTGGACAGTTGGCACCAATGGAACGATCCTTCACTGGGATGGATTCGCCTGGGCGGCCCCTCCATCTCCTCCGCCGGCCCTCCTTCGCTGGAACGGGATCAACTGGGATAATGTCTCAGTGCCTGTCGGACTCACCCAGAGTCTCAACTCAATCTCGATGCTCGATATAGATCTAAATGGGTTCTCTGAAGATGGATGGACAGTGGGCGACCGCATCGCCAATGCCACCAATAGCTGGACCTTCCTTAGATGGAATAGTCCAACTGCCGGCACCTGGAACCAGATCACAGTAACTACTGCTGCCAATGCCCAGAATCTAAATTCGGTATCTATGGTCTCAGCAACTGATGGATGGACAGTGGGTAACAGGATTGCCAATGCGACCAACGGCTGGACATTCCTCCGTTGGGATGGCAGTATCTGGAATCAGATCACAGTAACTACTGCTGCCAATGCCCAGAATCTAAATTCGGTCTATATGGTCTCTGGGAGTGATGGATGGACAGTGGGTAACAGGATTGCCAATGCGACCAACGGCTGGACATTTTTAAGATGGAACAGTCCTACAGCCGGTACATGGAATCAGATCACTGTAACTACTGCTGCAAATGCCCAGAACCTAAATTCGGTATCTATGGTCTCAGCAACTGATGGATGGACAGTTGGGAATAGGATAGGAGCTGGAAACAATGAATGGACATTCCTAAGATGGACTGGCAGTTGGAGTCAGTTTATTATAACTACCGGGATAGGTGCCCAGAACCTTAATTCAATCTTTATGGTATCGGCAAGCGACGGCTGGGCAGTGGGGAATCGCCGAGGCTGTGCCAATCCCGGCTTGACCATATTGAGGTGGAACGGTGCAAGCTGGGCTTGCCCTGGGGGCCTGCCAGTGATAGATCAAAATCTTAATTCGGTCTACTGCAATTCATCAACCGACTGCTGGGCATCAGGAAACACTGGAATAATCCTTCATCGGGATGGGACTATCTGGTCTCAATATTTCTCCCCAACAGCCAATTCGCTAAATGAGGTCTTTATGGTTCGGCCCCAAAACTTCCTAAGGCTTGCCGACTGGCAGGAGGTATATTAGGCATTCTGGAGTAACTATAGTAAACCACCTAAGTAAGTTGACATGAGGAATCTCTGAGTTTGCTTCGGCTTTGCCTCGCGACCGCTCTGCTCCTTGCAATGACACTTCATTTTTGACGTTTGTCTTAGCTTGACATGCCTGCTGACATTGTATATATTGAAAATATACATAATGAGTTGAGCAATGGACTTATTATCTCAAGTTGAGGGTTTTGATTGGGATGAAGGAAATATCAAAAAGAATTGGGAGAGGCATCGAGTTACCCATATCGAATGTGAAGAGGTCTTCTTCATTGAACCCCTTGTCGTCAAAGAAGATACAGGACACTCTAAGACTGAAGATCGCTATTATGTGTTAGGTAAGACCGACAACGATCGACCCCTTTTTGTCGTGTTCACGATAAGACATAACAAGATAAGGATCATATCGGCAAGAGATATGAATAAAAAAGAAAAGAGGTTTTATAATGAACAGGTTAAAAAAGGTTCCAAAATTTAAAGATGAAAAAGAGGAGTTTGAGTTCTGGTCAACCCACGACTCAACTGAGTATGTTGACTATTCAAATGCGAAAAGGGTTCTATTTCCACACCTAAAACCCTCAACCAAAACCATCGCGGTAAGACTACCCGAATCCCTGATCGAGCATCTCAAGCTTTTAGCCAATAAGCGCGATATCCCCTATCAGTCTCTATTGAAGGTCTTTTTAGCGGAAAGGGTAGAAGAGGAGCTGCGCGCGACTAAATAAAACAATAGATCCATCCAGGGGAATAATAACCAGAAGGGCGATAATAAGGGAATTTCTTTCGGAACGCCGGCTTGCAGGAGGTGTATTAGAGAGAGGTTCAAACGGCGCCTTGACTTAGCCTACTTCTTAGTTTAGAATTAAACCATGCTTAAGTTGAACATTCATGAAGCAAAAACCCATCTCTCTCGCTATCTCAAGCGAATTTCGCGCGGGGAGACAATCTTATTGTGTAAGCGTAACGTGCCGATTGCGGAAATTAAACCTCTTCAACTTCCATGGAAAGATAAGCGCTCCATAGGGTTGGCGAAAGGTCGATTCCGCTTGCCGGCGGAATTCTCCGAACCTCTTCCAGAGGAGGTCCTGCATGCCTTTCAAGGTAAAGGTTCATGAATTTCCTGCTAGACACCTGTACTTTCCTCTGGATTATTACCGATGCAGACGAGCTTTCTCTCTATGCCCGTGAGCAATTCATATCTCCGGATAATGATATTTATCTAAGCGTAGTCTCTGCCTGGGAGATTGCCGTTAAATTTGCACTTGGCCGACTACCACTTCCAGAGCCGCCAGAACGGTTCATACCCGTTCAGCGAAAACAACATGGGATTTCAGATCTGCCTTTGGAAGAAGAAGCGGCGCTGCATGTCCATCGCCTCCCCTCATTCCACACCGATCCGTTTGACCGAATGCTGGTTTCGCAAGCTTTGGTCCACGGCCTGATACTTCTAACACCCGATGATCAGATCAGCCGCTATCCAGTCCGTACAGCCTGGTAGCCGGCCGGCAGGAGCTATATATCTATTCCGGCCGGAATGCTTTCCTTTATATTTTAAATCTGGTATATTTCTTTATTCCTTTTTTTATGGCATACCTAATGACGATAAGGAGGTAATATGAGGGAGGAAATTGAATCAATGATGAAGGAGGAGAGGATATATTATCCTCCTGTGGATTTAAGCAAAAACGCCTATATAAAAAGCATGGAGGAGTATGAGAAGCTTTACAGGGAATCGATAGATAACCCTGAAGGGTTCTGGGCAAGGCTAGCAGAAGAGAACCTCTCCTGGTTTAAGAAATGGGAGAGGGTCTTAGAATATGATTTTACGCGAATCGGAGAGGTCGAAGGTACATATCTTAGATTCTTTCAGGGCGGCAGGCTTAATATCTCACATAACTGTCTTGACCGGCATCTTGACACATGGAGGAAGAATAAGGCCGCTATTATCTGGCAGGGGGAAGATGAGAAAGAAAAAAGGACCCTGACCTATCAGCAGCTTCATACGCAGGTCTGTCGTTTCGCCAATGTCCTAATTAAGCATGGGATAAAAAGGGGGGATGTTGTAACTATCTATCTGCCTATGATCCCGGAACTTCCTGTTGCAATGCTGGCCTGCACAAGGATCGGCGCAATACATTCGGTTGTCTTTTCAGCCTTTAGTGCAGATGCCTTAAGGCACAGGATATTAGACTGCAACTCCAGGATGGTTATAACATCGGATGTCGGCTTTCATGGAGGCAGGGTTGTAGACTTAAAGAAGAAGACAGATAAGGCATTATCGGATGGCTTAAAAAGCATAGAAAAGGTAATAGTCTATAACAGGGGTAACAGCCAGGCAGATATGAAGCCTGGAAGGGACTACTGGTGGCATGAGGAGATGAATGCCCCTGATATCACCGATAGATGCATTCCCGCTGAGATGGACTCAGAAGACCCGCTTTTTATCCTCTATACAAGCGGCAGTACCGGTAAACCAAAGGGTGTCTTGCATACTACAGCAGGATATCTACTTCATGTAAATATCTCTTTTAAGTGGATCTTTGATGTAAAAGACAGGGATATCTTCTGGTGCACGGCAGATATCGGATGGGTTACAGGACACTCTTATGTTGTCTATGGCCCTTTATCCAATGGGGCAACATCATTTATGTATGAAGGCGTCCTTACCCATCCCAAACCGGACAGGCTCTGGAAGATAGTAGGAGACAATAAGATTAACATATTCTATACTGCTCCCACAGCCATAAGGGCATTGATGAGATTAGGGGAGGCATGGCCTGATAAACATGATCTATCCAGCATCCGGATCCTCGGTACAGTAGGTGAGCCGATAAATCCGGAGGCGTGGATCTGGTATCATCGTGTCATAGGAAAGGAGAGGTGTCCTGTGTTGGATACCTGGTGGCAGACCGAGACAGGGGGGATAATGATTACACCCCTTGCCGGCGCCATCCCGACAAAACCCGGTTCAGCTTCAAGGCCCTTCTTTGGTGTCTTCCCTGAAATCCTGAGGCATGATGGCTCAGCAGCAGATATAAATGA
The DNA here is from genome assembly GCA_964648095.1 of uncultured Nitrospirota bacterium. Lineage (GTDB taxonomy): Bacteria > Nitrospirota > Nitrospiria > JACRHA01 > JACRHA01 > JACRHA01. The sequence goes on along the minus strand of CAZYNY010000005.1, from coordinate 10,481 downwards.
GGGGGGCAGTCTTGTGATCACAAGGCCCTGGCCAGGGATGATCCGCGGTGTATATGGTGACAAAAAGAATGAACTCATAAAGAAGGTTTACTTTTCTAAGTTTCCGGGCAAATATTTTACCGGGGATGGGTGTAGGATTGACGATGATGGGTTCTACTGGCTGATGGGACGGATAGATGATGTGATAAATGTCTCAGGTCATCGCCTCGCAACCGCCGAGATAGAAAGCGCCCTGGTATCCCATGAGACTGTAGCCGAGGCTGCAGTAGTAGGTTTTCCCCATGATGTTAAAGGGCAGGGGATCTACTGTTTTGTTACATTAAAAAATGGAAATGAGCCTTCTGCCTCCTTAAAGAAGACCCTGATAGGCCATGTCAGAAAGGAGATAAGCCCTATAGCCACACCGGATAAGATGCAATTCTCAGATGCCCTGCCAAAGACCCGATCCGGCAAGATAATGCGGAGGATCTTAAGAAAGATAGCCGAGGGAGAAGTAGAAGCCATAGGTGATACAACAACATTAGCCGATCCGTCAGTGGTTGAGTCTTTAATTAAGGGGAGGGAATAGGGAGGCAGAAATGGTAAGGGACCTTACCTCCTAAGTTGTCACCAGTACAGTTTGTTGGGCATTCATCGATTAATTGATACCTTCCCTTCGTTGTATTTATGAATCAGCATTGAGATAAGGGATTGATATGGAATCCCCTCTTCGATTGCTTTCGCCCGAATTTTCTTTAAATCCCGCTCAGTCATTCGTATATTGATTCGTCTTTGTTTGTTCAGGCTATAGCGGGCATATTCCTCGTATTGCTTTTTTTCTTTTTTAGTGAGGTCCGAAACCCAGTCTTCTTTTTCAAGTGATTGAGCCAATGCCCTCTCGTCTTTATATAAATGTGCTGCCTTTGTCATTTTTCGCCTCCTAAATACTTTTTTGTTGCCTTGCTGTTTGGTATTATTGTTTTCAAAAATAATTTATCGTCATCTTCTACATATGGAACAGAATAGATATAATCTTCTATCCTTACCAGAAAAACCTTCTGATTGGGATATTTTGCCGGATTCGGATGTTTAACCCGGTCAACCAGATCACCCAATGCTATTGCCAGTTCAACCTGCTCAAATGACACTCCTCGCATTTTCTTAAGAAGCTCGTTCTTCTCATCATCCCAATCAAAATATTTCATAAATGTGTGCCTATTGTAGGCACTTATAGAGTACCAATGATTTCTATTCCTGTCAAATCACAAAAAGGAGGGTCCGTGGGGGAATGGATGAAGCAATAATCTATGAGCAGTTTATGCCGGCACTGATTTACCAAGCCTTTGACCTTTGATCTGGCCTCCCGCAATAGATTGATAATCAAAGATCTTTTGCATTCTATTTATATCAGGTATCTATTGTTTCTTTGTATTGGGTTCTATCTGAGGAGGTCAATTTACGAATGGAATTAACAATGCGCTTCTCCAATAACCTAGAGGCTATGGACATCAAGGGAGGGGATTTCTGTATAATATGGCCCATGTTGCCGATTTTTTTGGCAAATACTTGACACTCCAACAAGCCCACTATACAATTCAAGCATTCTTAAAATAAGTTAAAAGGAACGTTGCGCGCCCAAAAAAGACCCGATCGTCCTAAGCGGGTGTAAAAACAGAAAGTCCGAACGGAGATATAATGCCTAAGATCAAGCAAGCAGACAGGAAGAACAACAAGCAGGAATCCATTGAGGCGACACTCTGGCAGTCAGCGGATAAACTGCGAAAAAACATGGATGCCGCGGAATATAAGCATGTTGTCCTTGGTTTAATATTTCTCAAATACATATCCGATGCCTTTGAGGTTCTGCATTCCAAACTTGTAGAGGGCAAGGGCGAATACGAAGGGGCTGACCCGGAAGACCCGAACGAATATACCGCTGAGAAGGTCTTCTTTGTCCCGCCTGTCGCCAGATGGAAACCCATTTCCGATAACGCCAAGAAGACCGAAATCCTTCTCGATAATGGTAAAAAAGTAGATATTGGCGGTTATGTGGATGAAGCCATGGAAGCCATTGAACGCCAGAATCCTTCCCTCAAAGGCGTGCTTCCCAAGGTTTACGCACGGCAGAATCTTGACCGGGCAAGTCTGGGCGGGCTCATCGACCTTGTCGGCACGATTGCGCTCGGCACCGAACAAGCAAAAAGCAAGGACGTGCTCGGCCAGGTGTATGAATATTTCCTCGGGCAATTCGCGCTTGCCGAGGGGAAGAAGGGCGGACAGTTCTACACCCCCAGAAGCGTTGTTAAACTGCTGGTTGAAATGCTTGAACCATACGAAGGCCGCGTGTTTGATCCCTGCTGCGGGTCTGGCGGTATGTTTGTTCAGAGCGAGAAGTTTATTGTGGCTCATCAGTACAACTACAGGCATTCGCCACAACCCTCACCCCAGCCCTCTCCCAGCGGGAGAGGGAGTGAAGACCCTTCTACCCCTGGGAGAAGGGCCAGGGATGAGGGTGAAGAGGGCAAAATCCTCTTCATGGACGCCCGCAATCTTGGGTATCTGATTAATCGCCGGACAAAAGATTTTACCGATGAAGACATTGCCAAAATAACCGGAACGTACCATGCTTGGAGAAATTTAACTCCCCCTTCTACCAATGCTAAACCCTCTACCTCTGGGAGAGGGCAGGGTGAGGGTGTTGGTTATACCGACATACCGGGTTTTTGTAAATCGGTAACGCTCGATGAAATCAGAGAAAAGGATTACGTGCTAACACCGGGCCGTTACATCGGCCTACCCGAAGATGAGGATGATTTTGTCTTTGCGGAACGGTTTGGAAAGCTCAAGGCGGAACTTGACGAGCAGATGAAGGAGGAAGTGCGGCTGAATGAGCTCATCCGAAATAATCTTGCAGGGCTGGAGGTGAAGAAATGAGGATTGACCAACATTTCAAATGGGCTCTATAGTCTGGGCAATGGAGAAGAAATAGTGCCTTATATGTATATACTTGAATGTGCCGATGGAACCTATTACACCGGAAGCACCAAAGATTTGGAAAAGCGCCTCTGGGAACACCAGAATTTTCAAGGTGCGAATTATACCAGGAAAAAGCATCCCGTGAAACTAGTTTATTATGAAGAATACTCCAGGATTGATGAAGCATTCTACCGGGAGAAGCAGGTTCAGGGATGGAGTCATGCGAAAAAGAAGGCGTTGATCGAACGAAATACCCAGAGACTTCATTTCCTTGCTGAGTGTAAGAATGAAAGCCATAGTGGAAAGATAGCGGTCACTTCGGCTCCGCTCAGTGACCGTTCGGCTCCGCTCAGTGACCGTTCGCCCCAGCTCAGTGACCGTTCGGTTTCGCTCGGTGACCGCGAGGATGACTCGGATAGGTCGAAGAATGGAGAAAATAGGTCGTTGAGCGGAGAGCATAGGTCGTTGAGCGGAGCCGAAACGACCACCCCGAAGCTGGAGGTTAAGGGATGAATCAAAAGGACCTTGATAAGTGCCATACAGACCGATATCTGCGCCGCTGTCGCCAGTTCTATGAAACCTATCCTCAGATTGTGGAGACAGCGGCTCCACAATTGACAAATGTAAGCTGGTATAAAAAGAACATCATGACTGATAATGATAATCCCCCGCTCGGTATATTGTTATGCACACAGAAAGACCATTTACTTGTCGAGTATGCCCTCGCAGGCATGGATAATAACCTTTTCGTATCAAAATACCAGGTTGAACTACCCCGGAAGGAGCATATGCAGAAGTTCATTGACGAGCAGATGAAGGAGGAAGTGCGGCTGAATGAGCTCATCCGGAAGAACCTCGCGAAGTTGGAGGTGAAGGAATGAGGGGGTGGAAGGAATGCAGGCTGGGGGATGTGGTTGAATTAGTTGGTGGTGGCACCCCCAAAACAACTGTTTCAGAATATTGGAATGGTGATATTCCTTGGTTGTCAGTTACAGATTTCAACACAGGTAATAAGTACGTTTACAATACCGAGAAAACTATAACGAAAAAAGGTTTGGAAAATAGCAGCACCAAACTACTTAATGCAGGCGACATTATTATTTCGGCTAGAGGGACGGTTGGGGCACTCGCTGTTCTTAAAAAGAAAATGGCATTTAATCAATCCTGTTATGGAATAAACAATATCCCAGATATTTCGGATTGTGATTATTTGTATTACTTGACCAAAGATTCAATTAATAATTTTCAGCAAATAGCGCATGGTGGAGTCTTTGATACAATCACAAGGGATACTTTTAACCATATTGACATCCTCCTTCCCCCACTCCCCGAACAGCGCGGGACATGTGGCTGACCGGATTTGATGCGCCCTGTCTGTATACGCTCTATATTGACAAGCTGATGAAAAGGCACACACTCATGCAGGCCATCGCACGGGTGAACCGTGTCTTTGGAGATGATAAAAAGGGCGGACTCATTGTTGATTACATCGGGATAGGGAATGCGTTGAAAGATGCAATGGCTTTTTATGCGAGTTCCGGTGGAAAAGGAAATGCGGTTGAGACCCAGGAAAAAGCATTAGAAATGCTTCTTGAAAAGATTGAAGTGGTGCGCCAGATGTTTCATGGATTTGATTATATGCGCTTTTTCAGTGTCGGTACTTCTGAGCGCCTTTCTATCATCCTTCAAGCCGAGGAATTCATACTTTCAATAGAACAGGGCAAAGACCGATTTATCAAGGAGTCAACCGCGCTTTCAAGGCTTTTTGCGCTGGCAGTCCCGCATGAAGACGCGCTTGCTTTGACCGATGAAATTGCCTTCTTCCAGTCTGTCCGGGCACGGCTGCTCAAGTTTGAAGGCGAAGGTGATAACGGGGATAAAAAGAATTATGAATCCGCCATCCGGCAGATTGTGAATCAGGCGGTTGAGTCAACCGAAGTTGTGGATATTTTCGATGCTGCAGGAATCAAAAAGCCGGACATTTCATTGCTCTCAGAAGAATTCCTTCAAGATGTAAAGGAGATGAAGCACAAGAACCTTGGCATTGAACTCCTGAAGAAGATTCTCAATGATGAAATCAAGGTACGGCTGAGATTCAATATTACAGAAGGGAAGAATCTTCTGGATATGCTTGAGGCATCGATCAAGAAATACCAGAATAACCTTTTAACAACCGCTGAAATTATCGAAGAATTATTGGCTATTGCCAGGCAAATCAGATCCGTAGACGGTTTGGCCGAGAAGCTGAAATTAACGAAAGACGAATTTGCATTCTATACCGCATTGGAAATCAACGACAGCGCGGTAAAGATTTTAGGCGATGAAACACTGAAAAGCATAGCCCGTGAAATCGCGGATAAAGTCCGTAAAAATGCAACAATAGACTGGGCAATGAAAGAAAGCGCTCGGGCAAAACTCATGGTCATCGTTAGGCGTACTTTAAATAAATATGGATACCCGCCGGACAAACAGCAGAAAGCCGTTGATACAATACTTAAACAGGCTGAAGTGTCGGCAGATTATTGGGTGGTGCAGTGACGGAAATGCTGCCCACACGGATTAAACGCCTGAACTGAATTTATTGACAACATTTATGTCTCACCTTATAATCTCCAAATGCTCTACGATGTAATAGTAGCGGGTCTCGGTCCAGCCGGTGCAACGGCTGCCTATGAGGCCGGCCGCAGAGGACTGGCTGTTCTTGGGATCGATAAGAGCCTGCACCCAAGATACAAGACATGTGCAGGCGGACTCTCCACAAGGATAGACAAGATCCTCTCCAACGATTTTCACGGCCTGATAGAAAAGAAGGTCATGGGCATTCACTTTACCTATCAGGGGAAGGAAGACCTTGTAGTATTCTCACCGAGTCCCATAGCTTACCTGGTAACAAGAAGCAGGTTTGATCTTCACCTTGTTGACAAGGCGAGGAAGGCAGGGGTGGAAGTCAGGGAGGAGGAGAAGATAGTTGCCGTCAGAGAGACTGACGACCATATAGAGGTTGAAACCACCGGTGCCCGTTACAGGGGCAGGGTGCTTGTCGGGGCGGATGGCGCAAATGGCATGGTGTCGAAGCAGATCGGGCGGAGAAGAGTGGGAAAGGCGGTTCCGGCCATAGAGAGCGATGTGGAGGTGGACCAAAAGACCCTGGATGGAATCGGCGATAAGGTACTGATCGACTTCGGCGGTATTCCGGGTGGTTATATATGGATCTTTCCAAAAAGGGATACCCTCTCTGTGGGGATGGCAGGGTTTAAGGGAAAAGTCGATCTTCCGGGGCACTTCAATAAATTTCAGAAAGAAAATGATATTGTGAAGGGGCTGGAGCTGCCTAAACCGAAGGGATATCCGATCCCGGTCTTTCATCCTCCCGGTTCCAGGGTTTCAAAGGGCAGGATCCTCCTTGCAGGAGACGCCGCAAATCTTGTTGATCCTTTTTTCGGCGAGGGGATCTATTATGCGGTCTGGAGCGGACAGCTTGCCGCCTCTTCCATAGCCGAGGCCCTTGGCAAGAACCGGCCTGACCTCTCTTCCTATGATGAGCGTGTCAGGTCCGAGATATACCCTGAACTGGCGATTGCCGCAAGGCTCTCATACTTCATATACTCCTTCCCCAAGCTCTGGTTCAAGGCGACCCAGGAGTATGATGAGATAATAGAACTATACTATCAGGTGCTGAGGGGGGATATAAATTATCAGGACCTAATGAAGGGCGTAAAGAGCCTTACAGAACAATTCTTAGATATGGCGATCTAATCCATTCTTTTGTCTGCCGGCAATCCGGATTTTTTGCAATGGTATATCCCTATGGAATATAAATCCTGGTATCCTTGAGCGCCTTTTCAGTCCTGCTTCCGGTGGATGTCCCGCAATATGTACAAAGGTAGTCGTAAAGGCTCGAATCAGGAAGGATAAGGAGGAGCTTTTCTCTGGCAGGCGTTGCGATCCTGCACTTTGGACAGAAAAGGACTGACGCCTTGAAGGACCCAAAATCACCCCTTTTTCCTGCCCTCTGCTGCATGGCGATATTATACAATATAGAATTTTGAATAATCAATCTCAGGTTACAAAAATGAGGTTTTTGATTGACAATGAATTAGATGCGAAATTATAATAACTAATAATGATTGTTGAAAAGGAATATCTTCCAAGGCTCGTCTTCTGGGAAACGACGAAGGGATGTAATCTCAGATGCATTCATTGCAGGGCCACTGCGTTAGATCATATGTCACCGGATGATCTGTCGACCAGGGAAGGGTTTGATCTGCTTGACCGGATAAGATCATTTTCAAAGCCTATCATCGTCCTCTCGGGAGGAGAGCCCCTCTACAGGGAGGATATCTTTGATATTGCAAGCTATGGCACAGAAAAGGGTTTAAGGATGGTCCTTGCAACAAACGGGACCATGGTTACAAAGGAGATAGCAAAAAAGATAGTCGATGCAGGGATCAAGAGGGTATCAATAAGCATTGATGGGGGAAAGGCCGGCACCCACGATGATTTTAGAAAGATCCCCGGCTCTTTCGATGAGGCGATGAGGGGTTTTTCAAACCTGAAGGAACTCGGCATGTCCCTCCAGATAAATACCACCATTGCTAAGCATAATTATAAGGAACTGCCTGAGATACTTGATCTTGCCCTGAGGCTTGGCGTGGATGCCCTCCATACCTTTCTGCTTGTGCCGGTCGGTTGCGGTGTTGATATTGCCGAGGATCAGATGGTCCCTGCCGATGAATACGAGGCGATCCTAAACTGGTTCTACGACAGGTCAAAGGATGTCATGATTGACCTTAAAGCGACCTGTGCACCACACTATTTCAGGGTAAGGGCACAGAGGATCCTGGAAGATAAGAAGGGCGGTATAAAGCCGCAGCCCTTTGTCGCGCCCGGGACAAGACTTAAGGCAGGTCACGTGGACACTATTACCTGCGAAGGGATAAGGGGCGACGGAAAGGCGCATAATTCATCTGGGCTGTCGGCCATGACAAAGGGGTGTCTTGCCGGTACAGGGATCTGTTTTATCTCAAACAAGGGGGATGTCTACCCATGCGGCTATCTCCCTGTTACAGCAGGGAATGTAAGGACTACGTCTTTCGAGGCAATATGGCGCGACTCTAAGCTCTTTGCAAACCTCAGGGACCCTGGTCTCCTGACAGGCAAGTGCGGTATCTGCGAATATAAATATATATGCGAGGGGTGCAGGGCCAGGGCATATGCGGTGACCGGTGATTATCTATCCGAGGAGCCATTCTGCAGCTTTGAGCCGAAGGGTCAGGCCGCTCTCCACGAGGTACATCAACTCCATCAGGAGGCAGAAGAAGAACTCCCTGGATTAAGAATGACCTGGTCGGATGAGGCAAAAACACAGCTTAAGAAGGTCCCCTTTTTTGTGAGAAAGAAGGTCGCAGGGAAGATAGAGGAATTTGCATCTTCGAATCAAATAGATGTTATAGATCCGGATGTGATGACAAGGGCCAGGGCGGTGGGCGAGAGGAGATGATGTCCGGTAACAGTGTTGGTGATATCCTGATAGATCAGGTAGACAGGAGATTGTTAAATATCCTCCAGTCGGAATTTCCTTTATCAGAAAGGCCGTTTAGGGAGATAGCAAAAAGACTCGATACAAGCGAGGTCGAGGTAATCGAAAGGATAACCAGGCTGAAGGATGAGAGGATTATAAGACAGATAAGCGCCATATTTGATACGCAGGCCTTGGGATATAAATCAAGTCTCGTGGCGGCAAAGATTGATCCGTCTGAGGTTGATAGTGCGGCCTCGATAATAAATCAGCACCCTGGCGTAAGCCATAATTATTTAAGGAATAATGAATATAATCTCTGGTTTACCATAGCTGTGCCGCCAACAAGCAGGTTTGGACTTGAGGGGACGATAGGGATATTAAAAGATAAGGCCGGGGCAGAGGAGATGCGGCTCCTTCCGACCCTGCGGCTCTTTAAGATAGGCGTCAGGTTTGATATGTCAGGAGAGGAAGATCTGACTTCGAGATCTTCCGATGGTATATACAGCAGGAGATCGGAAAACGACACGGTTCCCCCGCTTACGGGTAGAGAGATCCTTGTCATAAGGGTTCTTCAGAAGGACATTCCGATCACCCCCGGCCCCTTTGACCTGCCGGCCGGGGAGGCAGGTGTTGATACGTCGACATTACTGGATTATGCAAGGGGATTTATAGCTCAAGGCAGGATGAGGCGCTTTGCAGCAGTCCTGCACCACAGGAGGGCCGGTTTCAGGGCCAATGCAATGGGTGTCTGGGTGGCACCGGAGCGGGATATTGAAGAGACGGGCAGAAGGATGGCGGCCTTTTCTGCCGTGAGCCACTGTTATCAGCGCCCATCATATCCGGATTGGCCATATAATATATTTACCATGGTACATGGCCGTACAGTTGAGGATTGCGAAAAGATTCTGACAAGGATGTCTGATGAGACGGGCATCAGGGAGAGGTCTGCTCTTTATAGCGCAAAGGAATATAAGAAGACAAGGGTGGTCTATTTCTCACCTGAGATCGATGATTGGGAGAAGAGATATGCTTGACTTGCATGGGCGATGCTGATAGCATTAGCCTGGCATCTTCAAGTCTGTAATAACCATATAACCATAATAAAAAGGAGGATTTAAATGAAGGAGACCTGGAAACTGGGTACAATAGTCTTTACTGTTCTGGCAGTTGCTCTCTTTATCGGATACGCTGTTGCCGGGGTTGATGTAAAGGCTGCAAAGAAGAATTGTAATGAGATGGTCAAGCATGGCAATGAGATGATAGAGCATGGAAAGGCCGGCCATCTTGATATAATGAGCAAACACGGAAAGGGGATGATTGAGAGCGCAAAGATTGCGATTGCAGCAATCCCATCTGATAATCCTCATGGAAAAGAGGCAGCCAGCCACATTAATGAGGCAATAAAGCATGCAGAGGAAGCTGTGAAACTAGCAGATTCAGGAAAAGGGAAAGATGCGATGATGCATGCAGAGGAAGCTGTGGAACATGCCAAGGAGGGGAATAAGCACGCCCAGGCCATGTAATCTGTTGATCACCTCCCCGGCCGCCAACTTAGCCGGGGAGGTGATCTGAGTTCCTCCCTTTTGTGCTTATCTCTTGTTGTCTTTTGGAGTTCTTCTTGTCCTTTACTATTCCTCATAGGCAAGGACCCTGATAATACCTATCGTGGCGCCGCTATTATCTGATGTACAGGTATCGCCGGCAGAAACGATCTTCTTGACCTTATTTTCCCTGACGAAACTATTTACCTGTTCATCTAAAGCATGTAACTCCTTTATGGTGTTGAATATCTTAAGTTCAGATGTAAAAGTTTTGACCTTCAGCATGGCCATATCCTCCATTCTTATTGGATGTTAATGTTATATAATATACTCTAAAGCCGGACTTAAGCCATTGTCAAACAGGGTTTCATTCGTTTGTCTTGTTTGCTGTCTATTTGATAAACTATTATAGGGGCTTGCGCGCCCCCTCCACCGGCAAAGCCGAAGCGAGCATCCGGCTTTGC
>CAZYNY010000004.1:0-56871 GCA_964648095.1 uncultured Nitrospirota bacterium | reverse complement strand
TGAAGAGTATTTTTCCATTGCTGCCTCCATCTATTTCAGTTAATTGAATGATTCCGCATTTATAGTTGTTTCAAGATCCAGTACCACATACCTTTGGGCATCCAGGTATCGCTTTTCATTTAAATTGCATGGCCGTTTTGACACTTCCTGGACCTCTATCCAAGAATATTAATCTGAGGAACTTTCTTATTGTAGTCTGTAAAGCCTAAAATAGGCCCTTTAATTAGCTGATGTAAAGTGTGATAATTCTATTCTGGAATAGAATTTACATGATGTCGCCATGTCTGTAATCGATTGTCTCTGTGTGCATCGCAGCAAAGAGATTTGCCGAGCCTGCCAAGAGGATCAGCATTGAAAATAGGTATAACATAGAAACCTCCCAGACGAGCCTGATAATAGACATGCATATTTCAACTTATTTTCCTATAGGGATCGTCATTGCACTGTTGCCGTTGAAAGAGGGGACAAGTATCATGTTGCCCTTTCTGTCAATGTTTATGTCTGCCGGGCTGGTAAGCCCGCTTTTAACAGAGTTAAATTTTAAATCAGGGGCAATCTTGTAAATCGCGCCTCCCGTAAAGCTTGAAATATAAAGATTTCCCATGCTGTCATAATCCAGCCCATCCAGGTCTTTCCATGCAGGATCCTCAGCAAAGGTCCTGATCTTTCCATCATGGGTGATCTCAATGATCCGGCCTGCACCCCAGGTGTTTGCCAGAAGAAGTTTTGTCTTCGGATGAATTACAAGTCCGTTGGGGGGACCCAGGGTAGCATCCCGTACAAGGATCAAAGCCTTATGCTGATTTTTTGTCTCAATCTTGAAGATCGTGCCAGGGGCCTTGGGGTCTACAAAGACCGTTGTGTCCGAGGCATAGAGGTTCCCCTGTTCATCATTGGTCAGGTCATTTAAGAAAAGGGCCCCCATCCCCTTGAGGTCTATGGTATGCAAGGGTCTTCCGCTCTCTTTGTCAAAGCCTTTCACTGCATCAATATCAGTCACGTAGAGGACACCGCCGATCACGGAAAGACCTTTAGGTGCGTGCAGCGTAACCCCTGCCCTGCCCCCTTCAATAAACTTGAGGGCAATGACCTTTCCATTCTTGTCCAGCTTCGTTATAAAACCGTTATTGTCCTTTTCTGCCGGTGACCCGTTGATGTTCGAGATATAGTAGCTTCCTGTGTCCGGGTCTACAATCATACTCTCCGGTGTGGCCAAACCTGATACCTCAAAGGCCTGTGCTGCGCAAACAAAAAAGAAAAGAACCAAAATTGATCCGATTAAGCCCAACGTCCTATTCATGACATGTCTCCCTTCATCTCTATCTAATGGTTACATATCTGGCGCAGGATCAATGGATAGTCCTGTTAATGATTTTTCTTCCTGATATTTTACATTCTACTTCAATATTACTCCAGGGTCAAAAAGTGTATTCATCCGCTGCATGTGATTGTAATTCTGACCTGATACTGATATAATTTTTCATATTAAGGAGGTCCATCCAATCTTTGAGAAACACCCCGGTTAAGATCAAGCTTAAAGAGGGGCTTGATACTTCCAATCTTTTTGGCAAGTACGACATTCACCTGAAGATGATAGAAGACGCGTTCGACGTCAAGATCTCGGCAAGAGGAGAAGAGATCCTCATAGAAGGGGGACGTGAGGATATAAACAGGGCAGAAAGGATCATCTCCGATCTGTCCGACCTGATCTTCCTTAAAGGTTTCTACCTGAGACCCAATGATGTAGATTACGCGATAAGGAGGATGATTGACGATAAGGATGTATCCATTAAAGAGATCTTCTCCGATACCATCCCGCTCGAGACCAAGAAACGTCTTATCATACCTAAGTCTGCGACACAGAAGAGATACCTTGAGGCGATGAAGAAGCATGATATTGTGATTGCAATAGGACCGGCAGGCACCGGCAAGACCTATCTTGCGATGGCTATGGCTGTAACATCCCTGATGAGGAAAGAGGTAAGCAGGATTATCCTTGCGAGGCCCGCCGTAGAGGCAGGAGAAAAGCTGGGATTTCTCCCGGGCACCATCTCTGAGAAGGTGAACCCCTATCTGAGACCCCTTTATGATGCCATGTATGACATGATGGAACTTGAAAAGGCAAACAGGCTCATTGAAAGGGGAGAGATAGAGATTGCACCCTTAGCCTACATGAGGGGAAGGACATTAAACGATTCATTTGTTATCCTGGATGAGGCCCAGAATGCCACATCCGAACAGATGAAGATGTTCCTTACCAGACTGGGATTTAGCTCAAAATCGGTTATAACAGGAGATATTACCCAGGTCGATCTTCCGATCGAAAGGATATCGGGGTTGATAGAGATCCAGGAGATCCTGTCTGATATTCCCGGTATAGAATTTATTTATTTCACCGACAAGGACGTTGTCAGGCATAAGCTGGTCCAGGACATAATCAAGGCATATGGCAGATATGAGGGAAAGATTGGAAAGGGCAAGAGGAGAGAGACAAGAGAAGCCTAGATTTTCCCAGGCTATCAAACCGGCATTTTCTTTTTTCGGAAAGGACATTAAGAACCTCTTCGGTATTACTGCCCTCCAGATACTGCTTCTTACTGTCTTACTTCTTGGTATTATAACCTACATGCTGGCGCCGACTATCCTCTACTTTCACACCGAACTAAAGGTGGGTGACACGGCCACATGGACATTAAAGGCCCCTACTGACCTTGAGATAGAAGATACAAGAACAGCCGAAAAAGGGGGCTCATTAGCCCTTCATCCCATTTATTATAAGATAAAAAGGGGGGAGATAATACTAAAGAGAGGCGACAGGATCACAGAAGACCATCTGCCCATATTGGAAAAGATTGCAAGGTACCAGAGGAAAAATAGCGTAACCCAGATGCTTTCCGGCCTCTTCCTGATCGTCCTCATAATCATCTACATATTCTACCTCGATCTGAAGAGATATAAGCCGGCAATCGCAAAAGACCCGATAAAACTGTCGCTCCTGGGCATTATCATATCCACAACGATATTAATATCAAAGCTCAGCTACTTCCTCCTCGGCGCCTTTGCGGACAGGTTCTACAATATAGATATATCAACAATTATGTTTGCCATACCCGCTGCTATAGGTGCAATGTTTATTACCATCCTTTTCGACATACATATAGGACTTATCTCCTCCACTATCATTGCCCTACTCATGGGGCTTCTTATCCCGGAAGAGCGCTTTTTTGTCATATATGCCTTCATCGGAGGTATCGTTGCATCCCTTTCGGTCCTCCACTGCAAAAAGAGGACAGGTTTATTAAGGGCAGGTCTATTTATCGGGCTGGCCAACATCCTGATGGCAGTTGCGATTGATCTCTATGAAGCAAAACTTTTTACCCCTACCGGCCCGTTCGATATGGTCTTCGCTGCAAGCGGCGGCCTGATAGTATCACTTGTGGTATCAGGGCTTCTCCCCCTCTTTGAATCGCTCTTTGAGGTTACTACAGACTTTAAACTCATGGAACTTCTTGATCTGAATCAGCCGATCCTTAAAGACCTTCTGCTTACGGCGCCGGGTACCTACTATCACAGCATAATGATAAGCAGCCTCGCAGAATCCGCCGCAGAGGCGATCTTGGTAAACCCTCTTTTGACAAGAGTCTGCGCATACTACCACGATATAGGCAAGACAAAGAAGCCTGAATATTTTATAGAAAACCAGATCGGCCCGGTGAACAGACACGACAAATTGTCACCCCATATGAGCAGCCTGATACTGATATCCCATGTAAAGGATGGGGTGGAGCTTGCCAGAGAGCACAGGCTGCCAAAACCGGTGATAGATATAATACCACAACACCATGGGACGCGCCTTATTAACTATTTTTATGAAAAGGCAAAGAAAAACAGGGACCCCGGCCTTGCGCCTGTTGAAGAAGAGGAGTTCAGATATCCCGGGCCAAAACCGCAGTCAAAGATTGCCGCCATAATCATGCTTGCAGACGCGGTTGAGGCCGCCTCCAGGACACTGATCAGTCCCTCTCTTGCCAGGGTCTCCGGACTTGTAAACCGGATAGTAAATGATATATACCTGGACGGGCAATTAGATGAAAGCGACCTGACACTCAAAGACCTGAGGAGGATCTCTGACAGCTTTGTGAGGGTCTTGACAGGGATCTTCCATCATAGAATAGAATATCCTGGCGCCACTTTTTCAGATTATTGGGGGTTTGATTTTGGAGATCTTGATAAGAAACCAGCAGAGGAAGATCAGGATAAGCATGGACTACATAAGGGAGCTGGCCGGAAAGATCATGCTAAACCTAGGTCTTGACAGTTCTGAGTTAAGCCTCCTGCTTGTAAATAATCAGAAGATAAGGGCATTAAACAGAGAGTACAGGGGCATCAATGAACCTACAGATGTCCTCGCCTTTCCCATGCAGGAAGGAGAATTTAAGGGGTTAAATCAAGCCCTGCTGGGCGACCTTGTTATCTCCCTTGAAAGGGCCTTAAGTCAGGCAAAAGAAGGGGGACATCCCCTTGAGAGGGAATTGGCAATACTTATAATCCATGGCCTCCTGCACCTTATAGGCTATGACCATGAGGGGGGGGGACATGAAGAGAAGAGAATGAAAAAGAAAGAGCGGGAGTTATTGAGAAAGGTTGATCTTATATGAACGGGCTATTTAAGCGCCTAAGTAGTGGGCTGACAAAGACAAGGGAGGCGCTTACCTCTGCCCTGGGTAACCTTTTTAACAAGGAAGGGGTGATAGACAGGGACAGAATAGAACAGATAGAGGAGGTCCTTGTCTTGTCCGATATGGGGCTAAATACTGCCCATGTCCTGATAGAATGGGTTAAAGGTGAGATAGCTGCAGGAAGGATAAAGGATCCATCCCAGTTCAGGTATTATATCAAGATGAGATTAAAGGAGATGATGTCGGGAAACCAGAGCGGACTTAATCCGGATACAAACAGGCCGTATATAATTATGGTCGTGGGTGTGAACGGGGTCGGAAAGACAAGCACAATCGGCAAGCTCGCTTACAAATTTAAGGGCTCCGGCAAGAGTGTGATGTTAACTGCCTGTGATACATTCAGGGCAGGGGCAATAGAGCAGCTTGAGGTATGGGCGGCCCGTTCCTCTGCAGAGATAATAAAACAAAAAAGCGGCTCAGACCCATCGGCCCTTGCCTACGATGCTGTAGTATCTGCAATGGCCAGAGAAAAGAATGTCCTGATTGTTGACACGGCCGGGAGGCTCCACACAAAGTATAATCTGATGGAGGAGCTAAAGAAGATGAAGAGGGTGATCGGAAAGGCGCTAAGAGGCGCCCCGCATGAAATCATACTTGTACTAGATGCAACAACAGGCCAGAACGCACTCTCCCAGGTAAGGGTCTTTAATGAGGCGGTCGGGCTCACAGGCATAATAGTTACGAAACTCGACGGCACTGCGAAGGGCGGGATAGTGGTCCCCATAGCAAGCGAATTTAAGATCCCGATAAGGATGATCGGGATAGGAGAGGGGATATCAGATCTGATAGACTTCCGGGCAGAAGAATTTGTTGATGCTATGTTTGATGAGGACAGGTAGGTCGCTATGAGACTTGCGAAAGAAAGGATCACACATATCGCAAAGGCGCTTGCAAAAAGGCTCTCAGAAGGTGGCTATATTGAACCACATTTGCCGGCTGAAGAACTGACAGGCAGGATTGACCAGATTATAACAGAGGAATTTATGGTAGAGGAAAGGCTCAATAAGGAGGTGGCTGAACTCCTTAAGGCCCATGAGAAGGAGATAGAGAAGGGACATATCGATTACAATACAATGTTCACTATGATCAAGAAAAAACTTGTCAAGGAAAAGGGAATAATCTTATAGATGATCTTAAGTGACGACAAGATAAACCATATCTCCCACCTGATACTAAACGGGATTAAAAATGATAAACTGGCTAGGCTTATCACCGATGAGGCAAAGGTCTTAAAGGAGATTAAGACGGTAATTATAAATGAGCTTAGGCTTGAAGAGGAGATCGACCGGTTTGTGAAGGGAAAGCTTGAATCATACTCAAAGAAGATTTACGAGGGTTCTCCGGAGTGGGATGTGTTATATAAGAAGTTCGTTGAAGAGGAGTCTAGGAAGAGGAGGTAGTTTCATCCAGGTTTTGCTTTCTTCTTCGACCTCAGAAAGGAAATGCAGGGTGTATGTCATTTCCTTTTTTCTATTCTTGCCTGAAGCTCTTCAAGAGACAAAATATTTCCCGGAGCAGATTCGTATCTTTTGAATCTACTGTCCAACTCCGCCATATGGCCCTGAGGAACAGGCACAACTGCTTCATCCGAAGCAATGCTGTCCCAAATGTCCTCCACCAACAGGATTTTTTCCGGTGTGCTTAATTTGGTAATTTCAGGAATATCGCTTACTCGCACCGTATGCCTCCTTTTTTATTTCATCGTTACTATAATAATAACATTGATCTTAAGCGCCTTAAATGCGGTAAAAAAGACCTCTGCTGTTGCCTGATTTGCTTTGAAAGTTTCATCTCATAGTCTTCTTTTTTATTATTTTATCTTGATTCTTCCTCAGAATCAATTGCTCTTGGGGAAGGGAGTTTTTCAGGGCATCATAAAAATTCGATATGATTAAACATGTCTTTATCAGTCAAAATATTCACTATTAATTCAACCCCCCTTATACATTGTCCTATAGATACACTTTTTGGATGTGAAAATAGTATTCCACCATGGTCAACACCTTGATTGCTTGCCATTTTTAGAAAATCAATGTCATGTGTCAGGATTACAGCTCTCATTTCTAATGCCTTCTTTATATGAAATTCATCAGGCTTGCCTAGATATCCAAGCTCCCTTGCCGAAACTACTTCTATATTGCGCCTTTGCAAACCCTCAATAATTGAACGCTCTATGTTCTCATCAGCATAAATCTTCATTCAAGTTTCGCTTTTAGCCTGGAGGGGTAACGTTTCTTAAGTTGGGTTAGGAATGATTGATCTTCTCGATACTTTTTATCAAGCATGTCCTTGTGTTCATAATAGTAAGAGAGCGCATCATGAACCTGCTCAAGTTTTAGGTGAGGGTATTCATCGATAATCTTATCAGCACTCATTCCCATAAGTTCGTATCTGATGGCTATGTCCATCACTTTTATGCGGGTACCGATGATAACAGGTGCTCCACCTGAAATCTTTGGGTCTATAGATATGTATGGATGTTTTGTCTTTCTTGCTGCAATCGGCATGATCAGCCCTCCTGTATACAATTATTTTACCTAAAACTACCATTAAAATCATTATCCTTTAGTTGTAGGGTGGGCTTCGCCCACCAATTAGAAAGACGGTATGATAATACCTCAACGGCTATTCTAACAAGCGGTGGGCATAGCCCACCCTACAAACTTTTGTATTGTGAGGTTATGTTCTTCAAATTACTGTTTACTTTTTTCCGTTGAAGGTTTTTGCGGCGGCTTCACCGGTGGTTTAGGAGGAACATAGCCCCTTTCCTCTCCATCTTCATGTTTTGATGGCAACTTTGGGGGTTTTGGTGGAATATAACCATAATCCTTCTTTTCACTCATGACTTATCACCTCCTCACAAAAGATTGATGGCGCTAAAAATTATTAGAAAGGAAACTCCTAGAATAAAGAAAATAATTGAACAATAATTAAACCGACCAGTCCAAACAGCGAATTTATTTTTATCATCCTTACAGGTGCCTGATGTGGTTTCATCTAAAATATCTCTTTGTCTTCTGCACGCCTTTTGGCTCATAAGAAACGATATTAATGCAGAAAGAATGCTGAGGCAAAATAAAATCCAAGCGCCCATTAGATAACAAATACTATTGGAAATTGGTTGCGGTGCAATTTGGTTAATAAATGTAATAGACAATGCAAGTGCTCCTGCGGCCAATGTCAATATTGCTTTGTCAAATTGCTGGGTAGTTTCACGTTCTGCTGTTATTAACAGCTTTCTTTCTTCTAAATAAACCTGGTATTCATTTTGCCTATCCTGTTCCATATAATTTTATCCCCTCCCCTCTATGATCTTCCTCTCCTCCTCCATTATCCCATAAAGGTCATAAACTATATCATCAATTTTTTCATCTGTAACCGCTATTTTTCTTTCAACCTTCTCACGCTCTGCTGATAGTGAAAGCGGTTCTCTTTTTCTGCAGTTCAATCATTCGGTCAACGAGAGAATGAGAAAATGTACCTGTTGTTCCATTTTCTCTCTCGCAAAGAAACTATAAAGTCAATTGTCAGTCCCTATTTTCTCAAATAGTCCCTTTTATCCGGTCATTTATTATAGGTTTTTAACATCGCCGATACACCATTGATTAACTCAGCAACCTCGTCTTTTGTCGGTTCTCGTTCCTTATCATGGTCACAAAGGTTCCTGATGTCGCCATGATGTTCAACCTTTCGCCAAGTGATAAGGTCATAGATAATCTCTTTACACAAACCATTAAGTGCTGCAAGCGTATCTTTTTCTTTATATTTTATTGGCGGCATGTGCTTTCGCAGCAAGTTTTTTAAATGACGTTCTAAAATCACACCGGCCAGTGCACCCGCAGGCCGTATAAAACCGTTTTTTAGGAGATGATTGGCCGCAATGATTTCATCGTCCATTAAGACTGCATAGGCTGTCAGTTCGACATCGTACATCGAAAACTTCAAATGCGACGGAACAGCAGCAATAATGTCAAACTGAGCATCGATAAGATCCATGAGTTTAAATTGCTCGGCCTTTGTGACATAGCGTTGGGCAATCAGTTGTTTTACGCCGAGATCATCTTTTATCTTATTAGGCGAATATGCGTTTTCAAACTCCGTTGTACGGCTTAGCTGATTTTTGTCGAGAATCGTTTTGGCTGCACTATACCAATGTTGATAAAGGCTCCCAACATCGGACGGTAGCAACCTTTTCTCCTCCGCCACGATTATCACTCCTAAATCATCTAATATTGTTTTTGCTGGAATTTTCTTGTTTTTGTGTCGATCTTCTTTCCAACCGGCATTCTGTATTTTTTTGAGCAGGTCATTTTTATCCAGTTCAAGATGGTTAATCGCATTCTGTAACTCATTAAGCATTGTCATTTCTTGTCCTCCACAATCTTCCTCTCCTCCTCCGTTATCCCGTACAACCCATAAACTATCTCATCTATCTTTTCATCTGTAACCGCTATTTCCCTATCGATCTTTTCCCGCTCCGCTGATGGAGGAAGGGAGTTTTTCTTTTTGTGTAGTTCAAGCATCCGGTCAACGAGGGAGACGAGTTTGTCGTGCATTGCTTTTTCAGAAGGCTTTTTGAAGTCAATGGTACGGATGGGGAGGCGTTCGATAAATTGCTTGTTGGCTGCGAAATACCCGCCACGAAAGGTAGTGCTTATCTGTTTAAGACAAAAATCTAGAAGTTTACTGTTTAGCAGACCGGCTATATATTTTAAATCAACCTTGCTGGTTGTTATTCCAAAACCTCCCGTAGTTACATTAACAAAATAGTAGTTGTCGCTAAAATCAATATAAGCAGAAAGGCGGTTAATCATATATGGAATCATTAGCTTTGGCTGTTCCCAACTATCAAGATTCTTTGGATATAACTGATACCAGCCAGAACCTTTGAATTTGCTGTGCTCCCTTTCTTCCAACACCTTTTTATTTTCTTTAAAATATTCCCACGTCCATGTGTAATCTTTTTCAAGCTCTTTTTGAGAAATGAGGATTGCTTTCCCCTCTTGTATCCAATAAGGAAATAAAACCACTGCCTTTGGTTCTGCATAATACCGTCCAACGTCCCCGCTTCTGATTACTTTCTTAAGCAAAGACGATTCAATGATAACCTCCCTGGCTAATGCCTTTGAAAATACAACACAATGGGTTTTGTCCTTATTCGTAAATTTCTTGAATAGAAATACCGGGTCTGCGCTTGTTTGAAGTCCCACAAAAATCTTCGTGGCTATCTCTCCAAAAGGTTTACTATGCTTTGTTAATTTCTTAAGCAGGTTGATTTCTTCTGGCTGCCCAAGTGGCCACGGCTTGCTGTCCAATGAAGTGTTGCTTAATACAGCGGGTGTATACGATTCAGATAAACAAACAGGTATGTTTTCCGAATTATTGACCTGTATATATTCAAATGTCTTTTTTGGTTCGCCTGCTAAAAATAGAAGATTTGTATAGGTTGATGCCCCCTCAAAAATCTGACAGTCAGTAAAATCAACTATTTTTAAAAGTGATTTGTTATCGGCAATCAGTTTTCTTAAAGGCTCACCGTATTGAGCGTTGAAGAACTTATGAGGGAGTATGAAACCCAACCGCCCTTTTGGATTTAAGAAACTTAATCCTTTTTCAACAAAGACAACATAAATATCATAATTGCCTTTGCTGGCTGAATAATACTTCTTTTTATAAAGTTCAACTTCAATAGGTGCCCACTCTTTCATGGCCTGAATCCGTACGTACGGTGGATTCCCTATCACACAATCAAATCCACCATTTTCCATAATCTCCCCGAATCCAGCAGTCTTAGATTTCCAGTCAAAGGGATTGATGCGGCTTTTTGTTTCGTCATCAAACAGACTGCCTTGCTCAAATATGTCATACCCAATAAGGCTATTACCGCACTTGATATTGTTGCCCAGTGGCGGAAGGAGATGCTGTTTCCTTGGTAACAGCCCCCTCTCGCCTTCCAGGGCTTTTAAATAGAGGCTCATCATTGTTATCTCAACAGCCTGGGGGTCTATGTCAACACCGAAGATATTATTCTTTAAGATCCTTGCCTTTGTATGCAGCGGCAAGATTAGGTCTTCAGGATTCATTTTGTAGTATGGAAATAGATGCAGGGTCTGAGCCTCCTTAGGATGCTCACGAAAATATCTTAGTTGATAATCTATCAGGTACTGATAGGCGCCAAGCAGGAATGACCCGGAGCCGCATGCCGGATCGAGGATCTTTATCCTTTCTATCTGCCTGGGTGTCTTCCCCTCAATAACCTTGCCTACTGTGTTTTTAACTATATAATCAACGATATATTTTGGCGTGTAATAGACGCCGCCTGCCTTTCTGACCTCCGGTTTTTCCTCAACCTTGACCCTCTGCGGGGTTACCCGTATCGTGCTCCCCAGATACCGCTCATAGATACTACCAAGCAGTTCTACTCCTATGGCATCAAAACGGTACCTGCTTCTAGGAAAATAGAGGCTTTCGATGATGTCAGCCAAAAGGTTTGAATCTACATCTGCCGTCTCGCAGGCATGGGGTTTAAAGATATCCCCATTTAGGTCATCATTTATCTCATGAAAGAGGTCTACCAGATGGGCCATTATCGATTTCCGCTTGCCCTCTTCCTTCCATTGTGCAACTATCTCCCAGAGTTCCCTGTCTGGCCTTATACGCCTGTCTTCAGCAATACGAATGAAGATAACACGGTCAAGGAGTCTCTGAACAATGTCATTCAAGAGCCTTACATCAAATCCTGGATTTTGCTTATGGAGATCCTTGGCAAGTTCTGTCCTCCAGACAGTCAGGTCTTCGAGAAATGATTTGTCAGGGGGGATTCTAAGGCGTTTGCTCTTTATATCCTTTGGAATGAGGGCATCGAACGAACCCTGCTCTACCCTCTCCCTGGATAGCTCCCATAGTTTTTCGGCATTATCAAGATATCCTGTATATCTGAGATCAAGGACTAACCCTTCCTGGGGAAATTGGGGGTTTGGTTTTAGCGATGCATCAAATAGCTTGAATTCCTCAAAGTCTGTAAGGATGACAAAATACACCTCCTTGGTTGACCAGGCATATGTCTTTGCCTGCAGGATATGGTTTATATCGTCAAGGGGGGCTGATGGGGCCTTTGCCTCAACAAAAAACCTTGTTGCGCCATTTATCCTAAAGTTATAATCAGGCCTACTTGTGAGTTCGGGTGAGAGCTCAACAATCACATCCCTCTCATGGGGCGGCTTTTGAGCCTCATTTTCTATATCCCAGCCAAGAGCCTCAAAAAATGGATTTATAAAATCGATCCTTACCTGGGCCTCAGGATAGCCTTTTGAAAGATAGTGGATTTTGTCTTTTTCGAATTTACCGATTAAGACTTGAATCTTTTCTCTAAACGAGTTTATATCGGTCACGGGCAGATTATATCACATACAAGAACGGGGTAACATCTTTTTTAAAAAGACTGAAATAGTCCCTTATAGTCGGACTATGTTATAATTTTAATTAATGTTCCTTTGAAGGAGAATATGCTTAAAAAATGGAATATAGGGACTAAGATATTTCTGGCCCTTTTAATAGTTGGAATTGTGCCGCTTACCCTTATGGGTATTTATAGAATATATTCGGCGGATGTTATATTTAAGGAAGGGCCGATAGGGGCGGAAGAGATTAAGGAACTATATTTATGGACACAACGCTTTAAGCGTATTTTTGTAGGATTTTTTGTTGGGTCTGTCCTCCTCATATTAATCCTTTCCTATTATATAACCAGGATGATTATAAAACCCTTAAAGGAGTTAAACAGGGGCGTAAGGGAGATCAGCAGCGGGAGGCTTGACCTTCAGCTCCCTATTCGCTCCTATGACGAGGTAGGTCTTCTGACAGATGAATTCAATAGGATGGCCTTAAGCCTGGGCTCGATCAGGCAGAAGATGATAGAACAGAACAGACGGATAAATACCCTCTATGAGGCCACAAGGATAGTAAGTTCCACACTTACCCTTCCTGATCTCTTAAGGGAACTTGTAAGCCACGCCAGGACACTGGTAAATGCAAGATATGGGGCAATAGGGCTGAGGGATCCGGATGGCAATCTAAAGAAATTTATAACATCGGGCCTTACGGCCAAGGAGGTAGAGGCTATAAGTGCACTACCCACTGGAAAGGGGATAATCGGCCTGATGTTAAAAGAGAAGAGACCAATAAGGATAGATAATATCGTAGAAGATCCCCGTTCAGCCGGTTTTCCAACCCACCATCCGGTTATGAAGACCTTTCTTGGTGTGCCGATTATCCTTGGAGACAGGATATTGGGCAGCTACTATTTTTGCGAAAAGGTTGATGGGGAAACCTTTACAAAAGCGGATGAGGACATACTCCTTTCCTTAGCAACAGATGCTGCATTGACAATTGAGAGGGCCGAGCTCTTTGACAGGATAGCAAGACATGAGGAAGAACTGGAAAAGATCGTAGAGGAGAGGACAAAGGAGCTTAAAGATGCCCATGAAGAGTTACTAAGAAAGGAAAAGCTTGCCATTATGGGGCAAATGGCCGGGTCTGTTGCCCATGAAATAAAAAATCCCCTTGCCGGGATTAAGGGGGCTATACATTACCTTAAATCCAGGATGAAGGATGGGGATAGAAAGAATATGGAATATCTGGAGATGATGGACCACGAGATAAATGTTACGAGCAAGATTATCACTGACCTTCTCGACTTTTCCAGGGTAAGACCCCCTGAGAGACAAGAGGTTGATATAGGAGACCTCGTATCTGAGGCCCTCGAAGCAGCCAGGCCCACAGATAATATCAAGGTAAAATTAGACCTTGGGACCGACCTTCCCAGGGTCTATATAGACAGAATCCAGATAAGGCTGGTCTTCTGTAATATTATCACCAATGCTGCCCATGCCATGATGAATGACGGAGGATCCCTCGCAATACGCACCTCCATTGCTGAGACAGGATCAGATGATAAGCATCTTGATATCTCCTTTTCAGATACAGGTTGCGGGATACCTGAAGAACATATAGATAAGATATTCCAGCCGCTCTTTACAACAAAGAGGTCAGGGATCGGGCTCGGCCTGTCTCTGTCAAAAGGCTTTGTAGAGGCCAATGGAGGAAAGATTCACCTTGAGAGCGAGGTTGGGAAGGGTACAACCTTTACTATAAGCCTACCATTGGCATAAGACAACCTTACTACAGCCTTACCGATACGATTTTTGAGAGGGCAGGTTCTTCCATTGTTATACCGTGGAGCGTATCGGCCATCTCCATTGTCCTCTTGTTATGGGTGATAATAATAAGCTGGCATCTCTCTTTCATCCTGGAGAGGAGGTCTGAAAATCTCCTTATATTCTCTTCATCCAAAGGCGCATCAATCTCATCCAGGATGAGGAATGGACTCGGGTGGATCAGGAAGCTTGCAAAGAGCAATGCAATGGCTGTTAATGCCTTTTCACCGCCTGAAAGAAGCGAGATGTTCCTCAGTCTCTTCCCTGCCGGCTCTGCGACTATCTCCACGCCTGATTCAAGCGGCCTGGCAGGATCTAAGAGCTCAAGCCGTGCCGTACCGCCTTTAAAGAGACTGGAGTAGACCTCCTGAAACTTGTCATTCAATTTTAAAAAGGTATCAAGAAAGAGCTCACTGGCAGTCTTATTCATCTTTGAGATCGCCTCATACAGCGATTCAATTGATTCGGTAAGATCCTTTTCCTGGGTTGTAAGAAATATGTGCCTCTCTTCAAGCTCCCTGTGCTCATCTATGGCCGCGATATTTACAGGTCCCAGGACTTCAAGCCTTTTCTTTAAAACTGAAAGACCCTCCTCTGCCGCAGCTACGTCCATCTGAAGCTCCCCATGTTCCCCTGAGATCTCCTCTATGGGCCTGTGGTAATTGTTCTGTATAAATTCCCTTATCTGATCGGTTTTGAGCCTCACCTCAACCCTCCTTACCTCAAGGCTTGAGACCTTATCTTTAAGGAGATCTAATTCCTTCTTATGACGCGAGAGCTCATCTTCGATATTTTTCAGGCCTGCTGCCAGGCCCGAATGGGCATCTATCATCTCAGAGAGCACAGACCTCTGGCCTGAGAGGCGATTGGAAAGGGATTCAATCTCAGACCTTACCTTTGCAGCCTCCTCCGCCATTGAGATCATCTTCTTATCTATGTCAGAGAGGAACCCCTCCCTTTCTCCTATCTGGGAAGCCCTTGATTGGAGATCCTTCTCTATCCTCTCGAGGCCGGAGTTTATGCCGGATAGTTTTTCCCTGAGCGTGGTGATATCTATTTTAACCGATGTGACCTCTTCACGAAGAGAACTTGTCTCTTCTTCTGAACCCTCCTTCTCATCCTTAAGTCCCTGGATCTGAGAATCCTTCTGAGTTTTATTTTCGAGGAGCACTTCAAGGTCGGACCTGGCCTGAAGGAGTCTCTCATTGGTCCCTGTTAAATCATCCGAGGCTATTTGTTTTTCAGCAAAGAGTATCTCAAGCCTCTCCTTTGACCTCCCCTGCTCCTTTACTAACGCCTCTTGATCCTTCTCTTTATCTACCAGGCCCAACTCAATCCGCCTGATCTCTGCCACAAGCCTTTCACTCTCCCCCTTAAGGCCCTCCAGTGCACGGATTGTATCCGTCTTTATTGAGTCAAGAGAGCCAATCTCTTTTCTTATAATTGAGGTCTGTTGGTCGAGTTCCCTCATCTCCCTCTTCTTTTCCAGGAGCCCTAAACCAGAACCATCGGAACTACCTCCGTAGACGGCCCCCGCTATATCCACCACCTCTCCATCTAGGGTCACAAGGGTCTTTGAAAATCCGTTCCTGCTCCATACATCAACTGCCGTATCAAGATCTTTTACAACTACCACCTCGCCTAGCAGATACTCTACTACCTTTTCATATCCTGACCTGGCGCTAACAAGGGTAAGGGCCGGGCCGATTATCCCCTCTTTTCCGTTCTGGACAAAGGGCTCCCCCTTTGTCTCCCTCGGCTCCCTGAGGATGAATAGCCCCCTCCCCTGACCTTTGCTCTTGAGGTGATTCACTGCAATCTTTATATCCTGGTGGGTCTCCAGTATGACCCCCTTCAACTTCTCGCCAAGCACCGATTCAACTGCCATTTCAAGCTCCCGTGGGACATCCAGCATATCCGCGGCAATCTCATGGATCATATCGGCATTACCAGGCCCATTACCCGCCAGGATAGTTGTCTTAATATCCTCTCCACCAGCCCCGATATCCCTATACCATTCCCTGAGGGAATAGAACCGGGCCTCGATCCTGCCCATCTCCTCCCTTAGCGCACCGAGTTTTTGCTCTGTCTCCTTCAATCCTTTTTCTTTCAGATCAAGGTCTGATACTACGGTTTGATACCCGGCCCTGGCGCTCAGGAGGCCTTCCTTTATCGCTTCAATCTCCTTTATCCTGGCCCCAAGCGCCTCTTCAGAGCCTGATATATCCGTATTAAGAATTTCGAGTTCCCTCTCTCGCCTCTCCGTCGATCTTTCTATCTCGCCTATCCTCGCCTCAAGGGCGGAGATAAGGTTCTTCTTCTCTGTTGTGCTTGAGATAAGCCCCAAAAGGCATAATCTCTCTGACTCAAGTTCCTCTTCTATGTCAAATAGCTTTTCATCAAGATCAGAGAGGAGTGATTCCTTCTCTTTGAGTATAGATTCTTTTCTTGTAGTCTCCTCGGAGATCCCGACCTTCTCCCCTGCAAGCCGTTCTTTTTCCCTGCCATAGGATTCGATATCCGACTTTAACGATGCCATCTCAATACCTATCCTGTCCTGCTGTTCCCGGGCATCCTTCATCTGACTATTGAGCAGTTCAAGCCTGCTCTCTCCCCTCATGATCATATTCTCCGCTTCCCTGATCGACTCCTTTGCTGTTGTGACATCGGCCTCTCTATTGGTTAGTTCGAGCCTTGCCTCAGCCGTCCTGACATCCAGCGCCGACATAATGGAGCGTAACCTTGCCTCTTCGGTCTGCAGGGCCAGACCCTCCTCTTCCATCTCCTTCCACATCCGGCACAGGCGTCTGTACTCAACAGAATAGAGCCGCATTTCAATATCCTTTATCTCTGCCGAGATCTTTTTATATTCCTCGGCCTTTCTTACCTGCCTATCAAGGGAGTTTATCTGCCTTTTTACCTCCTGAATAATGTCCCTTACCCTAAGAAGGTTATTGTTGGTTGCCTCAAGCTTTCTTAATGCCTCTGATTTCCTTGCCTTATATTTTGTTATCCCTCCGGTCTCCTCAATAATCCCCCTCCGTTCTATCGGATTGGAGGAGATGATCTTCTCTACCTCTCCCTGTTCAATTACTGTACGATGCGTCGATACCCCCATATCAATCATTAGATCTTTGATATCTTTAAGCCTGGAATGGACCTTATTGATGATATATTCGCCTTCGCCGGACCGGTAAACCCTCCTTGTTATGGCGATCTCCCCAAACCCGGCAAAATCATTAGCTATCTCCCCATTGATATCGCCGATTGTCATTGATACTTCTGCCATTGCAGTCGGTTTTTTGAATTCTGTCCCGTTAAATATGAGGTCCTCCATCCGCTCTCCCCTCAATGCCTTACTGCTCTGCTCTCCGAGCGCCCAGAGCATTGCATCGGCTATATTCGATTTCCCGCATCCATTAGGACCAACAAGGGCAGTTATACCTGGCTGAAATGAGATCTGTGTTTTATCAGAGAAGGATTTAAAACCTAGAATTTCCAATCGCTTAAGATACATTATATCCCCTCCTAAACCTCCGGTTGAAATTAATCTAACTTTTTATCATATTTTTTTTTAAAAGTAAATATAAAAATACAATTAGGAGTAGGGGGGTATCCACTTGACTGATGTAGCCCCAACATATAGTATGTTGGGGTATGGAAGATTACCCCCAAGCACTTATGGAATTTGAGGCCCGTTTCTCTACGGAAGAAGGATGTCGAGATTATCTTTTTCAGTTGCGCCGGCCTGACGGCTTTCGTTGTCCACGTTGTGGACATGAAAAGGCTTGGCCAATAGGGTCTACTCTGTTTTCAGTGTTCTGGATGCGGATACAGAACGTCTATAATAGCTGGAACAATTTTTCAAGATACTCACAAACCGCTGACTATGTGGTTTCGAGCAATGTGGTGGGTGACCAGTCAAAAAAATGGTGCAAGTGCTCTGGGACTGAGGCGGATTCTTGGACTGGGTAGCTATCAGACGGCATGGGCTTGGTTGCACAAGTTGCGGCGAGCTATGGTCAGAGCAGGACGTGACCGACTTTCTGGAAGGGTCGAAGCGGACGAAGCCTATATTGGAGGCTTGGAAGAGGGTATCCGTGGTCGAAAAACAGAGAAGAAATCGTTGGTAGTTGTTGCAGCACAAGAGGATGGTAGAAAAATCAGTCGGATTCGAATGAAGCGAATTCAAGATGCCTCTTCGCAAAGTTTGCATCCATTTGTGGAAGAATCCATCGAGCCATGCAGCGTGATCCATACTGATGGCTGGGAGGGTTATTCCGGCCTGGAAACAAAAGGGTATATTCATGAGGTCACCATTCTACAGAAAAGGGTGGAGTCTGCGTCTGAACTTCTTCCCCAGGTCCATAGTGTAGTTTCCCTTCTCAAACGGTGGTTACTTGGTACCCATCAAGGCGCTGTGAGTCATGAGCATCTGGACTACTACTTAAATGAATTCACGTTCCGTTTTAATCGCCGAACTTCGCGTCATAGAGGAAAACTTTTTTATAGACTTCTGCAGCAAGCACTGGAAACAGAACCTACACAGTACAAACAGATGGTTAAGCACGTTAGAGGATCAAAATCGATAAACCACAACATATAGTGGCAACATCAGTAAAGTGGATACCCCATTGGAGGATATTAAACTCAGGAATCTTTATCCTTGTCAAAGAAAAAGTCTGTTTTCACATCTCTTTTTGGATTTCTCTAATTATTTGAATAGGTTAGATGATTACTATGAGAAAAACTCAGGAAACTCCAGGGTAATATTCAAGCTTCATAATTAAGTTTTATTTTAATGTTAAGGCAAGTGCAAGTCAAATTAACACATTTTATATGGCACATATCCTCGCTATCCTGGACATGAAAGAAAATAACCGAATCAAGAAAAGATGTCCAGAAAAATATGGGAAGCATCCCCTTTGGTTACCCTTTATGGGTATCGACTGCATATACCATCAGAGTCCTTTGACAGTTATCTCCGCATCTTTAATCTCTTTCTCGGAGAAATGCACCTTGCCCTTCCAGATACCCCTCAAGGAAGCAAGGTTTTTTTGGGCTTTCCTCTTCTTTGTGGAAAGTTCGAGCAGTGATTTTATAGCCCTTAACTCCTCTTCAAGGCTTCGAATTTGTGCGTCTATATTATTGGCATTTGTGGAAATCATAAAATCTCCCTTCAAAATAAGATAGATTAAATTAAGTATAAATTAAACCCAGATTTTAGTCAAAAGAACAAAAAAAAGAAGGCCCCTTAAGGGAACTTTCATAATATGATTCCAAACTTATGCGACTATCCTATTGGGAAAGATCCTCCGGTGGAGATCCCTTGGATATGATCAAAAAGAGGTCGCCTTGAAGGTCAATGCTTCACCAAGGATGGCCAAAGAATATCTAAATAGGATCAGGAAGAAGCTTAATGCCAAGAATGAGATCCATGCCATCTCTATGGCGATAAGGAGGAGGCTGATAGGTTGAATTGAGGAAACATTTTCAAATAACCTGTCTGCCGAAAAGGGCAGTGCACTTGACGATAGAAAAACTCATATGCTACTCTTCATATAACTTCAAAATAAAATAACAAAGGGGGAAAGGTCAGGTGTCAAAGGTTACTTTTGATATTCCATCCGATATTAAGGCTATCATCTCAAGGCGCTCCGAAATAGACTGGGATAAGGTTATCAGTGATACCCTCTGGAGCTATGTCAAAAAGATGAAGTTGCTGGATTCGATTACCTCTAAAAGTAGACTCACCGATAAAAATGCTGATACCATTGCTCATGCGATTAAGGCCGACCTTTTGAAGAAATATCAAAAGGCCTGATGCGGCTTGTCGTAGATACCAATATCCTCATCTCTGCCCTCATTAAAGATTCTATAACAAGAGAACTGCTCCTGTTCCCTTCCATGGAATTTCTTTTACCAGAGTATGCCCTTCAGGAGATAGAAACCCATAAATCTCACATATCAAAACAGAGCAACTTAAGCAATGATGAGATTGATATTGTTTTATCAGTCCTTCTGGAGAATATATGCATAGTTCCGGCCTCAGAGATAAAACCCCATTTGGAAAAGGCTGAAAAGATCATTGGCAGCATTGATCCGTCTGATGTTCCATTTGTAGCCCTGGCCCTTTCAATCAAGAATGATGGCATCTGGTCAAATGATAAACACTTTGAAAAAATAAAGGGAGTTAAGGTCTGGAAGACATCTGACCTCCTCAAGGTAATAGGAAAGAAACAAGAATGAGATCCATGCCATATCTATAGCTATAATAAGGAAGCTGATAGGTTAACCATCCAGCTCCTTCAAGGAAAGATGCTATGCCGCCCTGTTCTTCAAGAATGCCGGCAGGGCATTCGCCTCACGGGGGCCGACTACCACCTTCCAATCGCCGTTTAATTTTTCCTCAAGGGCGCCTGAGAGTATGGAGACATACCCGGGAATGATAAGCTCCTTGCGGGCTACCTTATCACCTATACCGCTCTCAAGGATAAAGGATGCGATCTTTGGTGCAGTAAACTTACCGGCTGCCCATGCGGTCAGTACGGAAAGGCCCTCCACATCCATGATGGCAAGCCAGCAGGGGACCTTACTATTTTCCACCTCACCCTGTACAATAAAATAGGTAAGGGAGAAGTTTGTTGTAAGTAGGAGCGGTGATTTCTCGTTCGCATCACCTATCTTATAGATCTTCTGCTCCACCTGCATCGGCACCTGCGGATCGGTATATATATTCTGCCTGAGGGTAATGAGGGAAAGCATCTTCCAGCGCTCAATAGAATCTAAGACTATGACAGAGGCATATTTCATGATACCTATGCTCGCTATCATAGAATCGTTATATCCATTCTTATTTGAGGTGAATGTGATTATCGGATAACCAAGGGGCCTGAAGCTCTTCTTTATGGCGGCACGCCTTATCATCGTATAATCCTCTATTATCCTCCTCGGGGTGCCGGCGCCCGGATCAATCACAAGGTCATCAATGCCCATACCCTTTATCTTCTCCGTCAGGGAGGATAAGGCATCAAGCCCTTCTGCATACACCCCCAGTATAGCCGAGTTCTCCTTGGCCAGCTTTACCATGGCCTCCGCATTATCCTTTGTGGCTGCATAGATAACCGGCCTTGCGCCTTTACAATGGGGAAGGGCAGATTCTATGGCCGCAGGATCTTTACTGTTCAGTATCAGCGGGATCTTCGGGGCATTGTCCCTGATAAGCTTCACAACGGCACTGTACCTTGACGGATCAGCAGAGGTATGGCCGACAGAGATCATCTCGACCCTTAACTTCTGACCTACCCTCTCAATCTCTGAAGTCTTTACCCCATCTATCCTTTTTAATATCTCGGTATCAGGCAGGCTGTCATCGATTGAGAGCGCCAGCGCACAGGGATTGACAAATTTCTTCTCATGCCTGAAGAGGACAGTCTCTTCTCCCAGATTCACAGATCCGTCTCCATTCCCTATGCAGATAGGTCTTATCGGAGGGGCAGATGCAGAGGAGAGAAACTCCTTCCCCTCTTTTGAGACATAAGGACATGAATCGAGGTTGGCCTGCTTTGCTGCAAGCTTCATTGCAAAGGCAAGGCACGTGGGATGGCCACACTCCTTGCAGTTTGTTTTGGGGAGGTGCTTGAAAATCTCAACACCGGAAAGCGCCATTATTTAATTCCTCCATTTAATTTCATGAATGATATTACGATTGAGTAAGGGCGAGGCGCCGCCTCGCCCTTACATCTACCTTTCCATCAGTTCATTGATGGTCTTTTTTACGATTTCTATTGCTTTAGGATGGCGCATGATCAGAAGATCAGATCCGGCCATAATCATACTTATAGCAGTAACAGCCTCAAAGGTAATTCCCCTCTCTTCAACGGAACCCCACTCAGGGATGTCAGACTCTGATGCAATGGTCTCCTTTGCCTTCCATACGTTTCTGCCGATATCAGATACAAGGGGCGGCTGCATCGCCGGATCATTCTGGACAATCGCAGCAAGCCTGATCCTCTCCATAACGGAATAGGTATATTCAAGACCATAGCCTAATGCTGAGGACATCGGGTCCGTAAGAATCCTCTCCTTGTCAAACCCCATCTGCATCAGGAGTATATTCATCTGTTTTGCAAGGTTCACATCAAGCTGAGACATAGCAATAATCTTGTGGTTGTTTGCCATTGCAGATGCAGCTATTGTCTTATAATTTTCCTCCTGCGCCTTGCCGATGATGCAGTTCCGGCCCTTTGCCGCTTCTGACACTACTTTCAAGACCTGTGTATCCTTCTCAACATGTTCGCTTCCGAGTATAATCAAGGGAACGGAGACAGCACCGAGTACCGCCTCAACAGTTTTTGCGGCCTCCTCCGGCTTTCTATCTCCATAATCAGGATGTGTGCTTATCAGCCTCAGGGCAATTATCCCTACTCCAAGTTCTTTTTCACAGAACCTTGCCCATGCGGCAGGATCATCAGTAACACCATCAAATGGTTTTTTCAGTGTTTCAGGCCAGTCCTTTGCAGGTATATCCTGAATCTCGATTGCTATTGCAGGTGGATTCGGGATCTCTCCTTCAAATCCCAAATAAGGAAGTGTATTCGCACCGCCAACCTTAACTGCCTTCTCACCTGTACCGATCTCCACCGTATAGATACGGCCCGTATAATTCTCTTTTGGCACTACAAAGGGCATTCTATCCTCCTATTATTAGGGGAGCGACCATCCCCCTCCACCGGCAGAGCCGGATGGAGCCTCCCCCTCCCTACGCTCGACTCCGCTCGCTGTTTTTTCTCCGGGTTTGCCGGCTCCCTCTGAAAGCTAATATATATTTATAGATCCAGGAAAGAGTGCGCATAGAGCCTCTTTCCCATGAGCATTTCTGTTGTCTTTACCACATCCATGAGGGCCTTGTCCGTAGGATCGGCTATAGCTGCAGTAAGACCTTCATAAATAAGAAGAGAAAGATATGTCCTGTTGATAATCTCCCTCAGATCTTTTGGGCATCCGTTGGATATATTGCTCAAGCCAACAGATGTCTTCATGGGCGGATCGTTTATCTCCTGGAATAGCTTTATCGCCTTGATCCCCTCTTTTGCCTGGTCCTGCATGCAATTGATAGCCAGGATCAGCGGGTCCAGATATATATTCTCAAGTGGAAGTCCAAACTCCAAGGCCTTGGACATGATCTCTGATGCTATGCCGCACCTGTCCTCTGCTGTTGCCGGTATGCCTGAACCGCTTAATGTTAATGCTATTATGTCGGCATTATATTTTGCCGCCAGGGGGAGCATTGTGTTCATCCGCTCCTCTGACCCGTCTGTCGAATTGATCATCGGCCTCCCAAATGTGGAATTATGGGCCTTCAAGCCCGCCTCCATCGCCTTCGGGTTGGTCGTGTCAATACATAATGGCACGTGGGCCACCTCCTGGACGGTCTTAACAACCCAGTCCATGAGCGTCTCCCCTCCATCATCAGCAGGGCCGATACTTACATCAAGCATATCTGCGCCCTTCTCCACTTGTGCAACTGCCCTATCCTGGATCGGTTTTGGATCCCTTGAGAGCATCGCATCTCTCATCTTCTTCGCCAGGATGCTTATCCTCTCGCCTATAATAAGCATTAATACCTCCCAAATTGATCTCGGAGGGGGACTTCGTCCCCCTTCCGAACGCTCGCCTCGGCAGAGCCGACCCCTTCGGGGCTTCGGGCTTGCTGCCTCCCCCTAAAAAGAAAATTAAGTAATATATCTCCCAAGATCATACCCTGACCACCCCAAATCTTTTCCTAACTTCGTCTATAATCCCACAATACATCTCACCCTGATTGCAATGCCCATATAGACATACTGGTCCTGCTTTTTTGAATATATTGGGGGCCTGATCCCTTAAAAGCCACAACATCGTCGTGGACATCTCCCTTATCTCCCACTGGGCCCGCTCACAGCACCTTACCTTAAAAAAATGCAAAAGCTCCCTTGCGTTCATTGTCAATACGATCTTGGTCTCGGCCGCATTCGGCAGGATAAACCTTGCATCCTCATTAGGTATCTCGCATGAGACAAGCTCATCATACCATATCTGTATCTGTCTCATCTTTTCCGAAAACCATTCGCCCTTTCCCGCGGCCTGAATACTTGGCGGAATCATATAATCAAAAAGGCCGTCTGCGCTTTTCCCGCTCTGCTCGCTCACATACCTTTGGCTCTGCTGGGAATATGACGCAAGCCTGTGCCTAACAAGCTGGTGCGAACAGGCCCGCGATATCCCCTCTACGCCAAAAGTAAAGTTAATATGCTCAAAAGGGGACATATGCCCCATCTTTACAAGTCTCTCTATGAATCTTGATTGCTCAGAGGAACCTATCTTCTCCTCCAATGCATCAATGTCCGATGAACTATAACAGAGTTTAGCGGCAAGGGCTACTGTACCCTCAGGATCCGGTGTATGCCTCAATAGTTTTACTTTTAGTCTTGCTGCACCCATTTTATTTATAGCTCTCATCCTCAGACGGGAACTTGCCTGACTCTACATCCTCCCTGTACCTCCTGATCGCATCAATAGAGACCTTTTTTAGTTCGGCGTACCTCCTCACAAACTTGGGGACAAACCTGTCAAATAGACCCAGGAGGTCATGGAGGACGATTACCTGCCCATCACAAAAAGGCCCGGCCCCGATCCCCACAGTCGGGATCGAAAGTTCTTGTGTGACCCTTCTTGCAAGCTCCATGGGTATCCCTTCAAGGAGAACAGAGAATGCCCCGGCATTCTCAACGGCCTTTGCATCCGAGACCAACCTCTCCGCCCCCTCCGCTCCCTTTCCCTGGACCTTAAATCCGCCCATGCTATGCACAGACTGAGGGGTAAGCCCTATATGGCCCATGACAGGTATGCCTGCCCTCGAGATGGCGGTAATAACATCTGCTACGTTAGATCCTCCTTCGAGCTTTACCGCAGCCGCCCCCCCCTCCTTTAAGAACCTGCCGGCGTTTCTTACGGCATCCTCAATGCCTGCCTGATATGACATGAAAGGCATATCACCGATTATGAGTGAGTTTTTTACCCCCCTTGAAACCATCATGGTATGATAGATCATCTCATCCATTGTCACAGAGAGCGTATTCTCCCTCCCCTGAACCACAACACCCAGGGAATCACCAACCAGGATAATATCTATACCTGCCTCATCCACTATCTGGGCAAAAGGGAAATCATAGGAGGTGAGCATGGTTATCCTCTTCCCCTCCCTTTTCTTCTTCTGGATATCCTGTATTGTGATCCCCATCTATTTTAAGGGGCTTGCGTCGCCCCCTCCACCGGCAAAGCCGGATGGAGCCTCCCCCTCAACGCTCGCTTTGCTCGCTGGGTAGATACCCACGGATTTGCCCGTGGGTATCTACAGGCCTGCCCTCTTTATGATCTCCGGGACATGCTCTTCTGCGCCTATAGCCATGATGTGTACACCATCACAATAATCCTTTACCCCCTTTATTGTCTCAGCAGCAATGTCTATGCCTGCATCAAGGGATCTTTCTTTGCCTGCGGATTTAAGTCTGCTTATCATCTCTTCTGGCACCCTTATGCCCGGTACATTCTTATTGACATAGTTCGCCATCCCTGCAGATTTCAGCAAGAGTATTCCGGCAAGGATCTTTATGCCATCCTTCATCTTATGTTCCCTGGCACGGGACATAAACTCCATGAACCTCTTTGAGTCATATACAGCCTGGGTCTGAAAGAATCTTGCCCCTGCCTTCACCTTCTTTTCGAATTTAAACAGCGTTGGCTCGATTGGGTTCGCCTCGGGAACCACCGTTGATCCGGCAAAGAGGTCGGTAGCCCCTTCAAGCTGATTCCCTGCCATATCCTTTCCGCTGTTTAGGAGGCCGACTACCTGGAGCATCTGGACCGATTCCATATCAAATACAGCCTTTGCCTCCTTGTGATCTCCTGCAGTAACATGATCACCCGTAAGGCAGAGGACATTTCTTATCCCCAGTATATGGGCCCCCAAAAGATCCGACTGGATAGCAAGACGGTTTCTGTCCCGGCATGTGATCTGAAATATCGGGTCAAGGCCGATATCAAGAAGGAGCTTGCATACAGAAAGGGAGGAGGCCCTCATCATTGCCGCCTGATTATCAGTTACATTAACAGCATGCACCCTGCCCACAAGATGTCTTGCATGGGCCATAAGGGGAGCTACATCTGTCCCTTTGGGCGGACCGCACTCGGCAGTAACAAGGAACTCCCCTTTTTCAAAGGAATCTCTGAATAACCCCAACCCTTACCTCGTCTATTTAAAGGGGCTTGCGTCGCCCCCTCCACCGGCAAAGCCGGATGGAGCCTCCCCCTCAACGCTCGCCTTGCTCGCTGGGTAGATACCCACGGATTTGACCCTGGTATCAACCTTCAGTTTCGATGGTTTCCGGCTATGCTGAAAATCCCTCGGCTCCTTGATATTCTTGAAACTCTCTATCTGATCTATCTTCTTTAGCCGTTCATAGATAAGAACAAAACAGCAGTCGAGGTTTGGATCTACCTCGCACTTCCCGTCACGGACTCCGCCGCAGGGCCCGTTTAATATCCCTTTCGGGCACCTAGTTACAGGGCATATCCCTCCTGTCTCGTTTAAGACGCAATTACCACACATAGAGCATCTTTCATCGAACTGCCGGAACCTGGACATATTTCCAAGAAAGAGGCTGTCATTTGCCGTATAGACCTCTTTTTGGGGGAATAACTCCTCTATGGTCTGAGCACCCGCTCCGCAGGACATGCTGAGGATCACATCGGCATCATCAACCGCATCTTTATGTTCCTTCAACTCCGTCTTTGTGCCTAACACCTGGCATCCTGTCTTGGCAATCATTCCACCCGTAACCACGATGCCATGGCCTTCAAGCCGTTCCTTCATGACTTCAAGCGCCTTCTCGTCACCCGTTCCACATAGGGCCGCGCACTCACTGCAGCCTATAAGAAAGACCTTCCTGGCCTTTGCCAGCGCCTTGATTATATCCTTAAATTCCTTCGGGCTTGTTATTATCATCTAAAACCTCATAAATAATCAGATAAGGCCTGCGGCCCTCTTTGCTGACTCTACTGTATTCTTGAGAAGTATAGCGATAGTCATAGGGCCGACCCCTCCGGGCACCGGCGTTATCCATCCGGCCCTCTTTGATACCTCTTCAAAAT
Organism: uncultured Nitrospirota bacterium; assembly: GCA_964648095.1. Lineage (GTDB taxonomy): Bacteria > Nitrospirota > Nitrospiria > JACRHA01 > JACRHA01 > JACRHA01. The sequence continues at coordinate 29,726 of CAZYNY010000004.1, read as the reverse complement.
CCACATCCCCAACAAGACCGCCATTATCCTCCCTGTTGATCCCCACATCCACTACCACGGCGCCCTCCTTCACCATATCACCCCTGATCATCCTGGACCTGCCGGCAGCCACAATCAGGATATCAGCCTTCCTGCATCTCTCTTCAAGGTCTTTTGTCCTGGAATGACAAACAGTTACGGTTGCATTCCTGTTTATAAGCATAAGGGCAACAGGTTTTCCAACGATATTGCTCCTGCCAACAACTACTGCATTCATTCCATCCATCTTAATCCCGTAATGTTCCAGCAGCACTATCACCCCATGGGGGGTGCATGGAGAAAAGATGGGATCTCCTACTGTAAGCCTCCCTACATTGTAGGGATGAAATCCATCGACATCCTTATCAGGTGATACACACTCCAGAATCACCTTGGAGTCTATATGTTTGGGAAGAGGAAGCTGTATCAGGATGCCGTTTATCTTCTTGTTAATATTGAGATCATTGATCAGTTTGACGAGCTCTTCCTGTTTAAGGTCAGCAGGTAGTTTATGTTCTTCCGAATAGATTCCCGCCTCTTCACATGCCTTCCTTTTATTTCTGACATATACCTGGGATGCCGGATTATCTCCTACCAGCACGGCGGCAAGTCCCGGCACAATCCCCTTTGACCTTAACTGTTCCACATCTTTCTTTATCTTTGTCCTTATCTCTGATGCTACAGCCTTACCGTCAATAATGCCGGCCATCATCCGCCCTCCCCCCTCATCAGATCCAGCATCTCTGCCCTTGTAGAGGTAGACGTCTTGAACATACCCCTTACAGCAGATGTTATGGTCTTCGACCCGGGTTTTTTCACACCCCGCATAGACATGCACAGGTGTTCAGCATTTATAACTACCATAGCCCCCTTCGGCTTCAGATTGTCAACTATCATATCGGCAAGCTGACTTGTTAGTCTCTCCTGTACCTGCGGTCTTTTAGCTAAAAGTTCAAGGGCCCTCGCCAGCTTGCTTAAACCAACCATCCTCCCTTCATTAGGAAGGTAGGCTATATGGGCCTTGCCGAAGAATGGAACAAGGTGATGTTCACATACTGAAAAAAAGGGGATATCCTTAACAAGGATCATCTCGTCATGGCTCTCGCCCTTAATCGGCTTTAATAGCACCTCTGCCGATCCGTCAAGGCCCGCAAAGATCTCTTCGTACATCCTCGCGACCCTTTTGGGGGTATCCCTAAGGCCAGGGCGCCTGACGTCCTCGCCTATCCCTTCCAGTATTATCCTTACCCCCTCTTCTATCTTCTTTAGATCCATACTCAAAACACCAAAATCTAAGGTCAAAATATTAAGTTTTTCTGAACCTTGAGCCGTTAGCCTTAATTAATCTATCCTCAGTTATAACTCCATCTATTTTAACGTCATATTCCATAACCGGCACATCATCGGTTATCTGCATCTCATAGGCAAGCCCGATAGTCAAAGGAATGGTCTTTAAACCGGCCAGGAGTCTGTCATAATATCCTGCCCCATGGCCAAGTCTGCGGCAGGATGCATCAAAGGCAACTCCAGGCGCAAGTATCAAGTCAAGATGGCCCGGATCTATAAACCTTATGGCCTCCTTTTTTGGTTCAAGAATCCCCCAGTGGCCTGGTCTTAAGTCCAGATCGTAATCTTCTATCTCAGAGAGGAAAAGCCTCCTTGCCTTATGGTCTGTTATCGGCACAACAACCCTCTTCCCTCTCTTGAGGCTCTCCTTAATTATCAATTCGGTGGATACCTCACTCCGAAAGGATACAAAAATATGTAGTATGCGCGCAGATTTAAATTCGTCCAGCTTAAAAAGCCTCTTCATAATAGCCAGGCTTTTCTGTGCCCTTACTTCAGGAGAGATGAGACTCCTCTTTCCCAGAATCTCCTTTCTCAGCCTGGCCTTTTCGGCTAAGACTTCATTGACAGACTGCCCTGCTCTCAAGAAGACCCTTTATCCCTTTTATCTCTTCAATCATCCTGTTTGAGGTGGAAAAAGCAGATGCGCCTGCAAGGTCAGCATTAATTGCCTCTTGATAGTAGGAGATAAACCCTACGACCTCTATGCCGGATAAGGCATTGCAGATTATCCCTTTATCTCCCTCCCTCTGTATCTTATTTCCTACTGCCAGCACAGACTCCACTCCTATATCCAGGGCAAGCCTGTCTATCTGCATGGCAGTCTGGATCGACCTCATCCCGGGCTCGACAACAACAATAAAGGCATCCACTCCATTGGCTGTCCCCCTGGTGATATGTTCTATCCCCGGCTCCATATCCATAATCACCACGTCTTCTCTTTCCAGGATCAAATGGCTCATCAGGCTCCTTAAAAGGGTGTTTTCCGGGCAATAACATCCAGACCCCCCTTCCTTTGACTTTCCCATGACCAGAAGCCTTATCCCGTTATGGCGATAGCATAGGGTCTCCGGCAGGTCATCTACCTTTGGATTAAGTTTAAATATCCCGCCCATGGAGCCGACCTTTGTCCCTGTCCTCTCCTCTATTAGATCCTTCATGTCTATTAATGAGACTATATTGGACCGTTCATCCGGCGGGATACCTATTGCTGACGCCAGGTTGGCATCAGGATCGGCATCAACCGCAAGGACCGTTCTGCCCTCTTCTGCATAAAGTTTTGCCAGAATGGCAGCAAAGGTAGTCTTACCTACACCGCCTTTTCCTGTAACAGCTATCTTCATAATATACTAGGGACCTAAAGATGTAACTTTAGAGATTAAAAATAGCAGTCAAAACAGCGCCTTGTCAAGTACTTTTTGGGCATAGTCTGCCCTTTAAAACTCTGCCTTGACTAAACGTTATCTATTGATCTATATTTCTAATATTCTGATCAGGTTTAGGTAATCGTTTAAGAGCAAAAAAGTGGCAGAATCAAAACCGGCAAACAAGGGCAGACCTCACAGTAAGAAACGGCTTGGAGACCTCCTCTTTGAGGTGGGCCTGATTACAAAGGAAGGGCTCGATAAGGCCCTTGGTGAACAGAAAAAGACCGGAAAGAGACTCGGCGAGATACTAACAAACCAGGGGCTCGTCTCTGAACTCATGATAGCCCAAACACTTGCCTCCCAGCTCGGATACAAATATGTCGATTTAAACGAGGTTGAATTGGAACCTGAGGCCTTATTGATGATTCCCGAGTCGCTCGCCAGGAAACACCTTGCCATACCTATAAGCATCAAAAATAAATGTCTCACTGTGTCGATGGTCGACCCACTTGATTACGAGTCGATAAGGGACCTTGGATTTCATAGCGGACTGGAAATTAATCCCATGATAGCCTCGAAAAGGGAGATACTTAACACCATCGAGAGAAACTACCTGGATACATCACTTGAAAACATAGTTCAGGAGTCCCAGCAAAACTTCAATGACTCTATATTGCAGATCATCCCGGATATCACCACAACTGACGAGATAAAGACCATTGAGGAAAGGGCCAGATTAGCGCCTATCATTAAACTTGCAAACCTGATCATGACCAGGGCAATAAAATCCAGGGCATCTGATATCCACATAGAACCATCCCTCAAGGGTCTGAAGGTAAGATGCAGGATAGACGGTTTGTTAGATGAGCAGATGCAGCTTCCGAAATGGGTACAGAACCCGCTGATATCTAGAATTAAGGTCCTGGCAAACCTTGATATTTCCGAGAGAAGGATGCCCCAGGATGGGGCTGTCAGGGTGAGATCTGATCATAGAGAGATTGACCTCCGCATCTCCTGCCTCCCCACTCAGTATGGAGAAAAGGTCGTTATAAGAATTCTTGATCAGAGCAGGCAAATCATCACCCCTGAGACACTGGGTTTATCAAAGAAGGACCTGGTCTTATTAAGTTCCCTTATAAGGAGAAGAAAGGGCCTTATCCTCGTTACGGGACCTACTGGTAGCGGAAAGACTACATCTCTCTACTCTATGATTAACCGGATAAAATCGGAGACTACAAATATCCTGACAGTTGAGGACCCGATAGAATATAGCATTGAAGGGATAAACCAGACACAGGTGAATCCGGACATAGGACTCACATTTGCCAGATGCTTAAAATCGATCTTAAGGCAGGACCCGAATGTCATCCTTATAGGAGAGATACGGGATGCGGAGACGGCTGAGATAGCCTTTCGTGCAGCAATCACAGGTCATCTCGTCCTTTCTACTCTTCATACAGGGGATGCACCATCGACAATTACCAGGCTTATTGACATTGGGATCCCCCGTTTTCTTGTGGCCTCCCTCCTGGTAGGTGTTATAGCCCAGCGCCTTGTCAGGTGTGTTTGCCCAAAGTGCAAGGAACCCACCAAGCCATCGGAAGAAAGTCTGATAAGCCTCAATATCCCCCGGGATGCCTTAAAGAATATAACCTTCTATTATGGAAAGGGTTGTAGCTACTGTAATTACACAGGATATCAGGGAAGATCCGGTCTATTCGAGATATTGATATTAACTACCAGGTTAAGGGAGATGATCAGTGCAAATGCCTCTGAGCAGGATATTAGGGCAGCAGCGCTCGCAGAGAAGATGTCTTCTCTTGGTGAAGATGGCCTGAATAAGGTCAGAGAGGGGATTACAACTGTTGAAGAACTTGTAAGGGTTATTGAGGCAGAAGAGGAGCTTCAGTCAATATGCCACAAATGCAGCAGATATATCCACATCGACTTCCTGGCATGTCCCTACTGCGGGACATCTGCGGCACACCACTGTGCATCATGCGGAAAACCGCTTCAGCCTGAATGGATAATCTGCCCTTACTGCAAAGAGAAGGTAACAGAAGGGCGGTCGTAGTTAACCAGCGAGCAAAGCGAGCGTTGAGGGGGAGGGCTTCGACGCTGAGCTCAGCCGAAGCGCTCCATCCGGCTTTGCCGGTGGAGGGGGCGACGCAAGCCCCTGGAAATAGTACTATATATATTAAAATCTGATATACTCTGATCATCCAATGGAAAGAAATCTGCAAGAATTAAAGAAGGAGCTGCTGGAGCTCCTGTATGAAAAATCGTTTATATTAAGCAGCGATTCTATCTTTGTGCTATCCTCCGGCAAAAAGAGCAACTACTACATAGACTGCAAGAAGACCACCCTCTCTCCAAAAGGGGCATACCTTATTGGAAATATCGTCTTTGATAAGATTAAGGCAACAAACGTTGACGGGATAGGGGGATTGACCCTTGGTGCGGACCCGATAGCCCTATCGGTCTCCCTTGTCAGCTATATCAACAACCATCCTATCCCGGCATTTGTAGTAAGGAAGGAGCCAAAATCCCATGGGACTGTGAGATGGATCGAAGGGGATCTAAAGCCGGGGGGATCAGTCGTGGTAGTGGATGATGTAATGACCTCAGGCGGCTCTGCCATGAAGGCAATAAAGGTATTAGAGGATGAGGGACTAAAAATAATGAAGGTCATAACCCTTGTAGACAGAAAAGAAGGAGCGAGAAAGAACATCGAAGGAATGGGGTATGAACTTGATGCCATCTTTACTGTAGATGACCTTATGGAGATCAGCGTTTAAGATTCGAGGAAGGTTAAGGCTCAGGCTAAGGTTGAGGGAAAAAAGATGAGAACAAGATATTTAATATGTCTCACTATCCTTTTGCTGTTTTTGGGTTGCGCAAAAAAAGAGGATAAGCGTTCTGCCCAATCTAACCCCTCCAACCCGGTCTTGCCGGCCACTGCTGAGGAAGGGAAGAAGGATAAGAATATAGAGCAGGCCGAAAGGATAATGGCAAAAATACACGATTACAGGGAGAGGCTCGATAAAAACCCAAAGGACCTCGAGGCTTTGATAGTACTGGGGAATGCCAATTACGACATGAAGCGGTACGACAAGGCCGGGGAGCTTTACATAAGGGCGCTTGAGATCGATCCGAAGAACCCTTTGGTGGGAACCGACCTGGCATCTGTCTACAAGTATACCGGTAAGATTGATAATGCCCTGTCAGAACTCAAAAAAGTGCTCTCCATTAATCCAAGGCATGAGACAGCCCTCTATAATCTTGGAGTTATACTCTTAAATGACAAGAGGGATCCTGGTGGGGCGATTAAGGCGTGGGAAGAACTGATAAGCTATAACCCCGGCAGCGGATTCTCTCAGGAATTACAAAAAAAGGTAGCAGAATTAAAGAGATCCGGGACAACCGGGAAAGAGCAGCCGGGTGAAAAATGATCCGGAGCGGAGATTAAGAGGGACGATATGCGGGCAATATTCTACCTGATCCTCATTATGTCTGCCTATTTGCTTATAAAGAGTCTCCTTGAGCCCAGGCCAAGGAGTTCAGCAGATAAGATCCGCTCCAGGACCAGGGCCGCGGATATTGGATCTGATATGGTGCAGGATCTTTATTGCAATACCTTTATTCCAAAGGAGTCGGCGATTAAAGAGGTGATCAGCGGAAAGGTCCATTTTTTTTGCAGCAAAGAGTGTTCAAATAAGTTTAAGGCAAAGGTATAGGTTAGATTACTATGAAAGGAGAAAAGGTGGGGATATCCGATTTTTTTAGGCTTCCGGAGACTATCAATGATAATGATTATATCTATGCCACATATTATCTTGAGACGCCGATGGATCTCTATGAGGCAGCTAATGCCTTTGCTGCAGAGCAGTCGACCGGTACGTGGCGGAGGGTAGGCTACGAGACCGATGATGTAAGGGAAAAACATGGGATCAAGATAGCCGGTATCTATCCTGTCCCGGTCGATGTCAGGGTAGCCCATCTCCCGTCAGCAACCGTGATGGATGATTTCAAAGGGAAGAGAGAAGGGGAGGCCAGGTTCAACTCCGCTATCCTCCGTCTTGCATTTCCTCACATAAATTTCGGGCCCAAGATTCCAAATCTCCTCTCTGCGGTAGCGGGAAATCTCTATGAGATGGGTGCATTTACTGCCATAAAACTGATTGATCTCGAGTTTCCAAAGGAATTTCTAAAATATTTCCCTGGTCCCGGATTCGGGATAAAGGGTTGCAGGGATATACTGAAGGTCTATGACAGGCCGTTTGTTGGGGCAATCATAAAACCATGCGTAGGGATCAATGCCGATCAGCTTGCCCAGCTTGCATATGAAGGGGCCAAAGGGGGGCTTGACTTCATAAAGGATGACGAACTCCTCGGAGATACCGCTTATAACGGCATAGAAGAGCGGGTGAAAAAGGTGGTTAAGAGACTTAAGGAGGCTCGCGAGGAGACGGGCGAGGAGACGATGTATGCATTTAATATCACCGACAGGATGGACAGGATAAAAAAGCTCCATGATATAGTTGTGGAAAATGGCGGAAACTGTGTAATGATAAATGTGGCCACAGCAGGGCTTGAGGCAATGAGGGAGCTTGCAGAATACACAAAGGTACCGATCCACTGCCATAGGGACTTTGCCCCGATGTGGGCCAGATCTCCATATCTAGGTATGAGTTTTTTAGCCCTGACAAAGCTCTTCAGGCTTGCAGGCGCGGATCAGACCCATATAGGCGCCATACAGGGAAAACTCTACGAATCTGATGATGAGGTGCTCATGAGCATGAGGGGGTGCGTCCTTGACCTCCATAATATTAAGGCATCAGTACCTGTCAGCTCCGGCGGCCAATGGGCAGGAAAGGCCCCTGTCAATTACAGGAAGATGGGGCATGTCGACTTTCTCCACCTCTCAGGCGCAGGTGTATATGCCCATCCGGACGGGGCAGAGGCCGGGGCAAGGTCTGTCCGCCAGGCATGGGATGCCACGCTAAAGGGTATACCGATCGAAGAGCATGCAAAAGATCATAAAGAGCTAAAACGGGCGATGGATTTTTTTGGAAAGGTGATATATTAGTTTTCTTTTATAATCGGAGGCAGACATGAAGATCTTTATCGATACAGCCAATACTAAAGAAATAAGGGAGGCCAATGATCTTGGGGTTATAGACGGGGTTACTACAAACCCATCCCTCGTGGCAAAGGAGGGGAGAGATTTTAAGGAACTGGTTGAGGAGATCTGTGCCATTGTAGATGGCCCCATAAGTGTAGAGGCGATATCAACAGAGACAGATGCCATGGTGGCCGAGGGAAGGAAGCTTGCCAAGATCCACAAGAATATAGTAGTCAAGATACCTGTCTGCTATGAGGGGTTAAAGGCGATCAAGATCCTATCCAAAGAAGGGATCAGGATAAATACCACACTGATCTTCTCATCCTCCCAGGCCCTCCTGGCAGCAAAGGCGGGCGCTGCATATGTGAGCCCATTTGTCGGGAGGCTTGATGATATAAGCCATGTTGGGATGGACCTGGTAGGAGAGATACTTACCATATTTGATAACTATGACTTTGCCGTAGAGGTAATCGTGGCGAGCGTAAGGAATCCGCTCCATCTGGTAGATTCGGCTATGGCAGGCGCCGATATCGCAACGGTACCTTTCAATGTCATTCAGCAGCTACTAAGGCATCCCCTTACCGATATAGGGATAAAGAAGTTTCTTGAAGACTGGGAAAGGGTTCCGAAGAAGGGCTAAGTCTTTGGCCTTTTATTAGAGTTCAATGCCCCTTTCCTCAATCTTATGGACTGAGGCGTTACCTCAACAAGCTCGTCTTCCTTTATGAACTCTATTGCCTGCTCAAGGCTCATTATCTTGGGCGGGACAAGCTGTACGAGATCATCAGAGCCTGCGGCGCGCATATTCGTGAGTTTCTTTTCCTTAGTTACATTCACGGCAAGGTCATTATCCCTCGAGTTTTCTCCGACTATCATACCTTCATAAACAGGTGTATTTTCCTTTATGAAGATCGTCCCCCTTGGCTGGAGATGAAAGAGCGCATAGATGGTGGAATTTCCTTGTCTGTCCGCAACAAGGGCCCCTGTCTGTCTCTTCGACATTGGACCATGCCACGGTTCGTACCCGTCAAACAGGTGGTTTAGGAGTCCTGTGCCTTTCGTGTCTGTTAAGAACTGAGACCTAAAACCTATCAATCCCCTCGAGGGTATCCTGTATTCAATCCTCACCCTTCCATGACCGTTATTCTGCATCTTTTGCATCCTGCCCTTCCTCATCCCTATCTGCTGAGTGACTACACCGACAAATTCTTCCGGCACATCTATGACAAGGAGTTCCATCGGTTCATGCAGGGCGCCGTTTGCTTGCTTTGTTATAGTCTCGGGCATGGATACAGTAAGCTCATATCCTTCCCTCCTCATCATTTCAATAATAATTGAGAGCTGTAATTCACCGCGTCCCATTACCTTGAAGGAGTCTGTATTATCAAATTCCACCCTGATGGCAACATTATAAAGGAGTTCTTTTTGCAGCCTTTCCCTTAAGTTCCTCGATGTAACTAACTTTCCTTCCTTTCCGGCAAAGGGCGATGTATTGACTGAAAAGATCATGGATATGGTAGGTTCATCAACCTTTATTCTAGGTAGGGGAGCCGGCCTCTCCGCGTCGGTGATTGTATCTCCGATGTTTATCCCTTCTATTCCGGCAAGGGCTACAATATCGCCTGCCGATGCCTCTTTTGCATCCATCCTGTCAAGTCCCTGGAAGGTATAAATTGATGTTATCTTTGTCTTCACTGCCGCGCCCTTGTCGTCTATCACGGACACAGGGTCAGCGGACTTTACTGTCCCTGAAAAGATCCTTCCTATGGCGAGCCTGCCCACATAATCGTTATAGTCTATATTTGTGACAAGGATCTGTAAAACCCCATCTTTATCGCCTTCAGGGGCAGGTATGGTTTTGAGGATGAGGTCAAAGAGGGGCTGAAGGTTTTCTGAAGCATCATCAAGATCAGCTTTTGCAATCCCCATCTTTGCATTTGTATAAACTATGGGAAAATCCAGCTGGTCTTCATCGGCATCAAGGTCAATAAAGAGGTCATATACCTCGTTTAATACCTCTTGAATCCTGGCATCTGCCCTGTCAATCTTGTTTATCACAAGAAGCGGCGGCAATTTGAGTTCAAGCGCCTTTTTGAGGACAAACCTTGTCTGCGGCAACGGCCCCTCAGATGCGTCAACCAGCAGCAACACCCCATCAACCATCTTCAGGGTCCTTTCCACCTCTCCTCCGAAATCAGCATGCCCCGGCGTATCAACTATATTTATCTTTATCCCCTTATACGCAACTGCTGTATTTTTCGCCATTATGGTGATTCCGCGTTCCCGCTCAAGGTCAATATTATCCATGACCCTCTCCTGTACCCTTTCATTAGCGCGGAATATGCCTCCCTGTTTCAGCATTCCATCAAGAAGGGTCGTCTTGCCATGGTCTACATGGGCAATAATAGCAATATTTCTTATATTCTCTGTCGTCATGATTAAATTGGTTCTCCTAGATTTGATTTACCGATAATTTACAAACTGCATATGGATCTTAAAGTCTTTCTCCTTGAGGAAGGTGATTACTGTCTGAAGTTCATCCTTGCTCTTTGAAGATACCCTTACCTGATCCCCTTGTATCTGTGCCTGTACCTTGAATTTTCCACCCTTTATCTCCTTTACTATCTCCCTTGCAGCCTCAATTGGTATTCCCTGCTGGAGGGATATCTTCTGCCTCTTCCTTCCGCCCAGGGCATCCTCCAAATTTTCCAGGGTTATGGCCTTTAACGAAATGCCTCTCTTCACCATCTTTGACTGCAGGATATCAACTACTGCCTTGAGTTTATACTCGTCGGAAGATATGAGGGTTATTTCATTCTCTTCAAGGATTATTTCGCTCCTGCTATCTTTTAGGTCAAATCGCTGGCCGATCTCCTTTAATGTCTGATCGACCGCGTTCTTCATCTCCTGCATGTCTATCTTGGAGACAATATCAAAGGATGATTCTCCGCCCATTTTGATTTACCTCCCTTAATCCCTTCAGGGCAGGCACGGGGGCCTGCCCCTACATAATCCTTACCCCCTTAATCCCTTACCCCCTGGCCTTTATTTAAGACATCCATAACCATCTCGGCCAATTTTTGCGGACTGAAAGGTTTTGTGACTATGCCTACGGCGCCCACAGCCTCTCCCTTTTCTTTAAATGCCTGCTCCCCCCTTGCGGTAAGGATAAGAATAGGTATCAGCGCAGTCTTAGGATCTGCCTTTAGCCTCTCGCATGCCTCAAAACCATCCATCTTGGGCATCATCAAGTCAAGGAGGATAAGGTCAGGTTTCTCTCTAACAGCCAACTCTATTGCCTCAAGACCGTTCGACCCTTCGATGATCTCAAACCCATAAAGCTTGAGTTTAATCTTTATGAGCTCCCTGACAAATAGCTCATCATCTACAATTAGGATCTTTTTATCCCGCATAATCTATACTCACACGGACTTTATTACCCTGTTGCCGCTTCCAGTCCTGGCATCGTCTGCCGCCTTTTGCGCCTTTACTATGAGCCTATCAGATGTTCCTATATCATCATTAAAACTTGCAACCCCTGCGGCAATAGTAAGCCTGCCGGCAGGCTGTTTCTCCCTGTGCGGGAAATGATGATATTCTATTAAATCTTTCAGTTTTTCCGCTACCTGAAAGGCTGTATCAATGTAGGTCTCTGTCAACACAATGGCAAATGAAGATCCCCCGCGCCTGCAGACGGAATTTTGGGCCCTTGTGTTCTTCTTTATTAGATCGGCCAATTCCTTCAATACTTTATCTCCCTCCTCTGTCCCATTGACCTCATTATAATGCCTGAATTCATCTATATTCATGATTATCATTGAAAATGGCCTTTTAAACCTGCCGTATCTCGCTATCTCCTCATTTAAACGGTTCCTAAGGTATCTTTCATTGTATAGACCTGTTAGACCGTCTATCATCCCCCCCTTGTCAGGATAAAGCTTCTCAAACCTCTTGATCTCATTTACAAGGTCTTCTCTTAGCGATCCGCTCTTGGTAACAACCTCCATAATCTTGCCGTTCAGCAAACGTCTGTCATCAGAGGTCAGCTCCTTTGCAGTCAATATAATCACAGGTATCCCCTTTGTTGTCGGATGTCCTTTCAGCCTCCTTAGTATTTCAAATCCATTTATATCCGGCATTAGAAGATCCAGGATTATAATGTCCGGCTGGATCTCAACGGCTGTATTATATCCCTCCTCCCCGCTTGATGCCTTAACAACACCAAACCCTTCTGCCCCCAGCATAGATTCCAGCAGCATTAAGATTTGAGGATCGTCATCGATCGCCAATATGCTTACAGGCTTCTTTTTTACCTTTGTAGTGAAGCTCTTATTCTTCAGAGACTCCAGGAGCTTCTTTTTGTCTATCGGTTTTGCCAGATAGTCTGCCGCCCCAAGGAAAAACCCCATCTCTTTATCGTTTATGATGGAGACAATAATTACAGGGATATCCTTAGTCTCGGTAAGGCCCTTAAGCTCCCTCAAGACCTGCCAGCCATCTTTGTTAGGGATCATTATGTCGAGCGTTATGGCAAAGGGCCTATGCTCCTTTGCTCGCTCTACTGCCTCCACACCATCATAGGCATAGATCACCCTATAACCGCTCTGTGTCAGATACAGACCCATGAGCTTGCTCGTCTTTAAGTCATCCTCCACAACAAGTATCTGGGGCGCATCACTATCATTTGAACTTTGAATTTTGACATTTGAACTTTGGCCTTCTATAGCCCTTGTCCCTGTTTCTTTAACCTGCGTGCTATCTATCTTTGAAGCGGCCGGCTTCTCTGCCTTTACAGGGATCCTGAAGGAAAAGGCGCTCCCCTCCCCGGGCCTGCTCTCCACCCATATAAAACCCCCGTGCATCTCTACGAATCTCTTTGCAATAGAGAGTCCTAGTCCGGTTCCGGGGTATTCCCTTGCATAGGTGCTGTCCACCTGTCTGAATTCCTCAAATATCTTGGTCCTGTCCTCCGCTGCTATACCCACTCCGGTATCAGCCACAGATATTTGCAGCATAGGCCTTTCCTGCACAACAATCCCGGTCACATCAATCCTGACAAAACCACCCTTGGGGGTAAACTTTATGGCATTAGAGATCAGGTTTAATAGTGTCTGTTTTATCTTGGCCCGATCGGCATAGATCATCGGGATGCCGTCTTCAATGCTGTTCTCAAAGTTAAGTTCCTTCCTGTTTATCAAGGGCATGACACTGCCCTCTATCTCTGATATGAGTCCCCCGATATCGAAGTCGCTTAAGACAAGCTCAAGTTTTCCGGCCTGGAGCTTTGAAATATCCAGGAGGTTATTTATGATCTCTAGGAGCTGCTGACCGCTGGACTGGACATTTTTTATATATTCTTCCTGCACCATATTTATCTCGCCCGGCACCCTGTCTATCAACAGCTCTGAGAATCCGATAATGGATGTAAGGGGGGTCCTTAACTCATGGCTTACCAAGGATATGAATTCCGATTTAAACTTATCCATCTCCTTTAACTTCTCAAGGCTATCCTCAATTTCCAGATAGGATCTCTTTAATTTTTTTGTCATCTCATTAAACTTATCCCCAAGCACCCCTATCTCATCATTTGTTGTAATGGTAAGGTGATGATCCAGATTACCCCTTCCTATAATCTCTGCGCCCTCCTGGAGCGCCTTGATCGGCTGGACAAGCCTCTCAGACATGATCAGCCCTGCTGTTATAATGACCCCGATCAGGAGGACACCGTATATGATTACATCACGGAGCATGGTGTAGAGGGGGCTATAAAGCTCCTTTGGGTCCTGCCTGATAAAACTATGCCAGCTTTTCCCCACAGATCCTTTCAGGACCTGATTCGTATCCTCAATAGGGGCAAATCCTACTATAGAGTTTTTTCCGCCATGCGCATCGTTCTCTGCCTTTATCCAACCTTGGTGAGGTGATGTAACTAAACTTATTAGCTGCTTATCGGCAATATGGGCCCCTGTAGGCAGCACAGGACAGATGATAACCTTTCCCTCCGAGTCGACCAGCATCGCATGGCCTGTCTTGCCAAATCTGATACGGAATATAGAAGGCTGGAAGAATTCATTGATCTTTAGTACTGCCTTGAGGGTACCTATAACCTGGTTGTTTTCTTCATTGATGACAGGGATGGTGACTTCCCACACGTGGGCCTTTGCAGCCTCATCAAAATACTCATTGCCAAGGTATACCTTCCCGTTTCCCTCGTTGTAAGTCTTCTTCCACCACTCCTCCTCAGAGTTTAAATATTTAGGATATCCATTTATGCTTGCGACAACCGCCCCCATCTTATCCGTTGCAAACAGGGCAGCGTTTATCTTCTCCTTGTTTTCAACTATAGTAGATTTTACAAGGTATCTGGACCCCAGGTTTCCAAGGATCCCCTTGGGGTGAACCCCTGGATTCTTTTCAGCATTCCAGGTCGCCTCGCCTTCCTTGAGCCGCTTTTCTATTTCAGAGGGGCTTAAACCATTGTAGGTCTTATTAGATGTCTCAATCACCCTGATCAGATCCAACGAGGAGGTATAATGCTGTAACTCGCCTAACTCTTTGGCTATGATCAGATCAGTCTTATGAGCAACCTCACCGGCAAGCCCCTCAAAGTTGTGACCAATGGTATTTCTTAGTTCGTATGTTCCCCTTATATATGCAAGCAGAAGCCCGATGATAAGGGGGAGTGATCCGACGATCAACAACGAGAGGATCACCTTCTTCCTGAGGCCGCTCATTAAAGAACTCATATATTATCTACCTCAATAGGCATTTTTATATAATATATTAAAAATATTTAAATTAGCAAGCTTTAGGGCCCCGAACAAACATACTATTTTAAAATTAATTTAGAATAGAATTCCTATGGGAAGACAGAGGGGGTCTTATCGCGAACCCCTTTGCAATAACACAATCTTGATGGTCTCAGAAATTATAGTAATATCCAGCCAGAATGACAGATTTTTAATGTAAAACAGATCGTATTGAAGCTTTTCCAGCGCATCCTCCACAGAGGCCCCGTAAGAATATCTGATCTGCGCCCAACCGGTTATACCAGGTTTCAATGTATGACGGAGCATATAGTATGGGATCTGCTTTTTTAATCTTTCTACAAAATATGGCCGCTCCGGCCTCGGTCCAACAAAACTCATGTCGCCCTTTATAACATTTATTAACTGGGGCAATTCGTCCAGCCTCGACCTTCTGAGAAAATTCCCAACCCTTGTAATCCTGGAATCGTCTCTGCTTGCCCAGAGAGGCCCTGTCTCTGACTCGGCATCATTACGCATTGACCGGAATTTCAGCAGGACAAAAATCTCTTCATTCTCGCCCACCCGTTCCTGTCTGAAAAATACCGGGCCAAAGGATTCTAATTTGACGGCAACCGCAATAAATATAAACAGAGGCAATGTAACTAACAGCGTTGTTGTTGAAAGGATCAGATCCATCCCCCGTTTCATCAGCTTCAGAATCCTAAAGCGCCGAAATCCGGAAGAGAATATAAACCAGCTCGGCTTTATGCTCTCCACCAGGATCTTTCCTGCCAGTCGTTCATAAAAAGTCTCGCTCTCCTCAATAGTAACCCCCTGAAACTTATACCGGAGCAGATCTGACACAGGCAATTTTCCTCTCCGATCTTGCACAGCAACGATTATCCTGTTGATAGGGTGGGCTTCCATGATCTTACTCAGGCCGTCATAGGTACCTATGATTCCGGGGTTGATCACCCTCTCCCCGATCCTGGCAGGGTCTTCATCGAGAAATCCCAATATATTATATTTGTCCTTATGTTCGGTATAGACCAGTTCACCCATTATCCTGGCAGCCTGGCCGGACCCGATAATCAGGAGATTCTCCTGCATCGGCTTGATCCGTAACAACCTGAAATAAACAAACCTCCAGGGTATCAGAACAGCCGGCAGGAGGATTATTGTCAGAAGAAAGATCCCCCTGCCTATGATAAGGGACGGAAAGAGGTAATATAAGACAGCCAGGATTATAGAGCTTGCCGCAAGTGATTGTGTAAAGCCAAGCAGCCAGTCTTGCCAGCGGCTTTCAAAGTGGATAGCATAGAGATCATGGTAGTAAAAACTAAACTGGCACACAGAAGCAATGAGCAGGGACTTAAAAAAGACAAATTCGTATCCCAGGACCTGGTCTGCTGAGAGGGAGAAACGGATAGCCACGGCCAAAAAGACGCAGACGAGGATCAGTAGATTCTCAACAAGGGAATAACTAATCTGTTTAAAGGATAAGCTTGAAAGTCTCGATGGCATAATATTTTTCAGTTAAATAATTTTGTCATTTTGTATTATAGTAATAATAATAGGAAGAATATGTTTTAACATCGTTCAGGACTACGCCAATTACCTTGGTAGACCCGGCAAGGGCCTTTTTTACAATATCCCTAGGGGTTTCCCCGGCCCTTACAACCAGGATGACACCATCTACCCATTCAGCAATAATATTTGCATCTGCTGTAGCTAAAATCGGGGGGAGATCAAAAAAGATATAGTCATAATCCTTCCTTGCCTCCTGAATAATCTCCTTAGTCCTTTCTGAGGCAAAAAGCTTCAGTGCCTCGGGTGTTAGCTTTCCCGCCGTTACAATGCCCAGCCTATCATTCAGGTAAGGCTGCTTTACAGATTCAATGCCTGTGCCGTTAGATAGCAGATCAAGGAACCCCTTGGATTTGGGTCTGTTGACAAGCCGCGTAAGACTTGTGTTCCTAAAATCTGCCTCCACAAGCAATACGTGTTTTCCAAGGTCCTTTGCCATTGAGAAGGCAAGATTCACGGATGTGAGCGTTTTACCCTCTCCCTTTACTGAGCTTGTCAGTGCAATAGTTTTATACCCATGTTCACGGGAAAGCCTGTCTACCCTTGCACATAGGATTCGATATTGCTCGGCCACTGCGGAGCCTGAATGGCTGATCGTCACAATGCTGTCATCTAATCCGCTTATCACCCTGCCTTCCTCTCCTTCTTCAACGCCATAGAGATGTTTGGAATGGCTGCCAGGACAGGCAATTGAAGGGCCGCCTCAAGCTCCTCAGGTCCGGCAAATGAGGTATCAGTCATCTCCCTCAGATAGGCTAGCCCTGCCCCTGCCGCAAGCCCGCCCAGTAACCCAAAAAGCATAATCTTCGTTTGGTCCGGGCTGTAAGGTTTAACAGGAAGGTTGGCCGGATCCATTATACGAAACTGCTCTCCCTGTTGTCGCTTTTCGAGATTCTCAGATATGCGGGCATTTAACTTTTTATCTAATAAGGACTGGTAATGGATCTTGGTATTTTCGTAGTCACGCTGAATGGCAAGCATCTGTTGTTCCCGGGCAGGGGTATTTTCAACCCTGGCCTGGTATTCCGCTGTCTGCTTCTCAATGGTCTTTTGTTTTGCCTTCAGCCGCCCAATCTCAAGATTAATCTCCTCATATTGGTTTTGAAGGGCCGCCTCGGCTGGAGATTGGACAGGCCTCGATGTCCGCGCTGCAGGGTGTTTTTCTCTTTCTGCCTTCGCCGCCATTATGCCCTGCCTTAATTCCTCTATCTCATTTTTCTTTTGAATAACCTCCGGATGTTTATCAGTAAAACGGCTTTTAAGATCAGCAAGTCCGCTCTCCATCTGCGTCAGCCTGGCATTTTCCGGGTCAATACCAATTATATTGTCCCTATCAACCACAGTACCTCCACCGGCAAGAAGCGCTGACCTTCTTTCTTCAGCCCTGGCCAGGGCATCAGTAGTAGCTTGCATGTCCATCTGAAGCCTGGTAAGTGTCTGGAGATTGGCCGTCATCTGCTCCGGGAGCGCACCCATATATCTTTTCTTAAACTCCTGGAGGCTTGCCTCCTGCTTTTGAAGCTCGGCCTTGATCCCTTCAAGTTCGTTATCAAGAAAGGTTGTAGTTCCCATTACAAATGCTTCGCGGGACTTCAGGTTTTGCTCAATAAAAAGTGAGGTCAATTTATTTGTTACCTGCATAACAGAGTATGGGTCTTCCCCTTCATAGGAGATACTGAATGCATCGATATTCTTCTTTCCTTTCTCTATGTTGATCCCTAAATGTTTACGCATTATCTCTATGATCTCTTCAGGTGTCTTTTTTTGGGCCTCATCCCTATAGAGCTTAAATTCATCAATGACCTTCTGCAATAATGTACGGCTCATAACCTGCTCCCGAATAGTGCCAAGCCTATCTTCAATGCTGGAAGACACGCTCGATTTCACATAGTTCTCAGGGACCTTCTGTTGCTCTACAAGTATCAGGGTGCTGGAACGGTAGGACTTAGGCAGGAGATAACAGAGGGCAGCGGCTACCCCCACTGAGACCATAAAAGGAATAATGATATACCAGATCCTTTTATAAAGAATTTCAATATAATCCCAAATATTGATGTCTGATGTCTTCGGAAGCATTTATTCTCCTGTTGCAATAACGCACCCCTATCCTTGTTATTTTAGGGGACTACGATCGTATCTCCTGACCGCAAAAGCAGATTCTTCTCGGCTGTCTCGCTGAAAATGATATCATCAAACCTAATAGGGATCTTTTTTTCAGTTTGACCCTCTTTACGAAAGACCGATATCCTGTTTTTGGATGCAAAGGGGGTAAAGCCGCCCGCCAGCGTAATAGCCTGCAGCAAGGTGGTCCTTCCCTTCAATGGATATTTGCCGGGCTTTGCGACCTCTCCCATAACAAAGAAATAGTAGCTGTTGACGGCAATAACGGAGATCGAGACCTCCGGTTCAGTGATATACTCCTTAAGACGCTGGGTGATTCCCTCCTTCAATTTAGCAGTGGTCAGGCCTGCCGCATTGACATCACGTATAAAAGGGAAGGAGATCTTTCCATCGGGTCTCACTGTTACCCTTCTCGTCAACTCTGGACTCTTCCAGACCATGATCTCAAGTTCATCCTCAGGACCTATGTAAAATTCATCTTCGCCTTTTGAACCTTCATCCACTGCATGCTTTAAAACATCTGCGGGCCTACGGCTTTCTTGTGCCCGGGAAATCGACTTCACAAAGTACTGCATCGGATCTAATATTGCCATCACAAGGGTTAAGACACCTATCAATAGAAGTGTACCTACAGATTTATTCGGGCAGACCAACCACATTACCGCCCCTCCTTTCCGCCTTTATCAGTTGTTCTTCGGCCTTTTGAACCAATCCTTCTACATCATTAGCGCTGGTGGGAAAACAGGATACGCCGATGCTGACGGTTAACTGTTCCTTTTTCGTTGCTGTCTCAAATGTATAAAGCATCACGCGTTCCCGTATCCGATTTGCCACCTTTCCGGCAATATCCATGTCTGCATAGTTAAGTATGATAAAAAAGCTATTATCCATCTTCTTTCCTAAAAGATCTGTGCCCCGGATCTCCTCGCGTAACAGGTCGGCCAACTTTTGACTAACGGCCTCTTCATTAACCTTCCCTGCACCCGAATTGAGTTTGTCCAACTTAACTACCAATAACGAGAAATAGTAGAGATAACGGGTAGCCTTTCTGACCTCAAGTTCAAGGAGATATTCAAAAAAAGCCTGATCCAGCGGCTGAGTCCAGCGATTGCCGGTTTGATTATTCAACCCTACCAAATCCTTAAGCCTCCTCATTGCTTACAAGTTGATCATTGCCGGTATAGTATAAGGGAACATCGACAGGATCAACAGGCGGCGGCCCCACTAATCCCTGCTGCTCCTCCAAATTGCACTGCCGGATCTTGTAAAGAAGGGCTTTATAACTGATCTTAAGAAGCCGCGCCGCCTCCTTCCGGTTCCATCTGGTCCACTCCAATGCCCTCAGGATAACCTCAGCCTCTGCCTTCTTCTGGGCCTCCTTGGCAACCATTTTGAGGGGTTGAAATGACAGGCCTCTTTTGCACTCCACGGCCTCCAGTGAATCCCCGTTAAGAGGCCTGCCGGTAATAACGGGATCTGCCGCTGATCTTAGTCCCATCTTTCCATTTTCCTCACTCATATACTGTTTCAGCACAATCTCTTCATCGCCGATTATTACAATCCGCTTGATCAGATTTTCCAGTTCCCTGACATTTCCCGGCCAGTTATAATCTATAAGGCGCTGGATTGTAGAGCGCGTTAGGTTGTGGCATTGCTTATTAAACTGGTCATTGAATTTTTTTAAAAAAAGCTCAGCAAACAGCGGGATATCGTCTTTCCGTGCCCGCAAAGGCGGAAGATATATGGCCACGACATTAAGCCGGTAATAGAGATCTTCCCGGAATGTCCCTTCAGAAACAGACCTCTCAAGTTCTTTATTTGTTGCAGCTATTATCCGGACATCCACCTTGACTTCACCCCCGCCAATCCGCGAAAATTTTCCACCCTGCAAAACATGCAGCAACTTCGACTGGAGCCCAAAAGGGATATCACCTATTTCATCAAGGAAGATCGTACCGTGATTAGCTATCTCGAATTTACCGGGGGATCTCCGGAAGGCTCCGGTAAATGATCCTTTTTCATGACCAAAAAGTTCGCTTTCAATGAGCCCTTCAGGAATGGCAGGGCAGAGTACCGTTACAAAAGATTTACCGGCATGAGGCTCGCCGGCATAATTAGAGCATTCATAAATGGTTCTGGCAACCAATTCCTTTCCGGTCCCGCTCTCTCCGCGAATCAGAATTGTTGCATCAGTCCCGGCAACCTGGTCGATAATCATCTTTACTTCACTCATATGCCGGCTTGTTCCGAGAAGTAACTGAGGATGATAACAACTACTTTTATCCGGCTGATCAGAGATGCGTGCAGCAACTATCTTGGCAATTGTTGCAGCTGTACCTCTTTTTTTCATCAACGCTTCCTGGATCGAGGCCTTAAGCTCTTGAGGAAAGATCGGTTTGGTCACAATATACCATGAAGTCGAGTCTAGCCGGTCAGCAAGCTGCGGAAGCTGTATTTGGCCGGCCAGGAGGACAACCTGGATGGAATCTCCTGCTGCCTTAAGATCCTCCAGACACTCGAAGGTATGAGGACCAGCCCCCGGGAGATCATAAACAATTATTGACACAGAGGACTTAATGCCCTCAAGTTCCTCTATGAACCTATCAGGATTTGATGATGTATAAACTGGCCTGTTAAAATGAGAGATAAAATTCTTTAAATAGTTACGGATGATAAAGTCTCTACAAACCAGGAAAATGCCTTTCTCTTCCACCTCTGCCTCCCAAAAACCGGAATAACTATACCTTCTATCCTGGGCCTGATGGTAAAAATTTTCATTCTCTTCTATGGAAACATTATACATTTTATTGTACCATGGAGGTCTTGTCAAGGACATCTTCCTGAGATCCCACTCTTCCAGTAATAACAATTGGCAATTATGGTAATTAGCTAATCAGCCCTACCAGACGATATATGCCTCTTGTTTAGAGCATGCAATTACCTAGCCAGAATAAGTCCCCCCTCATTTTTACACCCTTCCACAAAGTCGTCATTCCTGCGAAAGCAAGAATCCAGAGAGCACATAACTACTTGAAAAGACTGGATTTCCGTTTGCACGAGAATGACATAAAACCACCTTTTCAGACTTTTTACGAGGCCGTCCTATATAGATTGAATCGGGAGGTTTATTGGAGAGAAAACCCAGATCTTATTAATATTTTCTCCTGGGGTGGATGTTATTAAGTTAGATGTGGTAAAAAACTGCATACAATGTCTAATGTTCTTCCCTTTTAGCTACCTCATGTACCAATTCGCATTCAACAGGATACCAAGGCGGCGAGGAGGCACGAAGAAGGCTGAGGCTGAGGTTGAGGCTAAGAAGTTCCTAAACCTAAACCTTCACCTTAACCTCAACCTGATTTTTTTCAGGTAGCCGAATGAAGGCAAATTGGTAATAGTCCTCCATTCCGGGGCTGTTTCTGAGGGACAAGAGATCAGAACAGATAGCCCGTCTGAAAAACAAATCTGTCAGTATCTTGTATGCCCGAATCCTGCTTAAAGCGGTGCTGGATTCCACCGGAGAAGTGTATGTGGGATGCCACATATCGAAGGGCGCCGGTTATGGCCATATAGTTTCCCTCAAAGGGGGCCTGGTCCTTCACAGTAGCATTCCCTTCCAGGATGAGCTGAAGCCGCCGGGAATCGGTGAGAGGGAAAAGGAGACCCAGATCGGCTCTGGCATGTTTCTCCTCATCCGAAGATCCTCTGTCCCGGATAAAGATTCCTCCATCGGCATAAAGGCCGACATAATAAAAGTCGTATAATGATCGGGAGAGGTTAGCCCGGGTCGAGGCGATGAGGAGCGCCTGGACCCCCCAGGAGTCAACCGGTTCAAACCCGCGTCTTTGGTTTCCAATAGGGAAAAAGTAGGAAACCGAGAGACCTAATGCCGGGAGGCCACGGTCCACATCTTGATCTAAAAATCGCCACTTGACCGATAGGTCTCCTCCTTCCATGCCGGCATCATCCTCTCCGTGGCTTTCGAAGTTGAACATATAGGGGGCATGAACAGCAAGTTCGATCCGACCCGGTAGTCCAAGAGCCATCGTTGCAGATACTTCATTAATTGTAAAGTCCGGATCATTGCTGCTGTGCTCGTGGGTGACGCTGAGTCCCGCCTCTATTTTTTCAGGCGATAACGTATCCGCAGATTGGGTGAAGATGAGTCCGCTAAGACCAAAGACTGTAGCCGGGGTTCGAACGAATGCCGTATCCTCAGCTAATACAGTCGTAATTGGCATAAGTGCGATGAACAGGAATCCCAAAAACAAAATCCGGTGAATTGGCATCTCCATAGTTGATTAATAGGTAGTTAGGCTGAAGACTGAAGTATCCTAAAAGCCCTCAACCTATCTACCTTCTTAAGTTTTTACCTTCAGTCTTCAGCCTTCAGTCTATCCGCCTGAGTAGTTACAATATCTTTTGAATGGAACAGCTATAGACTATAGATCAAGATTTGATACCGGTCAAGCCCTGTATCCAGCCTGTGTTCATAGTTCCGAGTTCCTTGTTCATTCTGTCTTCTGGCTACTGTATTCTGTATTCTGGTTTTTCCCTACCTCATGATCTTCCATTCCGGGGCTGTGGCTGTCAGGGTAAGCATTATAATGTTCCTCTCGCCTGAATCTCCTGTGCTCCCTTTTGATTCCTGGAAAAGATATGAGTAACTAAGGGCGCTGTTGAGCCAGGAAAAGATCATCAAGTTGACCCCGGTATTTACCTCATAAGAAAAGATAAAGAGTTCTTTTTTATCGGGGATGGAGGTATTCCTCCCAAAACCCATCTGCGCAAAGACCGAGACATACCTATCTAAGGTCTCTGTGGCCCGGAAAAAGGCACGCTGGCTAAGGGTAACTGAAGGGGTCAGTCCGCTGCCTGTGCCAACACTATTTGAATACCCCAATGTAAATCTGCCTGAATTATAATCCCTTGAAAAATTTACATCAAAAATAGCGCTAGTTGATTTATCCTCAGAAGGGAAAGTCAGGACCTCACGGGCCATGCCTACGTTCCCGTTGACCGAGAGGGTAGAGCTAAATTGATGTCCAACACCGATAGTGACGCGGTGAATAATGACATCGGAAACCGCATTTCTGTCTGTTTGATAGTCTGTTATTGATAAACCATATGATAAGTTCCACTGCGTACTTGGCGACAACTTGTACCCTATCTGAAGGCTTGAATCATGGACAATTGGCTCCTGCAAATCAGGTCTTGTCGGATATCCGACAATCAGGTTTGAATAAGAGAGGGCAGTACTGAACCGCGGAGTCCAGATATAGCTTATAGTCGCCCCTGCACGGTTTCTTACAGTATCAGTCCTGGGTACCTGGATCCCTTCGTTGGTCTCCTGCGGTTGCTCATTAAAAGAGAAGGCCGGCAGATCTGACGAGTAGGTTACGCTCTCGGTAATCCGGATATCAAGGCCCGTTGCTAAACGCGAGAGGAATGGGAGCTTAAGATCGACTGATGCGTCCTGGCTATACCCGTTAAGATCAGGGTGGCTTGAAAAATATTCCAACCTTCCTTGATACCTGCCGGAAAGGGTAATGTACGTACTTTCATAAGTAAGTGTGGCAGAGGGGATAATGGAAGTTGACGAATCGCCATCTTTATTTGTTTCAGTAAAAAATAGGTTATCATTATACCTTTCTGAAACCGAGAGGGAAGGGGTTAGTGCCATTTTTGCATCTGTTTCAACTGAAAAACCGATGACTATCCATGCTATCCACAGGGCAACAACAGAAAACCTGGTCTGATTCATTTGATATGCCGCCTCATCAAATTCTAGTCACTCTAATCACTGGAATATGGGTTACGCTGCTGATCTTAATGGCTATTCACTACATCTCCAAATTTTTGCTACTATATCATCAAGGATTAAAAAAAACAAAGCAAAGGGAAGTTCCGAGTTGCTAGTTCCTAATTCCGGGTTAAAATCTTTTAAGTTTTCAACTCTGAACTCGGAACAGCTCTTAATATTTTACGCCCGCCGAGCCGCCAGAGGAGATCAATCCGTTAGCTGATATGCTTGCAATCGCAGGGCTGGTCATGCTAGTTTTAACAAAAAAGGTCCTGGAGGGCTTCACAACTGCTTAACTCAGGCAAATATCATCTTGCTGCTGTATGCAAACATAACAGGCATTAAGAGATGGTCATTTCGAAGAGGAAAATAGATGAACGATGAATTAAGAAAAAGGATAAAAGAGGCGCCTCCTCTCCTTCAATCATATCCATCGATCAAGACCGTCTATCTTTTTGGATCCTATGCCAGGGAAAAAGAGAGGGGTGATAGCGACATAGATTTCGCCCTATTAGTTGAGGGTGATCGGTTCAAAGAAAGGGGATTTTTGGCTTATGAATTAGAAAGGAGACTGGGATATATTGCCCCTGTGGAGATTATAATCCTTAATCACCAGAATCTATTATTCAAGTTTCAGGTGATAAAAGAGGGAAAGATCATCTATGAGGCCGATAGAGATCTCAGGGTAAGGTTTGAGACAGGCGTGATGAAAGAATATCATAGACTAGAACCACATCTTAAATTCTTTGAAAGATATAGGATTCAAGGGGTATTAAAAAGGCTCGGAATTTATGAAACAGCGTGACATCCAAAGCAAAATAGATTTCCTTATGGATTTTGGAGGATTGAGATTCTTTTGAATGTGTAAGGAGAGTAGCTATTACGATGAGGTAAGTAAAACAGTAAAATAGATGAAGCCGTTATCTTAGAAAATGTTATCAAAACTTCCGTACATATGGGATTATGATATTGATGAGGATACTCTAAAAGATATCCTATCAGGCAAAGTAAGCCTGGGCCATCTTGATATAGGATGGGCGACCATTCGCCTTTTTGAATATGCATCTTATCAGGAAATAGTCAGACTGCTGGGTTATCGAGAGATCGTCAATCGCTGGCCGCATGTTAGAAAACATATACGCGCCCAGGGGCGGAAAAGGGGATTTGATTTTCTCGTAGAGTGGCTAAAAACTCATCACCAGGAAAAGATAAGTCATGGATAAGGATTATTATTTTACCAAACTTTATCCACTACAAGATAAGGTTTTGAAAATTATCAATGCACTCGAAACTGGTTTTTACCTCACGGGAGGAACAGCATCTTCCAGGGCTTATCTACACCATAGATTTTCAGATGACCTTGATCTCTTTGTGAATGATGATGACAGGTTTTCAATATGGGCAGAAAGGATCGTACATATGCTGACTCAACAGGGAAATCTGGAGATAAATATAATACAGAGGGAGGAACGATTCATCCTTCTGACATTACTGGAACAAGATATTTTGCTAAAGATCGAATTTGGCGCGGGAGGTTCGGGTATAGTCGGCTTCTGGTTGATATTTATAATTTGGCAGATGTTGAAAGATTTCGTGAATTGATTTGAGGGGAGATTTTCAGATGGAAGGTTTATTTGATCTGGAAAGTTTGATAGAAAAAGAATTAAGCAATATAGAAATACTTAAGGAAGAAATAAAACCATATATCTTTGACCCCAAAATGAAAAGGTTAAAGGGATCTATTTTGCATGATTTTTACAATAACTGCGAGAGAATATTTAAGTGGATTGCTAAAGATATTAATGGTGATTTTAATCCTTCTGAACAATGGCATAAGGAGCTGTTATTTCGCATGACTATTAAAATTACAGATGTCCGCCCTGCTGTTATTTCCGAGGAACTTGCCGCTGATTTGAATGACTTTCTGCAATTCAGGCATCTTTTCAGAAATATTTATGGTTTCGAGCTAAAAAGTGATCTGCTTGATAGATTGGTTGATAAATTCGATCAGACTGCCTTACGATTTATTGAAGAAATTAGAAAATTCTTGAAGGAATCTCAGTTATGACAAAAACATTACATCAGAGAATGATTACAATAAGGGAAAAGAATATCAGAAAAAGCAAAGAGATTTTACTCGGCAAACTTGAAATAGCAAAACAGATTTTGATTAACGAATTCCATCCAAAGAAGATTATATTATATGGGTCACTGGCAGATGGAAATCATGTACATCCCTTTTCAGATATTGATTTAGCTGTTGATGGGCTTGGAGATAATTATCTTAAAGCCGGCGGCAGACTGATTGATGCACTGGGTGAGTGTATTGATTTAAAACCTCTTGAGATGCTTGAAAAGGAATTTAAAGAGTATGTACTTAATCATGGTAAGATGATTTACACTTCAAACGCCTCGATCAACAGCATTTTCAAGAAATATGCGGTGTCTATTGCCTACCTTTTTGGCTCACAAATGGATGTCGGATGCCGGTATATTGAGGGGAAAGGCATTGAAGTAGAAAAAGACTCAGACCTTGATATAGGGGTTGTTTTCTTAAATCCGCCGGAAGATGTCTACAATGTATATGGAAATCTTTACGCCGATCTATCAAATATATTCAAACCATTTAAGATTGATATCGTCTTTATGCATGAAGCTAGTTTTATATTCAGGTTTGAGATTATAAAGGGACACCGCATATATGCACTCAATGCCGATGACGCTGATGAATTTGAAGAGATGGTCATAAGATATGCTTCAGATCTATCCTTTAAAAGGAAGATGTTTGAACCCGACTTTTATGAGGCATTAAGAGATGGTTATTTCGAGATTGAACTTAAATAAGATAGGTGAAAACCTCGCCCTGATTGTCAAGTTTCTTGAAAAACTAAAAAAACTTTCCCGTATGCCCAAGAAAGAATTCCTATCCGATGAAAGAAACCCTGCCTCAGTGGAAAGTTTTTTCCGGAGATGCCTTGAGGCTATCTTCGATATAGGAAGACATATACTGGTAAAAGGTTATTCTTTCAAGAGTCTTGAATATAAAGAAGTATCGCAAGAATTGGGGGACAAGGGGGTAATCTCCCCCGGGTATGCAGAAATATTAATAAAAATGGCCGGATATAGGAATCGTATGGTCCATCTTTACAAAGAGATTTCAGATGAAGAACTTTTCGATATTATAACAAAAGATCTAAATGACATAGAAAGGTTCTTAGTGGAGATACAAGGCTTTCTCGAAAGATATAAACAGACTACAAAATATTGATTATATTTCCCTAACTCTTCACCCGCTTCCCCTTCAACTTCCTGCCGTTAATTGACAAAAATTGCTTGCATTGGCAACCCTGTTACATACTTGCCATAAATAGATAATTGGTTTATACCCGGTAAATCTTCTTATCCCTTTGGAAATACAGGGAAAATAGTGAAAATCTTTTTTGACTTAGAATACGGCATGATAATTGCTTTCTTTAACATGATAATTGCTTTTTATTAATCATGTGCTATACTAAAAAACAATCCTTTGCTCAGAGCAAACCCGGCGAAAGACGGGGACGCAGAGCAACGGGGCTAAAGAAGAAGTTTCGAGTTGAGAGTTTTGAGTTTGGAGTTTAAAAAAGATTTTTAACTCATCACTTATCACTCATAACTCGTAACTGTTTCAATGCCCGCCGAGCCGCCAGAGGAGATCATCCTTTGGCGGTTTTTTATTTTGGCGGAGGATAATAGTATGATAACCAGCCATAAAACGTTTGTATCAATATTCTTGATCTTCCTCCTGTCTTTCTTTATATTTATCACAGGTTGCGGCGGAGGGGGAGGAAGTGACGTAAGTCTACCGCCAACTACAGGAGATACACCTACAGGGGATACGTCTGATACAACACCGCCTGAAGTATTATCCTTCAGCCCCACTGGGACAGGGGTTGTTATTAATAGCGCCGTCACAGCAACATTCAGTGAAGCAATGGATCCATTAACCATTGATACAACCACATTTACCGTAAGCACAGGTGGGGGCAATATCAGCGGCACAGTAGCCTATTCAAACACAACCGCCACATTTACACCATCAACCGACCTTGCATCCAGCACCTCATACGCAGCTACGATTGCCGCAGGGGTAAAGGATTTGGCAGGCAATCAGATGAAATCCAGCTACTCATGGAGCTTTGAGACAGGGACAACCTCCGATGCCACAGCGCCTACAGACCCTGCAGGGCTCACCGCAACCGCCGTAAGCTCAAGCCAGATCAACTTAAGCTGGACTACTTCTACTGATAGCGGCGTCGCAGGCCTTGCAGGCTACACGATCGAGCGATGCAACGGCGCTGGATGCGCAAACTTTACCCAGACCACGACTACCACCCTAACTATCTACAGCGACACAGGCTTGACTGCAAGCACCTCTTATAGCTATCGGGTGCGTGCCTATGACAATGCTGGGAACAATAGCGGCTATTCTAACACTGCCTCGACTACAACATCTGGGCCACCAGACACCACTGCGCCAACAGTCTTATCCTCATCTATTAGTCCATCCAATGGGGCTACAAATGTCTCGGTCAATACCCAGATTACCGCCACCTTCTCAGAAACAATGGATGGAACAACATTTACCTCATCCACATTTACACTAACAAGCGGCGCCGGGGCTGTGTCAGGCATCGTCTCCTATGCAGGCACAACCGCCGTATTTACTCCCTCAAGCAGCCTCTCTTACGGAACCACATACACAGCCACGATTACCACGGGGGTAAAGGATCTGGCAGGCAATCAGATGGCATCTAATTATACATGGACATTTACAACTACAGTTAGCGGGACTGCAAGCCTGACCTGGGATGCCAACTCTGAATTGGATCTGGTTGGATACCGTGTTTATTATGGAACTTCACCGGGAGTATATATCCAGGTAAAAGGAGAAGGGATTTACGCTGGAAACAACACCGCATATACCGCAATAAATCTTCAGGTTGGAATCTTGTATTACTTTGCTGTGACGGCATATGATACATCGGGGAATGAAAGTGATTATTCCGATGAGGTAAGCAAAACGATTGAGTAAGGAGAAATAGCTATGAACAAGTCTTTTAGAACCGGATTTATCGCCTGTTTTGTATTCTTGTTTCTATTCGGTTCTTTTTCTATGGTTTTGTGTGCAACATATTATATTGCGCCATCTCCTACAGGAAGCGATGCAAATCCAGGCACATCAACAGCTCCATTTGCTACCTTTTCTAAGGCTTTTTCAGTGATGACTGGGGGTGATACGTTAATTGTCAAAGATGGAACGTACAATCAATCCCTTAAAAATCCTCCAAGCGGGACAGATCAGGGATACACAACGATAAAAGCTGAACATAATTTTAGTCCTCTTGTTGATGGAGAGGGCTTGACTGATCCGGCATTATACATACAGAATGAACGTCATCACATCCAGATCGAAGGAATATATTTTAAGGGTGCTAATATATCCGGAAATACCGAAGTCGCAACGATTGGTGAAGACCTAAAGTGCTGTGACCAGGGGCAGCCGACTGATGGTACATCTTATATTAATCTCTTTAGAAACATATTTCAGGGACGAAATCTATCAGAGACAA
>CAZYNY010000003.1:0-58530 GCA_964648095.1 uncultured Nitrospirota bacterium | reverse complement strand
ACACAGCATGGATGGATTAAAGCTGAGGATGCCTTGCCAGTGGTTGGACTGGTTGGAAAGGTAGTAGGAGGTGGTGTTAAAAAAGACATTTGGCAAAAAAAGAGCATATTATTGCCTTAATGTTGAAAACAGCGGATTCGGAATACGCATTTTCCTCTGAGATAGAAAAAAAGGAAGTGATTATTGAAGATAAGACATGTTTCATTGATGTATATGAAGAAATGAAAACCTACAGTGACCAACCCCGAAAAGATGATTTGTTGCTCGGCTCATCCCATAAATATATAAGAGCTAGCATACTGAAACCTGTCTGCAAAATTGTCACAAAAAGATCTGTTGGTTTTACTGCTAAAATCCTCCGTATTGAGGAAATAAAGACACAAACAGAAACGGTTTATGGAATAGCAGGAATCCTGGTGGAATTATATGGGTATAGTTCACCTATTACAATACTGCCTGATACAGAAGCAAATCAGTTGGAATTTGTTGCGGCTCAGAAAGGTAGAATTTATGTGGGCTCTGACCATCTCTATCGTATTACCTTAGAAATCATGGACTTTAAGACTAAAACCGTGACCACAGGTACTGTCCGCCAGATGTTCTTTGATTGGATAAAATTAAGGGTCACAGTTGCACAGTATCCTCCGGTAAAATAGCATTTAGAGATATAAGAGACACTGTAATATTGATGTATGCGAATTCAAATATGGGTATAATTCTCAATGGTTTATACAATCCCATAAAAAGGAGAAAGCAGCACTATAAAGAGAGAGCTTGATTGTTGTTCAATGGTGATTGCAAAGAGAAATTTATAGGGGTTGACATACACATATAATTTAAATAGAATATGTGTAGGAGGTTTATATGTCCAAGGTTCGATTCCAAATGTTTTTAGAAGAAGACCAAAAGGAGATGTTAGAAAGGCTACAGAAGGATTCTAATATACCGATTGCGGAGATTATCAGAAAGGCTATAGATAAATTGTTAGTGGAGAGCAAGGAAAAGAAAAAAATAGTTATAGAAAGTGAAATAACGCAAAGGCTACTTTCGGTAGCAGGTGTTTGCGGGGAAGGACCGAAGAATCTGGCAGATCGGCACGATTGGTACTTATATGGGATATCCAGGAAATGAAGAAGGTCTTCTTCGACACTTGGGGTTGGGTGGCGATTGCTCATAAGGATGATGCTAATCATAAAAAAGTCTTCTTATATTACAAGGACTTTCTTATAAAGAAAGGCATCCCTGTTACCACCGATTTTATTCTTGCTGAAACAATAACCCTTTTAAGAGGAAGAACCGATCCTAAAGGGGTCGGCCTATTTATTGATACCATTCTTGATGCTGTTAAAGAGGAGAGGATACTCCTTGAAAGGATAGATGAGAGAAGATGGGAAAGGGCATGGGAGATGAGTAAGAGGTTTAGTGATAAGCCGTATATTTCTTTCTTTGATTTTTCCTCCTTCGTAATAATGAAATCCCTTGGTATTTCAGAAGTCGTAACAGCTGATAGGCACTTTGAAGAGGCAGGGCTTGGGTTCCGGAAGTTATTTTAATGTAGGGGCAACCCTTATTGATAAACGACTTTAATAACTATTTATATCAATTTGAATTATATGAGATTTATGATATTACAATGAGGGAAATACCAACCATAGTTATAGGTAACAGGATTGACTAATGTTAATCAAATTAAGGAGAGACAATGGAAGGTTTTGTTAATCGCATTTTTCGGGCAGCTAAACTAGATGTTCATCTATATGAAGAGGTCGAGGCTGACAAAGGGGCATTTGGCCAGGCCATGGGGGTTGTTATCCTCTCCAGTATAGCAGCAGGCATAGGAAGCATTGGAGAAGGCGGTTCCCGCGGGATTTTAATGGGGACGATCGCGGCCCTCATAGCATGGTTTATCTGGGCCTTTCTTACATATTTTATCGGCACAAGATTACTCCCGGGCCCGCAGACAAAGGCAGATTACGGAGAGATGCTACGGACTATCGGATTTTCGAGCTCCCCAGGATTGATCAGGGTATTAGGTATTATCCCGGGATTGACAAGTGTCATATTTATTTTAGCTTCGGTCTGGATGCTGATTGCAATGGTTATTGCAGTAAGGCAGGCACTTGATTATGAGAGCACATTACGTGCTGTAGGGGTCTGTGCTGTAGGCTGGGTCATTCAGATATTAGTCCTTGCCTTATTGTTTTCTGTTTTTATCCGGCTTGCAGGGCCGGTCTAATACTATTCACAAGGAAGAAACGGTAGTCAGGAGGTAGAATACAGGAGACAGAATACAGGAGACAGAATACAGAATTTATTCTGACTACTGAATTCTGACTACTGACTACTGAATTCTGACTTTGGTATGATATTTAGAAGGGATATAATCCGGCCCGGTTTGATCATAAGCCTCTATCTTCCTACCTCTTTTATAAAGCTCTTCCCATACACCTAATGGATTTTCAGAAAATATAATATCAGGGTCAGCAGTAACGATTATCCAATCCCTTCTTGCAACCTCTCCATCAAGCTGTCCTGGTCCCCAGCCGGCATAACCGGAATAGATCCGGACCTTCTTCTCCGGATCAGCACCCTGAATTACCTCAATCAGCGGCCTCATGTCTTCTATAACATACACATTATCGAATACCCTTTTTACCCCTTCAGGTAGTTTATCGGTGCGCAAAAGGGCCGTCACATGATCCCGACCTACAGGCCCCCCATAGAAAAGAGTAGAAGAAAGCAATTCTGCCCCCTTAAGCCCCGGCAATGCCTGCTCAAGGGGGATATCCGTGGACCTGTTTATTACTAATCCCAGTGCCCCCTCTTTTTCGTACATGAGGATCAGGATCACGGAGTGGCTGAAATGAGGGTCATAGAGTTTGGATGCAGCTATTAGAAATACACCCTTTTTCAGATCTTTTATCCCAGCCGGCCCTCCAGGGTCAAACGCAAGAGACTCCTCCATTGCTGTAATAAACAAAGCAATAGCCAGTGCAGCAAGGAAGGCGCCAATTCGTTTAATGTCTCTACTCACAACTATACCCTTTGACTATTCTCATAAGGGCTATATTGAACTGCCTATTTTTTTGGGGTCAAACTACCTATATCTATAAATGGCATCGCCTGCCCAACCACCTGCGGGAAATGCCCATCCCATTTTTCTATCGCCCTTAGTTGGAGGATGATCGGGGAAATGGTCTCCTTTTGTAGTCTCTGTGACTCTGACTCAGCCTTTGCCTGGACGATCTTCTGCTCTGCCTCTATCTTGATCCTATCCAGATCCCTTTTGGCCTTTAATGCCTGCTGTTCGGCGGTCTGCTTGGACTCTATGGCTGCATTGAACTGTTGCGAAAACGAGAAATCAACTATGTTAAACTCATCTACGATTATGTTGAACACCAATAGCCTCTTGGCTAATGATTCCTTTATCTGGTCCTTCACCTCTGACCTCCTTGTGATCAGCTCCTCTGCCGTAAATTGGGCAGCAGATGCCTTTACTGCCTCCTGGACTGCCGGGTCTATTATCCTCTCCTTAAAGGCAAGGCCTACCTCTTGAAATATTTTGTTTACCTTTGAAGGGTCCACATGGTAGTTGACAGCAATGGTTGAGGATACTGTCTGGAGATCCTTGGAGGCCGCTGAGGCCTCTGTCTGGGATTTTTGTATCCTTACATCTGCCTTGATAATATCCTCAACAAAGGGTATCTTGAATCTTATCCCTTCATCCAGGATCACATCCTTTACACCGCCTAGCTGACTGAATACAATCCCCCGTTCACCGGGCCCAATAGTCCGAAAGGATGAACCAAGGATGATCAAGATAATTATGCCTGCAATAACAAGTGCCACAAGCTTTGGCCCCTGAGCAAATAAGGGGTTTTTTGTTAAATCATAATAGTCATTTGCCATACTAACCTCCTGTTTTAAACAATTGTGAGTATCAACACACCAGAAATGTTATTAGCATGATATTATCATATTCCATAGATAAACCCTAATATCAATATATGGTCTGTTTTTATGGCAAAAAAGGGTTCCTTAGGAGGCAAGATCTTCTAATTCAGCAGAGTTTATATCTTTGACATCCACCCTGAAAATTATTATAATTTAATGTTTATGAAAAGGATGCATAATGCACAAGGATATTAGGAACTTCTCTATTGTGGCCCATATAGACCATGGGAAGTCTACCTTAGCCGACAGGCTCCTTGAATATACAGGTACAATCAATAAAAGAGAGATCAGGGAGCAATTCCTGGATGATATGGACCTGGAAAGGGAGCGCGGGATTACCATAAAGGCCCATGCTGTAAGGCTAAATTATAAGGCGAAGGATGGGAAGGAATATATCCTCAACCTAATAGACACCCCGGGTCATGTCGATTTCAGTTACGAGGTCTCAAGGAGTCTTGCCGCATGCGAGGGGGTACTCCTCGTTGTCGATGCAACGCAGGGGGTTGAGGCCCAGACCATTGCCAATGCCTATCTTGCAATGGAAAATGATCTGGTAATCATACCTGTTATTAATAAGATTGATCTTCAGTCTGCTGACGTTGAAAAGGTAAAGAGACAGATTACGGATGTACTGGATCTTGACACCGATGATGCCATCCTGGTTAGCGCCAAGGAGGGGATAGGTATCCAGGAGGTTCTGGAGGCCATAGTGAAAAATGTGCCGCAGCACCGGGGTGATCATGACGCGCCGCTTAGGGCCCTAATCTTTGACTCATGGTTTGATAGCTATCAGGGTGTAATTGTGCTGATCAGGATTGTAGATGGAAAGGTAAGGGAGGGTGACAGGATAAAGATGATGTCAACGGATAAGATATTTACAGTTACATCCGTTGGTCTCTTTACCCCAAAGATGCGGCAGGTAGATGAGCTTACCACAGGAGAGGTGGGGTATCTTGCTGCAGCGATAAAGAAGGTGTTGGATACCAAGATCGGTGATACAATTACCTCTGTCGACAACCCGGCCCAGAAACCGCTATCAGGATACAAGGCAGTAAAGCCGATGGTATTCTGCGGGCTCTATACAGTGGACAGTTCGCAGTACGAGGAGTTAAGGGATGCACTGGAGAAGCTTCGCCTAAACGACTCATCCTTTACCCATGACCCTGAGACCTCCCTCGCACTCGGGTTTGGTTTCCGGTGTGGATTTCTGGGTCTCCTCCATATGGAGATCATACAGGAGAGACTTGAGCGGGAATACAATCTAAACCTTATAAGTACCGCCCCCACAGTAGTTTACAGCATAACAACGAATGATGGCGCTGTTGTATATATTGACAACCCCTACAAGCTGCCGCCGCCCAATAAGATATCTCGATTTGAAGAACCGTATATCTTGGGCACTATTATTACCCCTGAGACATACCTGGGGCAGATGCTTGCCCTCTGCCAGGAAAAGAGGGGGATACAGAAAGAACTCGCCTACCTGGATATAGATCGGGTAATCTTGAAATATGAAATTCCATTAAACGAGGTTATCCTCGATTTCTACGACAAGCTCAAGTCTATGAGCAGGGGCTATGCCTCATTCGACTATGAGTTCATCGGATACCGTGACGCTGACCTTGTGAAGATAGATATCCTTCTTAACGGGGAGACCGTAGACGCGCTCTCATTTATAGCCTATAAAGAGAAGGCCGTTTTAAGGGCAAGACATATAGCAGAAAAAATGAGGGCGGTCATCCCACGTCAACTCTTTGATGTTGCGATCCAGGCTGCGATCAACAGCCGGGTAATTGCAAGGGAGACAGTAAAGGCATTAAAAAAGGATGTAACTGCCAAATGCTATGGGGGTGATATAACAAGAAAGAGGAAATTATGGGAGAAACAGAAAGAGGGGAAAAAGAGGATGAAACAGGTCGGAAGGGTAGAGATACCACAGGAGGCATTCTTAACACTATTAAAGGTGAAGGATTGAGCCAAGAGCAAGAGATCGATATCGGGAAAAGCATGGTCAATAAAGGAAAAAAATCCCTCATCCGTGAATATACAGAGGCCCTTTTTTTGGCCGTTTTGATGGCCCTGTTTATCCGGGCTTTTATAGTTCAGGCATATAAGATACCATCAGGATCGATGATACCAACCCTTGAGATTGGCGACCATATATTGGTAAACAAGTTCATTTATGGGGTCAAGATCCCATTTACAGATAGGTTCCTGATATCCATCGGGAAACCAAAAAAGAACGATGTAATCGTATTTAAATATCCTGAGGATGAGTCAAAAGATTTTATAAAGAGGGTCATCGGCCTTCCGGGAGATATTATTGAGATCAAAAATAAAGTGGTCTATATAAACGGAAAGTCTTTTGACGAACCATATGTAATACATAGAGATCCATCTATCCTTCCAAAGGAGTTTCAACCGAGAGACAATCTTGACCCGATCATCGTGCCCCAGGATTCATATTTTATGATGGGGGATAACAGGGATCAGAGTCTGGATAGCAGGTTCTGGGGTTTTGTAAAGCTGAACAAGGTAAAAGGCAAGGCCTTCGGTGTGTACTGGTCCTGCAAAGACAAAAGCAGCCTTGCCTGTCTTATATATCTAAATCAGGTCAGGTGGAACAGACTTGGCATGCTGATCAAATAGGGGTGGCAAGTGATAAATGGGGTTGATACCAGATCCCTGGGGAGATACCTCGACAGGTTCCGGGAGGTTAAGGTACTTGTTGTCGGTGACCTCATCCTTGATCATTACATCTGGGGAAAGGTAAGCAGGATCTCTCCTGAGGCCCCTGTCCCTGTTGTAGATGTCACGTCCGAGTCCTTCATGCTTGGCGGGGCAGCAAATGTATTAAATAACATATTATCCCTTGGGGGTCATGCAGATATATGCGGGGTAGTAGGACACGATGAGCCCGGGAGGATGATCATCCATGAGTTGAGGGGAAAAGGGATAGCGACAGAAGGGGTTACAGTAGAAGACAAACGGCCGACAACAAAGAAGACCAGGATAATTGCAAACAGTCAGCAAGTCGTTAGATTTGACACAGAGAAGAGGGAGAAGTTATCAAAAGACACCCAGAAAACCATGATCAATTATATCAGGGAGAGGATGGATCAATACAAGACTGTAATAATATCAGACTATGCAAAGGGTGTAATTACCCAGGAGATCATCAAGGAGCTGTCAAATATGTCAGGCTTGAGGGCTGTAAAGATAGTTGCAGACCCCAAACCCAAGCATTTTAAGTACTACAGGGATGTCAATGTCATTACCCCTAACAGCCACGAGGCATCCCTTGCATCAGGCATAGAGATAGAGGATGATGATACGCTCCACCGTGCAGGAATGAGGCTGCTTGAGGTGCTCAATAATGAGGCTGTTTTAATAACAAGGGGAGAACATGGAATGAGCCTCTTCGAGAGGGATGGTAATATTTCACACATCCAGACAACGGCAAAGGAGGTATTTGATGTCACTGGGGCCGGAGATACTGTAGTCGGGACCTTTGCCTTGTGCATAGCTGCCGGGGCCTCTATGGTTGAGGCCGCGATAATTGCAAACCATGCAGCAGGCATAGTAGTAGGTACTATTGGCGCGACGCCCGTTGATAGGTCAAGTCTCGAGAGGGGACTTAAAGGGTTGGAGAGGCAATAAATATGGGAGTTACCCTGGTCATACCGGCAAGATATGGATCAAAGAGGTTCCCGGGAAAACCATTGGTCCCTATCGGCGGAAGGCCGTTAATACAGCATGTGTATGAGCTTGCTTTAAAAGCGAGATTTGTAAAAGAGGTTATTGTGGCTACTGACGATCAGAGGATCCTTGATAAGGTAAAGTCTTTTGGCGGTAATGCCTTAATGACTTCAGATAAAAACCGTACAGGAGGAGACAGGCTTGCAGAGGTGGCAGGTAGGATAGACTCGGAGATATATGTAAATCTTCAGGGGGATGAGGTCCCCTCTGATCCGGCCTTTATAGACGGGTTAATAGAGGCCTTTCAAAGAGAGCCTGGACTTGAGATGGCCACACTGAAGAGGGAGATGAACTCTATGTCTGATGTAACCAATCCGAATCTTGTAAAGGTAGTAACCGACATAGACGGATTTGCCATGTACTTCTCAAGGTCACCCATCCCCTGCATACGGGATTTATCAGACCATAAAAGGATATTGCCAAAGACATATTATCAACATCTCGGTATATACGTATACAGGAAGGGTCCTCTCATTGAGTTCTCGAAGATGCCTACAGGCCTTCTCGAGGATAGCGAAAAATTGGAACAGCTCCGCTTTATTGAGATGGGACATAGAATTAAGGTCTATGAAACAGAGTGCGATTCCTGCCGGGTCGATACACCGGATGATCTGGAGGAGGCAGCAAAGAGACTGGGGGTAAAATGACAAAATATATATTTGTCACAGGGGGCGTTGTATCATCTCTGGGCAAAGGTCTCTCCTCTGCCGCTATAGGAGGGCTCCTCGAGAGCAGGGGATTAAAGGTAACCTTTCTCAAGCTTGACCCTTATATAAATGTCGACCCGGGCACCATGAATCCCTATCAACATGGCGAGGTCTTTGTTACGGATGACGGGGCCGAAACAGACCTTGATCTCGGACATTATGAGCGTTATACATCAGTAACATTGTCCAAGGAGAATAATCATACCTCCGGAAGGATCTACTACGATGTGATTACCAAGGAGAGGAGAGGCGACTATCTGGGCGGGACTGTTCAGGTGGTGCCGCATATTACAGATGAGATAAAAAGATGTATCAGGGCCGTGGCGAAAAAGGATGTAGACGTAGTGATAACAGAGATCGGCGGCACAATCGGAGACATAGAAAGTCTCCCCTTCCTGGAGGCGATAAGGCAGTTTCCCTTTGACGTTGGAAGGGAGAACGTAATCTACATACACCTTACACTGGTGCCATATATAAATGCCGCCGAAGAGCTCAAGACGAAACCGACACAGCATAGTGTCAATAAACTGAGGGAGATAGGCATACAACCCCATATCCTCCTTTGCCGGACGGACCGTTTCCTCTCTGCGGAGATAAAAAAGAAGATCGCATTATTCTGCTCTGTTGAGCCATCAGAGGTGATTACAGCTAAGGATGTGGAGTCTGTTTATGAGGTGCCGATAATATTCCACAAGGAAGGGCTTGATGATATTATTGTATCCCTCCTAGGTCTTAAGACAATAAAACCGGACCTTGGTGAATGGGAGAGGATTGTAAAGCGGGTAAAGAACCCGAGGCATACCGTAAAGATAGCCCTCGTAGGAAAATATGTTGCACTTAAAGAGTCATATAAGAGCCTGTCTGAGGCGCTTACACACGGCGGGATAGCCTATGAGACAGGGGTTGATATCAAATGGATAGACGCAGAAGACGCTGAAAGGTTCGGACCCGATGGATACCTGAAGGATGTAGACGGCATCTTAATACCTGGTGGTTTTGGAAACAGGGGGATAGAAGGAAAGATATCATCGATTAAATACGCGAGGGAAAATCAGATCCCCTTTCTAGGTATATGTCTTGGAATGCAATGCAGCGTAGTCGAATTCGCAAGGAATATTGCCGGACTGGAGGGGGCCAACAGCTCAGAATTTAATCCTGATTCACCCCATCCCGTAATAGACCTGCTCCCTGATCAGAGGTCTGTTGACAAAAAAGGCGGGACAATGCGATTGGGCGCATATCCATGCGTCATCGAAAAGGATACCCTTGCCTCAAGGATCTATCAGTCTGAAAGTATATCCGAAAGACACAGGCACAGATATGAGTTTAACAACAAATACAGGGTTATGCTTACAAAGGCAGGTTTAACAGTAAGCGGGACGTCTCCTGATGGAAGGCTTGTTGAGATAATAGAACTCCCTGACCACCCCTGGTTTATTGCAACACAGTTCCATCCCGAATTTAAGTCAAGACTACTGGGCCCTCAGCCTCTTTGCAGGGAGTTTATAAAGGCATCCCTTTGCAACAAGAAAAAGAAATCCTCTAAATCCAAAAAGAGAGAGGCGGAGGAGGGGAGCCTGCTGTGAGGGAAATTTCCGTATGCGGCCTGAAGGCAGGCGGCGCAAATCCTCCCATGCTTATTGCCGGTCCCTGTGTTATTGAAGATGTTGACAGGCTTATAAGTATAGCCGGTGAGATTAAGGAGATCTCAAGCACATTCGGGATTCCTTTTATCTTCAAGGCATCTTATGATAAGGCCAACAGGTCATCTATCAGCTCCTTCCGGGGACCCGGAATAAAGGAGGGACTTAAGGCCCTTGAAGGGGTAAAGAATAAGCTCGGTATCCCCATACTCTCTGATGTGCATAATCTGGAGGAGGTAAGTTTATCCTCCGGTATCCTCGATGTCATACAGATACCGGCGCTCCTATGCAGGCAGACAGACCTCATACTGGCTGCTGCCGGGACGGGCAAGACCATAAATATAAAAAAGGGGCAGTTCCTCTCCCCCTGGGAGATGAAAAATATAACCGAGAAGATAGAATCAACAGGGAATAAGTCAATAATATTAACCGAGAGAGGAACAAGCTTCGGATACAACAACCTTGTGGTAGATATGAGGGGGATTCCGATAATGAAGGCCGGCGGTTATCCGGTAATCTTTGACGCTACGCATTCCGTCCAGCTGCCGGGTGGCGCAGGGTCGTCATCTTCCGGCCAGCCTGAGTTTGTTTCTGTGCTTGCCAGGGCAGCTGTGGCCGCAGGGTGTGATGGGCTCTTCCTGGAGGTACACCCGTCACCAAAGGATGCCTTATGCGACGGACCAAACATGATAGACCTTTCATACCTTAAGGGGCTTCTCTCCCAGGTGATGCGGATTTACAGGGCATTGAAGGATGATGGATGATAATCGATAGCGCAAAGAGGGTATTAAAGATAGAGTCTGAGGCTGTCGCTGCGCTGATAGACCGGATCGATGGAAACTTCGTCAGGGTAGTTGAGGAGCTTATTGCCTGTCAGGGTAGGGTGGTTGTTACCGGGATGGGGAAATCAGGATTAATAGGCAAAAAGATAGCGGCAACCCTTGCCTCTACCGGTAAACCGGCCTTCTTCCTCCATCCTGCCGAGGGGATTCATGGCGACCTAGGAATGGTCTGCCGCGGGGATCTTGTAATTGCAATATCAAATAGCGGCGAGACACAGGAGATTATAAGGATCCTCCCGGTATTGAAGAGATTGAATATTATCTTGATCTCTCTCGTAGGAAACCATAGGTCTACTCTGGCCAGGAATAGTGACCTCTTTATAGATATAAGCGTGAAAGAGGAGGCCTGCTCTATGGGTCTGATACCTACTGCAAGCACCACTGCGGCGCTTGCCATGGGCGATGCGCTGGCCATTGCCCTGCTTGAGAAAAAGGGTTTTAAGGAAGAGGATTTCGCATCATTTCATCCGGGTGGAAGTTTAGGAAAGAGGCTCCTGATGAAGGTCGAGGATGTGATGCATAAAGGGGATAAGATCCCTGTCGTATCAGAAGATACGCTTATGAAGGATGCAATATATGAGATCTCTTCAAAAAAACTTGGTGTAACAATTGTGAAGGATAAAGATGACAGGATCTCCGGGATTATTACAGACGGCGACCTCAGGAGGCTGCTTGTAAAGGAGACTGATATCCTACATAAGAGGGCAGGGGACGTTATGACAAGGAATCCTAAGTCAATTGACAGGGATTCTTTGGCCGCAAAGGCGGTAGGTGTTATGGAGAGCCACAAGATAACGTCTCTTGTAGTTGCAGATAAGAAAGGGAAGATCGAAGGTATTGTCCACCTTCATGACCTTCTTGAACTGGGAGTTATATGAAAAGATCTCTTAATGCGGGTTCAAAGAAAAAGATATTCAGAAACAGGAGGCTTCTGGAAAAGGCAAGGAAGATAAGGTTTCTCCTGCTGGATGTAGATGGGGTCATGACTGACGGTAAGATCTACTACGACAGCGAAGGGAGGGAGGTCAAGGCTTTCAATATCTATGACGGACACGGGATATACCTCGTTCAGAAGGCAGGGATCAAGGTTGGGATCATCACGGGAAGAAAATCTAAGATAGTTGAGGTAAGGGCAAAGGAACTTAAAATAGATGAGGTACATCAGAAGGTCATTGAAAAGGATAAAGTATATAATGATATCAGAAAGAGATATCGGCTCAAAGAAGAGGAGGTAGCATTCATAGGGGATGACCTGATAGATTTAGCCGTACTGGAAAGGGTTGGTCTCTCGGCTGCGCCTGCCAACTCGGTCGATGATGTCAAGGATATTGTTGACCTGGTTACGGAGAAAGAGGGTGGAAGCGGGGCAGTAAGAGAACTAATAGACCTTCTCCTCTTTGCAAAAAATAATGATAGCGGAACTACACCATAAGCGTTGTCGGTGTCGGCTTATTCCGGCCAGCGAACAACGTGAGCGAGAGGGGGAGCCTCCAAAGGCAAAGACTTTGGAGGCAGCGACTAAAACCAGCGAGCAAAGCGAGCGTTGAGGGGGAGGCGACGATCATCTGTGGGGGCC
The DNA here is from genome assembly GCA_964648095.1 of uncultured Nitrospirota bacterium. Classification (GTDB taxonomy): domain Bacteria; phylum Nitrospirota; class Nitrospiria; order JACRHA01; family JACRHA01; genus JACRHA01. Next base: position 46,049 of record CAZYNY010000003.1, on the reverse strand, counting down.
CGTGCGGTGCAGTTGCTCCTCCGATGCCCCCACACCCCGCGCTTGCACCGGCAAAGCCGGATGCTCGCTTCGGCTTTGCCGGTGGAGGGGGCGACGCAAGCCCCTTTAAATAGGGCAGATGAGATTTAAGAAGAGGTTCATCGATTGGATCGTCCTTACAGGATTAAAGACTCTTATTTTAGCTGGAGCTATAGTCCCATATAAAATGGGGGTAGTCATCGGTGGTCTATTGGGAAGGCTTGCATGTTATCTCCTGATAAGACACAAAAAGAAGACCATTGAAAACCTTAGATTTGCCTTTGAAGGGGAGATGGATGAGGAAGAGATAGGGAGGACTGCAAATGCCTGCTTTGAAAACCTGGGCAGATCTCTTTTTGAGCTCTTGTGTATAAGATGGAGGGGGCTTAAAAATATCCAGAAGTCTATAACAGTAGAAGGGGAGGGCTATTTAAAAGAGGCCCTTAATTTAGGTAAAGGCCTTATACTCATAACTGCCCATATCGGAAACTGGGAACTACTCGGCATGCTTCTGGCTCAAATGGGTTACAAGCTGAGTGTAATTGCGGCGCCGGCGAAAAATATTCGATTGGGGGAGATGACAAATGCCTATCGCTCCAGGTTCAACATCGAGACCATCATACGGGGTGAGCGCTTATCAGCCAGAAAGATCATCAAATCCTTCCGGGACAACGGGATGCTCGGTGTCCTCCTTGATCAGGACATCGAAAGCGATGGTATATATGTGGATTTCTTTGGTAAAAAGGCATATACCCCAACCGGGATTACGTCCCTTGCCCTCAGGTTTAATATTCCTGTACTTATGATCTTTATGGTCAGGGAAGAAGGATACAGACACAGGATTATTATAAATAAACCGGAGGGATTGAGGAGGAGCGGAGATACGAAATCTGATATACTTCATAACACGGCAATATTTACGGGTATCATAGAGTCTTTTATCAGGAAGTATCCGGGGCAGTGGGTCTGGATGCACAACCGATGGCGCAGGGGCTTGATGACTGCAAAGGATATATGAATATACCGAATCTTCTGACATCCATCAGGATAATACTTATTCCTATCTTCGTATTCCTCTATACCACTCCATCAAAGTGGAGGACGTTAGTTGCGGCATCCATCTTTCTTATCGCCTCTATCACTGACCTGCTTGACGGATATGTAGCCCGCAGGATGGGTCAGATTACAAGGCTTGGTAAACTTCTCGATCCTGTCGCTGATAAGCTTTTGGTCTCCTCTGCCCTTATACTCCTGGTTGGTTTTCAAAGAGTTCATGCATGGATAGCGCTACTGATAATCGGAAGGGAGATTGCAGTGACAGGTCTTAGGGCCGTAGCAGCCTCAGAGGGGATTATCATCTCCTCTGATAAAGGCGGAAAGGCAAAGATGGCCATACAGATCTTTGCTATTATCCTGCTTATTATCGATGCAGATCTGGATTTTGTTGACCTGCATTTATGGGGAGAATTGCTGCTTATCCTCTCCATGGCGCTCTCCTTTATATCCGGCGGCCAATATTTCATGCGATTTTGGAGGGAATTAGATGCCAGGAACAGATGATTGTTAACGTAAACATGGAGATAAAATGCCTTATATAAAACTTATTACCTTGATCTTGTCATATCTTATAGGTTCGATCCCTTTTGGACTGATATTTTCAAGGTTACTGGACAATATCGATCCAAGATCCGCTGGAAGCGGGAATATCGGATTCACAAATATCCTGCGGGTAGCAGGGAAGCCGGCTGCAATCCTTACGCTCCTGTGTGACGCCTTAAAAGGGAGCATCCCTGTCCTCTTTGGTTACTATGCGCTGAATAATCCTGGAATAGCGCTTGGCGCAGGTTTTCTAGCTATCCTGGGCCACATCTTTCCCGTTACCCTCAAATTTAAAGGGGGAAAGGGCGTTGCCACAAGCTTTGGAGTCCTCCTCGCTGCCTTTCCTCTTCCAGGGGTTGTTGCTCTATCTATATGGTTGACGGCTATGCTCGTCTGGAGATATTCATCCCTTGGCGCACTATTATCCTTCGGCACCCTGCCTCTCATCATGGCCTTCGTACAGAGGGAGTTCCAGGCTGTGTTATTCTCCTTCCTTCTGCTCCCGTTAATCTATTATCGACACGGTGAAAATATAGCCAGATTATTTGGCGGCACCGAGAAAAAGATAGGGGAGAGATGAAAGCCATAAAAACCCTCATAATAACCCTCACCATTCTATTTACTTCGCCACTCCTAGGTCCTCTATTCGCCCAACAGCCGATGAATGAGGAAACAGACCCAATTCCGTCTTTAATAGAAAAGGAATGGCAAAACCGCCTTGGTTATCTACAAGATGGTGACAGAGTTAAGGCTGCTGCTGCAATCGAAAAGATCAAAAAGATAAAGCTTGAACTGGGCGTAGACAACTTAGATCTGGTATCTACGGCATTGTTGATTGAGGCAGAGGAGGATATGGCAAAGGGGAATGTTGATTCCGCCATTGAGAATGCTTATGCTGCAAGGGAGATATCACCTGACTATCCCGCCTCTTATTATCATATCGCAAAGTTTTTATTCTTAAGGGATAAGTCGATAATAGCTGCCCTAAGCAGCTACATAGACGGTATTATTGTATCCTGTAGAGATTTCTGGAATATATTTTATTTAGCAGGCACCCTTGTAATTATCTTACTCCTGTCCCTGATCTCATCCTTCGTAATATTTTTTATATATTTACTGATAAGATATATACCCCTCATAGAACATAATCTCAACGAATGGGCAGGCATAGCATTAAAGAGATACTCAATAATAATGATCATAATTGCAATCTCCTCGCTTCCTCTCCTGTTGGGAAGAGGCATTATCTGGCCCATAATTTTCTGGTTAATGCTGGTCTGGATATATATGGGAAAAAGAGAAAAGACAATTGGCATTCTCTTTCTCCTTGTCGCAGGATCAGCAACCTTACTACTTCCGCTTTCAGGATCCTTCTTTTCTTCAGGCGGATCCAGGGGACTGGAGGCCATGAATAAGATATTCCGGGGAGAGTGGATATCTCCATCAGGCAGATATGGGGATATTGCCGATGAGGACAAGGAAGATTGGAAGGGATATTTTTCTGCGGCAATATCCATGAAGATGCAAGGGCGTCTTGACGATGCCCTCCTCTATTACGAGGAGGCCCTAACCAAAAATCAAGGCCCTCCAAAGATATTAAACAATATAGGAAATATCTATTTTTATAAAAAAGATTACGAAAAGGCCATTTATTATTATAAGTCCGCAACAGAAAAGGACAAACGGCTTATCTCCTCCCATTACAATATGAGTCAGGCATTAAGGGAGATGCTCTCCTTTGATGAGGGAAATAGGAAATTTGAAGAGGCAAGGGGATTAAATAAAGAACTTGCTGATCTTTATGCAAAAAAGTCGACATTAAGCTATCAACATCTTGTTATAGATGAAAACTTTTCAATCTTTGACCTTTTTGAAAAGGCAATTTCCTTTAAAGGGCTAAATGAAGACCATGTCCTGTTGAATATCTCCCTTTTTGTAAATGGGATCCATCAACCATTTTTTCAGGCATCCCTGGTTATCCTGATCATCTTAATGGCCTTATTTTCGTCCCATCTCCGCAAGAAGGGAAGCCTCTCTACCTGCTGCCCAGTATGCGGCAGGGCTGTATGCAGGAAATGTCACAGATATATCTATGATATCAAGGTCTGTAATAACTGCTTCTCTATGCTGAAGAAAAGACAGGAAGATAAAAAAACCATAAAGGGGATTAAAGATATAAAAGAACTCTGGACCAGGGCAAAGCGGAAAGAGAGTAGGGCAAATATCCTTGCCGGGCTAATACCGGGCACTGGACATCTTCATACGGACCGTTTTGTGAAGGGATTTATTATAAATCTTATATTTATTGCACTGATCTGGGCCTGGTTTGTAGGATGTGCCTTCACTAAGAGTTCATTATCTTCGTCCCTGATACCGGAATACTTCAGGAATATCTTTTATCTATCGCTCCTTTTATTAATACTTGGATATTCAGTATTAGACATATATAGATCAAGGGAATACACCTAATGAAACGCTCATGTCTTAAAGAGACACAAAGGAGCATGAAAATTAACCCACCCTCACCTAATCCTCTCCCTGAGGGAGAGGGAAAAAGAGTTCCCTCCCCTTCAAGGGGAGGGTTGGGGAGGGGATGGGGGGGATTTTCAGGTAAAAATAGTTAATTTATTGTTTGGATAGCTTATGGCTTTAGAAGGGACACTAAAGGAATTCGGGCTTGCCGATATATTTCAGCTGATATTCCATCAAAGGAAGACAGGCAGACTTACGATAAAATGGGAAAAAAAGAAGGCCTCTGTCTTGTTTGATAATGGAATGATAGTTTCTGCAGAATCCTCGGAAAGGTTAGGACCCGATCGCATAGGGGAGATCCTTCTCAGGGCAGAGAAGATCACAAAAGAAGGTCTGAGGGAGGCGCTAAGCAGGCAGAAGGATACCGGGGGAAAACTGGGCCAAATACTTGAAGAGATGGCGTTAATAACAAGAGGAGACCTTCAGGGGGCGCTCAGGCTCCAGGTTAGAGAGACGATCTTCCAGCTCTTCCGTATAAAGGATGGGGAATATACCTTTGAGCAGTCAGATGTTGAATATGACAAGGATTATCTCTCTCAGATATCAACTGAATTTATACTGATGGAGGGGATAAGGAGGATTGATGAGTGGCCCTTTGTTGAGAAGATGATATCTAGCCTTGACATCATCTTCGAGACGAATCCGGATAAAAAGCTGGACATACCGATACAAAAGGAGGAGAAAAAGGCCCAGCCAAAAGAGGACGACGATCTTGGCATAACAGAAAGTGAGGGAGGACTGAGTCAGGGAGAGATTAATATATACAACCTGATAGATGGCACTAGAGATGTAAGTGCGATTGTTGCCATTAGCCAGATGGGTGATTTCGATGCGTGCAAGGCGCTTTCAAACCTCCTTATGGGTGGGTATATAAAAAGGGTTGAGGTCACAGAAGAGGAACTTGAGAGGAGGAGGCCATCTCCCATAGCTGCCGGCATCAAAGAGATCCGCTCCAGATATGGGGGACTGACAGATATACTGGTCCTTTTTTCAGGGATAATAATCCTGGGTATTACCTTACTAACCATGAGCTTTGAACCAATCAATTCTAATCTCTTTAATGGACTTATATACCCTCATATAACAAAAAACAGGATCGAGAGGATAAGGCAAGCAGCCAATGTATATCATCTAAATAGGAGAGATCTGCCGGATAAGATTAGGGAACTGGTAGAGGCCGGCTATATCAAAGATAAGGAGACCAGAGATGCCTGGGGCGAAGAAATAATCATCAAGAGAGACAGTGAAGGCCTGATAGTTAAAAGTAAAGGCCGTGACAGGAAGGAGGGAACCGAGGACGATCTGGATTAGTTGACATAATATATCTTATACGAAGTTAGAAAAATATCTAAATTTCGCCGGAATGACGCATTGGCGTCATAATATTTAGCTTTACAAGAGGCTCTGATATCATACAATTTCTTTTTTATGTTTTCAATAAGTTAGTTATGATAAACTAATATAGTACATTAGATATAGTGTATATCTATTTGAAATAATATTTTATTTATGATTTCAAATCTATTAAAAAGACTCAAAAATGAGTTATACATCGATCTCTACGGTGCTAAGCTGATATTATTTGAGATTGCTGAAAAGACCTCGGCTAAGGTGGGATCAATAAAGAGATCTATCCAGGCCTCTGAGCTCGACTCAAAGATCGACAAGGAATATGAGGCGCTCGGGTTAAAGATATGGAATCTGCTAAATGAAGGTAAGGTTCCCCTTGAAGGGACGGGGGTATTGGATAGCGTTAACAGATTGCGAAGCCTGAAGCAGACCCTTCTGAGGTTCGAAGAAGAGATGGCCTATTTCAGTGACGGAATGCTAATCAGTAAAGTCCTGGAACTCAAGGAGGGATTGAAGAGCGGCTCTGCAGCTTTAGAGACAATTACTATTACTAAGGATTCCCCTCTAGTCCGAGCAAAGGTCAGCGACTTGAAACTACCGCCGGGTCTGCTAATTATCTTAATTAAAAGGTCTGGTCAGGTATTAATCCCCAATGGAACAACGGAATTAATCGGGGGCGATTCGCTAATGATGATGGGATACAAATCTCGCATAGATGAAACAATACAACTACTTAGCAAGATTTGATGTTACCGGCGCAACAATGAAATTGTTAGCTTTATGCTGAAAAAGAGATATTTACTGGCCATATTCCTATCGGTCTCTACCCTCGCTATTGCCGCCATTTTCATATACAGCAAGGGCGGGAAGGAACAACGCTACAAGACTGCAAAAGTTGAGAGGGGTAGCATATCCTCTGCTATATCAGCAACCGGAAGGATAAATCCATCGATTACGGTCCAGGTCGGGACCCAGGTATCCGGGATTATAAAAAACCTTCATGCCGATTTTAATTCTGTCGTAAAAAAGGGTCAGGTTATTGCGGAGCTTGACCCTGCCATATTTATCGCCCAGCTTGATCAGATAAAGGCAAGGCTTGCAAGCGCCATTGCAAATGCGGAGCGGGCAAAAGTAACACTTGCAAATACCAGAAAGGAGATGGCCAGGGCCAATGAACTCTTTTCAAAGAACCTTATATCTCAGAGCGAAAAGGATACTGCCCAGACAAACTTTGATTCAGAGCTAACAGCGCTTAATGCCGCTCAAGCCAGGATTAAGGAAGAGGAGGCCGCAGAAAGGCTTGCCAGGCTGAACCTGGACAATATCGTTATCACCTCCCCTATAGACGGGATAGTCATATCGAGGAATGTGGAGATAGGCCAGACCGTTGCCGCATCACTACAGGCCCCTACCCTTTTCACTATAGCCAACGATCTCAGCGAGATGGTGATAGACACAAACGTTGATGAGGCCGATATAGGTAGGATAGAGGTCGGACAACCTGCCTCTTTGACAGTCGATACTTATCCACAAGACCCCTTTAAGGGAATGGTTTCAAAGATATATAATCAGCCCAGCATATCTCAGAATGTAGTAACATATAATGTGGTAATAAACGTTAAGAACCCCGGATTAAAGTTAAGGCCTGGGATGACAGCCAATGTGACTATCATAATAGGACAAAGAGATAACGTGCTTAAAATACCCAATGCAGCGCTCCGGTTCAGGCTTCCTGATATTAAAGACAGGGTGGATGGTCCTGGAAACACAAAGGGTACTGGAGGCGATAAGAAGAGCGACGAAGCTAACCAGTCGCTCTCGACTGTGTGGGTCTTTGAAAAAGATATCCTAAGCCCGGCCAGGGTTAAGCTCGGCATATCTGATGGCCAGTATAGTGAGGTAATATCAGGGGATATCAAAGAAGGACAGGAGATTGCCATCGAGATTAATAAATCCACGGTATCCTCTAAGCGTCCTGCAGCATTCAGGTTCTATTAAAAATATGGGTTCTGAGCTAATCAGGATGGAGGAATTACGAAAGGTTTACAAGATGGGGTCAGTGGATATTTATGCCCTCAGAGGGATATCGTTACATATCAACCATAAGGAGTTTGTCTCGATAATGGGACCTTCCGGATCAGGCAAATCGACCTTGATGAATATAATAGGATGTATGGACAGACCGGCAGACGGAAGGTATCTCCTTGAAGGGGTGGACATAAGAAGCCTCGGAAAAGACGAGTTGGCACAGATCAGGAATAAGAGGATCGGTTTTATCTTCCAGGGGTTTAATCTCCTCCCAAGACACACTGCACTGGAAAATGTAGAGCTGCCCTTATTATATAGTGGCATTGCAGGGAAGCAACGGAGAGAGAGGGCGATGGAGGCATTATCGAAGGTAGGGCTGGCAGGCCGGGCAGGCCATTTTTCAACACAGCTCTCAGGTGGTGAACAGCAGAGGGTCGCAATAGCCAGGGCATTGGTAAAGAATCCTCCACTGATACTTGCAGATGAACCAACCGGAAACCTGGATTCGAGGACAAGTACTGAGGTGATGGAGATCCTTCAAACCCTTAATGAGAAAAATGGGATAACGATCATACTTGTCACTCATGAAAAGGATATAGCCCTTTTTTCAAAGAGGATAATTAAACTAAGAGATGGAGAGGTAGAATCGGATTCAATTATTGAGGAGCCTATAAGGGCAGTGGAATTCACTGGAGAGAAGAGGTGAGGGGTTTAAACCAGATATATATGGTAGTAAAGATAGCGCTCCGGGCATTGGGGAGAAATAAGATGCGTTCTGCACTTACAATGCTCGGTGTAGTGATAGGGGTCGGGGCCGTCATTGCAATGGTGGCTGTGGGCCAGGGGGCATCAAAGGCCGTACAAGCACAGATCGCCAGCATGGGATCGAATGTATTGATGGTTCATTCCGGATCCTCCTTTCATGGAGGGGTAAGGGGCGGCGCCGGGAGTGTGACAACCCTCACAGAAGATGACGCAAAGGCAATAGAAAAGGAATGCTCTGCTGTAGATCTTGTAGCCCCAACCCTAAGGACCGCTACACAGGTGATAAGCAGCAACCAGAACTGGTCAACCATGATACTTGGGACAACTCCATCCTATCAATTTGTCAGATCATGGCCTGTTGAATCAGAATCAGGAAGCTTCTTCAAACAGTCCGACCAGGATGGGGCATCCAAGGTTGCTGTACTCGGAAAGACTGTCTCGGATAATCTCTTCGGTTCGCAGGATCCGATTAATCAGACAGTAAGGATCTGGAAGATCCCCTTCCGCGTAATAGGGGTCCTCTCCGGTAAGGGGCAGTCGGCGCAGGGACAGGATCAGGATGATATAGTTATAGTGCCCCTCTCCACGATGCAAAAGAGGATACTCGGCGTCACCAATATAGGCTCCATCTTTGTCTCTGCAAGAAGCCCCGAAGATACATTTGTTGCCCAGCGGCAGATAACCGACCTCTTAAGGCAAAGACACCATATCCAGCCCGGGCAGGATGACGACTTCTCGATAAGGAATTTCACAGACGTGGCAGCTACGGCTGATGATGCAACAAGGACATTTACCATCCTTCTAGGGAGCATTGCATCGATATCACTGATTGTTGGCGGTATAGGGATAATGAATATCATGCTTGTATCGGTTACAGAAAGGACGCGTGAGATCGGGATAAGGATGGCCGAAGGGGCCAGGGAGAGTGATATCCTGATCCAATTCCTGGTAGAATCGGCTGTCATCTCTGTTCTAGGAGGATTGATCGGGATCTTTCTGGGATCTTCAATATCTTATCTGATCTCAATCTTTTCCCCGTTGTCTACGCTAATATCAAAGGGTTCAATAATCCTCGCCTTCCTCTTCTCAGGCTCAGTGGGGCTCTTTTTTGGTTTTTATCCTGCCTTCAGGGCCTCCAGACTGGAGCCTGCAGAGGCATTGAGGTATGAGTAATCTGGGCAAGGGTGCGGTAAGCGGTAATGCCATAGTTATTTTCTTCAACTACTCCCTCCTAAGATTTCATACCCCATTATTTTGAAATCGTGATCAAATGTAAAAACCTTGCCGATCCCCAACCTTTTCATTGTCTCAAAAGAGGTGCAATCAGTGAAACTGAAGGCATGCTCCTTGTATTTTTTGAAAGTCTCTAAGGTGCCCGAGAATATCTCATCCGTAACCCTTATCATCCGCATCACTTTGCTCGTAAGGATACTGTAACCGCTATTAACTGCTATATCCGTTCCTGCTCTTGCTTTAAGGAGCGTAAGAAGTTCATCAATGACATAGTCAGTGGTAAAAAGCAAGGCATCCTGTCTTTTCAAATCCTCCCATACCTTCACCGCCGCCTTGAAATTATCATCCTTCTTATTGAAGAGGGCCGCCCATGCAGATGTGTCAACAAATACCTTGCTCATTTCTTTATGCCGTAAAGGTAATAATCAACCCTCTTTGAGAGCCCTTTCTCTCCATCAAAAGATCCTATAGCCTTGTTAAGCGGGTCATTTTTCCAGCGGTTGCTGTCACCCTTAGAGATCTTCAGATATTTCTCTACCGCCCTTCTTACCAGTTCGGCCATGGATATACTTTCCCTTTTGGCCTCCATGTCCATCTCCATAAGCAGGTCATCAGGGAAATGGAATTGTATCTTTTTAGTCATTGCCATGCCAATCACCTCCATCTAATTATAAGTATAATTATAATGCTAATGATTGTCAACAATTCGAATTTATTTTGTTCGAGCAACCGGAGGATGCAGGGCAACCTGACCCTTCCCGCCTTTTTTGATATGGTCCCCTCTCCAAAAACAAAGGTCTTTTACAGGTCTATGCAGGACATACAACCACTTATTTAAAGATGTCGTAGTCATAAATCCGGTCATGGTGGCCTATATAGCGTAATTCAGCTTTATTAGGTCCAACAAATTTGAAGATAATCCGATAGGAGATATCAACCCGAAAGCTCCAGACTTGATGTCCCTTTGGATGTAGTTTCTCAGTATGCAATGAAGGATGGAAAGGATTGACCTTGAAGAACTCAGTTCTTTTTACAGCTTTTAGTTGAATGGTCTTGGGGAGATCGATAAAGAGCTTATCAAAGGTAGCCGTTGTTGAGATCTCAATCATTTTTTAATAAGTTCGGATAAGGACTCCCTTTTAGTTACCCGGCCCTCTTGATGATCCTTTTCAGATATTTCAAGGAACTTGAGGAATTCTTTGCGATATAGCCCTGCGGCCGCGCAAAAGGCTTCAAAATCCTCTTTTTGTATTTCAAGGCAGATGCTCTTTGGGGTTTTTTTGATTATAGTGGTTTTTAATTTTGGGTACATAGGATACCTCTTGTAGGTTATTGAGAAGGTAACAAAATACGCATGAAAAGTCAATGAGTAGCCGGAAGAGCACCGGACGTATTAGGAGCCTCAATAGCAGTCTGCATCCGTTTGAAAAATACCCTTCATTCTCTCCTTGAGGTGGTTCCCTCTCCAAAAACAGAGGTCTTTTACAGGTCAATAGTCTCCAAATAACCATTCGGAATTACCTACAATTATTTCCCAATCGTATCCACCTGTGTGTTATAATCCTGCCCATTATGAGCCGGATATTGAAAATATTAAAGGATCCAAGGGGTTTTGCCATACCGGTCTTTATCAATATCTCAACCGGTATCCTTGGTATCTATGCCCTCTGGGATACACCTACTCTTATATTTGATACAGGATCTTTACCCCCTTTGGAATACGTCATAAAAAGTATAAATGGTATAAGGCTCGACCCTTCTTTTTTTAGCAGGCTCCCTGAGTTCTTTTTCGCCGGGGAAGAGGCTAGGTGGTGGCGATTGCATGATCAAATTTACAGGATACTGGCGGAAAATAACCCTGTCACCATCGAATTTGCCGACAGGGCAGGCAATATTCAAAGGATTAATGGCAAGGTAGGTTACCCAACATTTATAGATGTAATAAAAGACACGGGCCTTATTTATCTCTCCGGTCTGATATACATTATAAGCGCAATAACTGTCTTCAGAAAACACCGTTCCGAAGCAGGTCTGGTCTTAAGCTATTTTCTCATCTTCGGGGGCCTCTACCTTATAAGTTCAGCGCCCATTGTGAGCAGGTCAATAACACTTATCCCTTTCTACTTCAGGCTCCTTGCAGACCTTGATTATATAGCTGCGGGCGGTTTGATAACCCTTGTCCATTTTGCCTTTCTTTTCCCGAGGCCAAAGGAGATAGTCAAGAGGCATCCTTATTTACCTTATATTTTCCTTTATGGATATGCCTTCCTTACCGCCGTACTTTATTTAGCCGGAATTACTGCCTTTGCCTCTACCTTCCCCTTCCTTGTCTTCTGGATAATCATTATGCTTGGCGCATTTATCCACTCCCTCTTAAAGGAGGGGGACACCTTTTTAAGAAGGCAGATCACCCTAAGCCTGCTTGCCCCGTTGATGGCAGGCATTGTCTTTATACTATTGCATCTCCTCCCTGGTATACTGGGGGGCACGTCAATGCCGTTCACCTATTTTGCCCTCTTTTCCCTTGTCCTTCCCTTTGCCTTGCCGTCTGCGATGGAGAACCTAAGACTTTATGAGGATAAGGTGGGAATGGAGAGGGATTTACAGAAGGAGAAGGAACGTATAAGACAGGAGCTTCACGACAATCTGGCAAATGACCTTACAAATGTCAGATGCTTGAGCGAGATAGCGGAGCAATCCTTATCTACTGACCCTCAAAAGGTAAAGGAGGCAATTACAACAATAAAAAATACAGCCCTAAAGAACATAGGAGAATTGAGGGACTTTATGTGGGCGATTGATACAGGCGAAGAGACCCCTGATGATCTCCTCTCTCACCTCAAGTCCTATACTATAAGGCACGTAAGCCCCTTTGATATAGAAGTAGAATACCGGTCCTCTCCCTATCCCGGGACATGCCGGCTTAATACCAGCCTCCGTTTTAACATCTTTAGCATATACAAAGAGGCAATGACAAATATCATTAAGCATTCAAAGGCTAATAGGGTGGCAGTAGATCTCTCTTTCGATGAGACAGGATTAAAGATGCTGATAGCAGATAATGGCCTTGGTTTTAATCCATCAATCAGGAAAGAGGAGGCCTATGGACTTAAGAACATGAAAAAAAGGGGAGAGGCAACAGGAGGGATTCTTAACATATATTCATGTCATGGAAAAGGTACAGAGATAGACCTTTTTATCCCTCAAAAATACCTTATTTGAGGTATCGACAAGTTAAAAAGAAAGTCTATGATTGAGCCATTATGCCTATTAAAGTAGCCATAGTAGAGGATCACATAGAGACATTAAACAGTCTGTCCGCCTTGTTGAACAGGACAGAGACCATTTTAGTTGTGGGAGGATTTACGTCAGGTGAATCAGCCTTAAAGGAGATACCATATGTCAGACCAGAGGTTGTTCTTTTAGACCTCGGACTCCCTGAGATTTCAGGGATTGAGGTAATAAGGGGATTAGCAGACAGCCTTCCTGACCTGGAGATAATCGTTCTCACGGTTGAAGAGGACAAGAATAACCTTTTTGCAGCCCTTAAGGCGGGCGCATCAGGGTACCTCCTTAAAGACTCCACGCCTTCTGAGATTATAGAGGCCATAGAAGAGGTCTACAACCATGGTTCTCCCATGTCGCCAAAGGTTGCAAGGTATGTAGTTGATTATTTTAACGGGATATGGGTGCATGACCGGGAGAAAGACCGGTCGCTTACAGAAAGGGAATGCGAGATATTAAATGGTATTGCAGACGGCCTAACTGATAAAAGGCTTGCAGACAGGCTTTTTATCAGCCCCCATACAGTGAGGACCCATTTGAAAAACATCTACGATAAGCTCCATGTCCACTCAAAGGTGGAGGCGGTGATGAAGGCTAAAAAGGAGGGGGTTCTATAAGAGAAGATACGCTGATTTATTTCCTAATAATTATTGCAGTAATCTCGTTTAGAACATCTTTTAAGGATGGCATATTTGATGGAACTTTTTTATTTGATGTATGACAGTGATGTGGAAAAGAAGGTATTTCAGGATGATGGGGTGCATTATCATAGCGAAAGATCATCTGACCTTCTTTGTCCATGTATTGAAACCTGTATTTGTCGACAGATACTTTATTTTGGATATTATTGGCAAAGATTGCAATCTCCAGCATGGAAAAATCTATGAATAGGAGACTCCCTTTTAAATAAACTGTTTCGCTTTGCGGACCAATCTGTTTTTGGATATTTGAAGATAGGATGACAGGGCTTGAGGCAATGATCTTTTCAATATTTTCTACAAATTTATGTATCATCGGACAGCGGAGCGGAGGGCAGATTGTGTTTTTTGCCACTGAGCAAAGAGCTTTGCAAAGGCATACCAATCAAAGTAATCTGCCTCATCTCCCATCTGACCTGCTTCAAACCTTTTTAGAAAGGTTTGGGTGCTGAGATGGTATTTTTGTTCAAATTCTTTCAGGTTTTTTTTGTAAAAGGCTATAGCATTTGAGCACAGTATGTACTCACGCTTCAGAGAGGTTTTGATTTCGTTATTAAGGTGCATAATTAATTTATATATTATGGAACCATGTAAGTCAAGTCCACAAAGACATCAAGACATTAAGGAGGGGCTTATGAAAAAGGTATTGGGAGGAAAACAGATATTTTCCAGCAATATGTTTCTCGCCTTTATTATTACCTTATCAATCTTACTGACTGCCTGCGGAGGTGGTGGTGGCGATGGGGGCGGAGGAGGCAATACGACCTATAGCTTGGCCGTGGCCAAGGCTGGAACAGGGGGTGGAACAATAACCTCCTCGCCGGCCGGGATAAACTGCGGGGCGGATTGTTTGGAGTCCTATTCAAACAATCAGATAGTCACACTGACTGCTGCTGCGGATACGGGTTCTACTTTCGCAAGCTGGAGCGGGGATTGTAGCGGGACAAGCCCCTCTGCCACCCTAACCATGAGCGCCGCCAGGACCTGCACTGCAACCTTTAGCAAAATCGGAGATATCGTATCTCTTTTTGAAAATAATGGGACAGACACCGAAAACAATGTGAATCTCTATTACATCTATTCAGACGGAACGGGCTTTAAAAAAATAAAAGATAATGTCACCGCAGGCAGTGCGTCTGGCATGGGCATAAGGAATAATAATGAGATCCTCTATTCAGTAGAGATTAGCGCCAATAATTATAACATCTATATCTATCACGTTGATACCAATACCATTTCAACTGTTGTGACAGGGGCATCCAGCAAAACCACCTCCTTTTCTCCTGATAACAACAAGGTCGTTTTTATAAGGAATGGCGCCATAAAGAAGATAAACCCGGATGTTATTAATGCTATTGAAGAAGATTTCATATCGCCTGATACAGGGTGGGAGTTTGGTTTATTATTCATATACTCCCCGGATAAAACCAAAATCCTGACACATTCTTCCGCAACAGGGAACCTGGGGCAGAACAAGGCAGATATCTATAATGCAGACGGTTCAAATAAGACCGCCATCTTCGGACCTCTTAACTCTGACATACACAATTATAGCTGGAAAAATGATGGAACAGAGGTCCTTTACACATATCAAGACCAGACAGATTTCTCAGATCATGTCATTATTAATAAATCAATAGATGGTTCTCCGGTCAGGGACCTCTCCTCGGTATTACCGAGGGAATGGTATCCGTGGAATCCATATAACAACCTGTATTCACCTACTAGCGGCATATTTTACAGCCCAATAGATGGCTCCCCTGTTTGTACGCTTAACCCCCCGGCGGGAGCTACTCCTACTTTGTTTGGGTTTGACAAGGACGGGTATTTCTACTACTCGGATATCGATGGCTCAAATCTCCTTAAAGTAGAGGATTGTCAATGAGAGATTTTTTGATTATTAGCAGATAACTAATCGGATTGAAAAGGAGGGTAAGATGGAAAAGATAGTCCCAATGGTAAAGTATTTTTTCATGAATGAAGTTGACAGGTTTAAAAGCAAGGCGGGTATCTTGAGGGGATGGGTGACGGGAGGTATAAAAACTGACCTTTTTCGTAAGGATCGAAATAAAGCAGAGTCTATCTGGACTATGAATATCGCACCTGTAAAAAATATGATTGTCGTTGTTATGGTTATAGCCTTTTCCCTTTTCGTTACAAGCCCATCAGAGGCTACAAGAATAGTTCCGGACTCTCCCACATTTGATGAAGTGGTAGGGGATAAGGTGGATAAGACCAACAACGCTGTGATAGTAGGAAGCATATTGCTGCTGGCTGGCATTTTTATAGCTTACTATATAATGCATTCGCCGTCTAAGGTATCTAGCCTAGATAAGAATCAGGATTCAACCGAGCATTCCACCGAACCTCAAACCAAGAATCCTGGAGAGATAGCCCTTATCAGGTGGTAGGCCGATTGTATGTTTCAAACAACACTGTTGGAGGGATACGCTTTTATGAAGAAGGTATTGAAAACAACTAAAACGATCATAAGGTACATGGTAGTATCCTTTTTAATCATCTGCTTCCTGGCCCTTTCGCCGTCTAAGGGCAGGGCCGGAGCCGGGTCTGACGCGGCAGACAAAATACTCGCCGTAAGCGCCGTGACAGTGGTTTTAATGATTGTAATAGCCATGAGCTCTAGGTCATTCAGTTACTCGGAACTTGACCTAGGAGACAAAGACTCTGCAAAGGACGTTAAGTTCGATACGTTCAGTGACAGGGCCGCGGGTAAAGAGGAAGGTGAGTATAAGATCGAGGTTTCATTAATTAAGTGGTAATCCTGTGAACATGAAAGGGATTCTAAGCCTGTCTATACATGACGACTCATATTAAGAAGGACGCTATAAGTCAATAATATTATGCTGCATTATTTATGATGCTGTGCATAAGGCTCGCAGCGTTTCCAAGTTTATTGAGACGATTAAAGATCGCTTTCGATTGTTCTTTCTTCCACCCTATTCTCCCGAACTAAATCCTGATGAACGGGTTTTAAATGACCTGAAAAACAATGCCATTGGCCGAAGTGCCATCATGAGTCCCAAACAATTGCATGGTGCGGTGGTAAGTCATTTGTGTTATATCCAGAAGTCGCCTACCGTGTGCGCTCCTACTTCAACGGCTCGACGACTAAGTATGCAGCTTAATGTCTATGCTATTATGAGACCATTAATAACTAATCGGATTGGAAAAAAGGGGGTAAAATCGATGAAGAAGGTTTTATGCAAAGTTGCATTCAAATCCCCCTTCATCCCCCTTTGGTAAATGGGGAACAGATATTCCCCTCTTTGTAAAGAGGGGTCAAGGGGGATTTTAAATTAGATTGCACATTCCGCTAACATGTAACTAAAATTCTTGCGTTTGCTATAGTTTCTCTATTAGAATAAAAAAAAGAAAAAAGACGTAAATATAATTAGAGGAGGCGTATATGTATAACACATCTCTAAAGCTAACCGAGATTTCTAAAGAGTTGACTTTGCTTCCTGACGAGAAATTGGAGGAGGTCAAGGACTTTATAGATTTTATCTTGTCCAGGACAAATGTAAAAAAGAAAAATGTCATCAAGCTTGAGGGGATTTGGGCTAATAAGGGATTTGAAAAGCTTGCTATAGAGAAGGAACTGAAATCTGTCAGAAAAGAATTGGCATCGTCTATTCTTAAGAGGAAGCTGTGAGCGCTGAATATGAGTCCCATAAAAGAACAAATCATTGAACTGATCAAGGGGCTTCCTGAAGATTCAACATTGGAAGACATACACTACCATCTTTATGTCCGTGAGAAGATTGAAAAAGGCCTGCAGGCAATTAAAGAAGGACATGTGATCTCACAGGAGGAGGCGGAGAAAAAGGTACAGGAAAGGAAATACGAATTATAGGGGGCACTATACTTATTTGTGCCCAAAGTTGAAAAATCATGTTGACAGCAAAAGGGCTAAAAAGGACGTATCCTCCACTTAAGGGCGTGCTTGGAAAGATTGCAGGATCAGATCAGGTAAGTCTTACCGCTTTGCCTCTTTATTGACAAGACCCTTCAAATAGGAAGTCTTAAAACTGATATATTGAATAGAGGAGGCAAGGAGGATTAATATGGATGTTAGCTGTGCAGCGCGTATAATCCCACCTATCATCAGGGAATCACCCCTGAAGAACTCTACAAAGAACCTTGCAACGCCGTAAAGCATGGCATATTTCAAGAAGAGCTGGCCGTCAAAATCTATCTTCTTCCTTACAGACCAGATATAGAGGAATATCCCTAGGTCGATGAACAGCTCATAGAACTGGGTCGGATGGAGGGCTATCCCTTTAAACTCAGGCGGGAGCAGTGCATCAGGGTTTGTAAATGTCACACCCCAGGGAAGGCTGGTAGGTATGCCATAACTACAGCCATTTAGTGTGCATGCCCCCCTTCCCACTGCCTGACCGATAATCATGGCCGGGGCCATAAGATCAGCGAATTTCCAGAATGGGATCTTCCTGCTTCTGGAAAACCAGATCCCGACAATAAACCCGGCAATCAGGCCGCCATGTATTGCAAGCCCTCCTTTCCAGACTGCCAGGATCTCAAAGGGATGGCTGAAGTACCAGAAGGGTTCGGAGAATAGGACATAATAGATCCTTGCACCCAAAAGGCCGAAGATCAGTGCAAAAAAGATGAGATCCTGGATGATCTCGGGGTTATAACCCTTTCTCTTTGCCTCCTTCATACCAACAAATGTGGCAGTTATAAAGGCGAGGGCGATCATCACCCCATATGCCCTGATCTCAAGTGAGCCTATTCTGAACAATACAGGGTACATTACCTCCCCTTCTCTGATTGGTTTTGGTCTGAATCTTCTTCCAGTTTGCCGACCTTTATATTAAATAGCTTTTCCATACCGTCTCTGTATACCCTGACAAGAACGATCCTGTCAACCTGTGTCTCTGAAACGATCAAAGGCAGGTCTCCGACCTTCTTGATCTTCTTCCCATCGAACTCTGTTATTATATCACCTTTTTTAACCCCGGATCTAGATGCCGGACTGTCCTCCACCACCTCAGAGATCAATGCCCCCTCATCGGCCTTTAAGCCCAGGGAAGACCTTATCTCCTTTTTTACCTCCTGGATCATAACGCCAAGCCAACCCCTTGTAACCTTCCCCTCCTTTTCAAGATGGGCTACTATCTTGTTAACAAGATTAATGGGTATGGAAAAACCGATCCCCTGCCCTGCAGGATTGACCATACTGTTAATCGCTATCACCTCACCCTTGATATTAAATAGTGGCCCTCCGCTGTTGCCGGGATTTATCGATGCGTCTGTCTGAATAAAATCATCATAAGGTCCCATCCCTATAATCCTCTCCTTGGCGCTGACTATGCCTGCCGTAACAGTCTGCTCCAGCCCGAAAGGGTTCCCTATTGCTATAACCCACTCTCCAACCTCAAGTTTATCCGAATCCCCGAACCTGACCACCGGGAATGGTTCCTTATCCCTGACCTTTAACAGGGCAAGATCGGTCTTACGATCCTTCCCTATCAGCTCGGCGCCAAATTCCCTGCCGTCCGAAAGCCTCACAATTATCTTATTATAGCCCTCTATAACATGATAATTAGTCAGGATAACACCTTCTTTCCTGATGAAAAATCCTGAACCAAGGCTCCTGGTCTTAAGTTCAGCCGGCCTGTTCTCTCCAAAGAAATCCTTGAAATGATGAAATCCAAACCCACCATCCCCGCTCCCCTGTTCAGTGGTGCTTATATTTACAACAGCGGGCTTTTCCTTCCTGACTATATCAACAAATGTAAAGACCTTACCGGAATCCCTTGGACCATCACCCGCACCTGTCAATAACGGGGAGAGTAGAAAAATAAGGAGTCCTGCCAATATCTTATCTATATGTCTCATATCACTGCTAATGCAGGAAGATTACTGGCCTATGTACCACCCGATACCATATTTTGCCAGGAAGGCTGTTATCAATGTGAAGGAATCGGTAAATATCATCACACCTACAAGTATAAGAAAGAGGCCGCTTGCCAATGAAACAAACCTGATATATTTATTAATTTTCTTGAAATATGTGATAAAGGTATTTACTCCCAGGGAGGTAATAAAGAGCGGCAGTCCGAGCCCTATAGAATATGCCGACAGGAGGCTTATCCCGCTTGTTACCGACCCGGTTGTACTTGCATACAGTAATATCCCTCCCAATATCGGGCCTACGCAGGGCGTCCATCCTGCAGCAAAGGTTATCCCCACAAGAAATGAGCCCAGGTATCCGGCCGGTCTCCCTTCCAGATGGATCTTTTTTTCAGAGGCAAGCAGATCCATCCTGAGAAGTCCCATTATATAAAAACCAAGCAGCACGACTATGGTACCACCGACCTTCCTGATCAGGGCCTGGTATGTTATGAGTATCTGCCCTATCAGTGTTGCAGATGCGCCGAGGAGTATAAAGACGAGGGAAAAACCTGCAATAAAGATGAGGGAGTTCCTGATAATTATCCCCTTGACCCGGGCCCTATCCCCTCCTTTTGTTAATTCGTCCATAGAGAGACCCGTAATAAATGATACGTATGAGGGGAGGAGAGGGAGGACACAGGGGGATACAAAAGAGAGGAACCCTGCTGAAAATGCAATCAAAGAAGATATCCCGCTTCCGACTTCCATCTTACACTTTAGAACTCATGATTCTTCTAATTAATGCTCTGGCCTCTGGAGAATCCCAATCCCTGGGGCCGAGGATCTTGTGCGTTATTACACCATCTTTATCTACGATAAAGGTGGTAGGTATACCTGTTATACCGTAATCGCCATTAGCCTTGAACGAGGAGTCTAGAAGAACAGGAAAGGTAAATCTGCCTTGTGCAACAAATGGCCTTACAACCTTCTCGCCCTGGACATCTGACGAGATAGCCAATAGCTCGAAACCCGATCCCTTTAAATCGTTATAGAGGCTGTTCATAGAAGGCATCTCGACCTTGCAGGGCCCACACCATGTTGCCCAGAAGTTGATCATCACAACCCTTCCGCGCAGGGCTGCCAATGAAACTGTTCTTCCATTTAGATCTTTCAATGTAAAATTAGGGGCCTTAAAACCGATCCTTGGCGCCTCTACAGCAGATATATCCAGCCCGCTCTTCACTCCGGCCTTTGAAGTGGCGCCGGATTCTGTCTGCCGCTCACATGCCAGGAGGGCTAAGAGTGATAATACCATAAACAATCTGACTAATTTCATTAAAAGCCTCTCTTCACGAGGTCTTATATCCGGCCCTTGGACCATTCTGCAGCAAATCTAGAATCATCTTAACATTATCGGTCTTTGTCCAGTCCCTAGGTCCGATAATTTTTTCAGCCAGTATACCCTTCTGATCAATGATATACGTCTCAGGAACGCCGGTTAACTTATACCTCCTGTCAACAGATCCCCAGCGGTTGTCATGGAGTATCGGGAGGGTAAGCTTGAGTTCTTCCTTAAAGGGTTTTATATCTGATTTCTTCTTGTCGATACTTACAGCAAGCATATGAAAGTCCTTATCTTTTAAGATCTGGTAGAGCTCCTCCATTGAGGGCATCTCCTCCTTGCAAGGTTTGCACCATGTGGCCCAGAAGTTCAGAAAGACCACCTTTCCGCGGAAATCAGATAATTTTACTTCCCTGCCATCAAGATCATAAAGACTAAAGTCAGGCGCCATTTCATCAATAACAACAGGCTTATACTTCTCGCTTTGCATCCAGACCATCCCCAGGACAGACGCGATTAAAACAAGGCTAAGGACGATTACAGTCGGTTGATAACTATCTTTCTTATGCGTACGCATGTAGCCCAGGCAAGATAAAACTTACCCCCCAATATAGGAAGATTACAGAGATAAAACCTACTACAGAAAAGATCGCAGTCCTTCTTCCGCGCCACCCCCTTGTCATCCTTGCATGCAGATAGGCGGCATAGATAAACCAGACTATGAGAGACCATGTCTCTTTTGGGTCCCAGCTCCAATATCCGCCCCATGCATAATTGGCCCATATAGCCCCTGAGATTATACCAAATGTCAGGAATGGGAACCCGAACGCTATGGACTTATAGCTGAGTTCATCAAGCCTTATACAATCCGGAAATCTCATAAAAAAGGAATACTTATGGCCTTTTTTCTCAGCCCGCTCTTTAAGCAGGTACATAATGCTGAGCCCGAAGGCGATTGCAAATGCCGCATACCCGAAAAAGGTAACAAGGACATGGATCAAAAGCCAGTTGCTCTGAAGGGCAGGGTTCAGTGGTTCCACGGTCTGATACCTGAAAGGGAGGAGCGACGCTATGGCAATTGTAAGAAACCCCAGGGAGACGACAAAGACGCCTATTATCTTTATCTTGTATATGTATTCCAAAATAAGATAGCCTATAATAATACCCCATGCCATCAGCATCATCGACTCAAACAGATTTGCATATGGGGCATGCTTAGCCTCCAATGCCCTCGCAACAAGGGCAAATGTATTGGCCACCCACCCGCTTGCAGTCAGTATAGTGGCAATCTGACCTACAGCCTTTGACCTGACACTGCCTCCATCAGGATGACCTGCAGGGACAAGCTCCCCTGCACTGTTTGTTACCATATAGACGATATAAAGGATGGCCGCAATAAAATATAGCCAAAATGTTATATCAAACAGGAAGAATGAATTCATCTTCTCCTCCGAATATCATAATTATGTCTCTTTATGTTCCTTTGTCTGATCCTTTATATTATTAATCAGCCTCCCAAACTCCCGTTCAAAGTCCATCTGGTTCTTATTTGTATTCCCGCCTATATCTATTGCTGCCCTGGTGCCTTCGCCGTGCACCTTTACCCAAATCCTTTTATGGAATACAAAAAGCGATAGGAGCAGACCGGACATAAGGAGCCCTGATCCCACCCAGACGATATTTACGCCCGGGTCTTTTGCCACCTGAAGCCCGGTATACTTGTGGGGCAGGTATCCGAGAAGCTCAAATTTGTATTTGGACTCCTTCATATCATACAGATCGGGATAGTTGTAAAAGAGCCATGGTGTAAAGACCGAACCGTCGCCATTGCTTATCTCGACCCTCACAGCCGGGTTATTATGCTCTATGCTCTTTGTATAGACCTCACTCTTCTCCTTGTTGTAGGCAAAGTCTGATACAAAACTTACCATCCTGAGGCTCATATTAAGATCCGGCACCTTATATTCCTTCTGCCAGTCGAGCACAAGATCCCCGACCACCTTATCCGTCTTTTTTTCCTTTATGGACACCCTTGCCCTGTCTATCCTGTCAAAGGCATCTCCATAACTTGCCTGATAAAACCAGATCCCTTTATACGCTAGGGGATCATTTACCTGGATATCCTTTGTCAACGCTTCTTTACCATCGTCAATTACGGTTAACTTACTATAGAAGTCTTTAACTGCACCATTTTCATAATAATCGATCCAGAACTTATCCAGCCTGACATAGAAGTTTCCCTCAGGTATAAATACCTGCTCCCCCTCAAGTATTACCCCGAAATTCCTGTACCCAAGCTTTCCTCCGATAAGGGCGCCAAGAAGGATAATCATTACGCTAATATGGGCAAGATGTGCCCCTACCCTGCCCCAGACCCCTTTTGTAGCAAATAAATATATCCCGTCCCCTGACTCCTTGACCCTAACCTTGTATCTTTTATGGCTCAGAAGGGAAGCAATTTCTCTTCCGGTCTCCGCACTATTTTTATTGCATGTAACCTGTGTATGGTTTTTCAGGTTCTGAACAAACTTAAGGCTAAAGTCCCTCTTTTCGTTTATTATCGATCGCCAGGTTGCAGGAAATCTCTTGTAAACACATGCCAGGGAATTAATACATAATAGGACAAGTAGGGATGTAAACCACCAATTATGATACAGATCTGTAAGCCCGAACAGATGGAACCACCAATATGTCCTCTCGCCATATTCCCTGATATATTTGCTTGGATCCTCCCCTTGTTGAATTATAGTGCCGATTATTGAAGCGCCGGCCAATAAGACGAAAAGGCTGATAGCCAGCAAGACCGAGCTAAAGAAGTCAAGCAAACGCGATAAAATATTTGAAAGGCCATTACCGATCTTCTTGTTGCCGGCGTTATCTTCTGATGGAACAGGCCTGCTTATATCATTCGGCGCATACTTGTTCTTTCCCTCAATCACTATATCTTCCCGGCTGTTCATTATTTAAAGTGAAGGTTGATGAAAAACTAATGAGCACCATCTCCTTTTTGCTTACGTTTTATATATTAATACTATAACCGATTCCCTGTCAAGGATCGCATCCCCTATTTGTTGCAAAAGCCCCATAGATTATACGAGTGTTGACCGGTTCATCATCATGTGTTACAGTATCTCATACTGGGCCGCTGTCAGAGCTTTCTGAAATGGTTTGTTGTGTCAGCAGTTAGATTCTGCACTCAGCACCAACTAGGGGTAAATACCCGAAATGGCACAAAAGAAATTATTGATTGTCGATGACTCCCCCTCCATAAGGAAATCCCTCCTTGATACACTTGAAAAAGCGCGGATCTTCTCAAAGATAGTTGAAGCTGAAAATGGCGCGAAGGCCCTTGATTTCCTTATGAAGGAGAAGTTTGACTTTGTTATCTCTGATGTGATGATGCCTACA
Source organism: uncultured Nitrospirota bacterium (assembly GCA_964648095.1). Lineage (GTDB taxonomy): Bacteria > Nitrospirota > Nitrospiria > JACRHA01 > JACRHA01 > JACRHA01. The sequence continues at coordinate 21,911 of CAZYNY010000003.1, read as the reverse complement.
CTGGACGGGTTTAAACTCCTATCCGTAATAAGGGCCCAGCCAAGATATCTTGATCTTCCGGTGATATTTCTTACCGGACAAAAGGACTCGGTTGACAAGATAAAGGGCCTTGAGATAGGCGCAAATGATTACATAACAAAACCTTTCGACCCGGGAGAACTTCTTGCCAGGGTCAATAATCTCCTCGGGCTGAAAGACCTCAAAGACCAGCTCGAAGAAAAGAACAGGCAGCTTGAGGCGGTCAATAAAAAGCTTGAAGAACTTTCCATTACTGATTCACTGACCGGACTTTACAATAGAAGACATTTTTTTGATAGGCTAAATGGTGAGTTTTCACGTTCAAAGCGATATAGTCTTTGCACCTCTCTTATGCTCCTGGACCTGGATTACTTCAAAAAAGTAAACGATACTTACGGTCACCAAAAGGGGGATGAAGTACTAAGGAAGACATCAGAGATCCTAAAACAAAATAGCAGGGTGCATGACATTGTGGCCAGATTCGGAGGGGAAGAATTTATTATGTCTCTCTGTCAAACAGATCCGGAAGGGGCATTCATTATGGCAGAGAGGATCAGGAAGGGCATAGAGGGATGTCAGTTTGCCTCTCCCAGCGGGTCTTCTTTTCATGTAACTATCAGCATAGGAATCTCCAGCATTCCCGATATAAGGATAAACAACATAAACGACCTGATCAGGATAGCAGATATCTCCTTATATGAGGCAAAGAAACAGGGGAGAAACAGGGTGGTTATAGGCTAAACGCCTTCAAATAGGCCCGGCTGGCTTATTTCCTCTCTCTTGAACGGTATAGGGTATCTGCCGCTAAAACAGGCAATACAATAGTTATCAGATGGTTTCGGAACTGTCTTCAACATGCCGTCTACGCTCAGATAGGCAAGACTGCCGGCAGTGATATATCGCCTTACCTCGTCGATAGAATGACTGGATGCGATGAGTTCTCTCCTGGTGGGCGTGTCTATCCCGTAAAAACATGGATGTGATATCGGTGGAGAGGCTATCCTCATATGGACCTCTTTTGCGCCGGCATGCTTTATCATCTTGACGATCTTTCTGCTTGTCGTCCCCCTCACAAGGGAATCATCCACAACAACTACCCTTTTCCCCTTGAGGAGATTGGCAACAGGGTTTAATTTTATTTTTACGCCGAAATGACGAATAGACTGCTGAGGTTCTATAAATGTGCGCCCAACATAGTGGTTCCTGATAAGCCCGATCTCATAAGGGATACCCGACCCTTCAGCAAAGCCTAGTGCGGCAGGGGCGCCTGAATCAGGCACAGGGATCACCATGTCTGCCCTTACAGGTGCCTCAATAGCCAGTTCCCTGCCGAGCGCCTTTCTGATGCTGTATACATCATGCCCGAAGATAATAGAGTCAGGTCTTGCAAAATATATATACTCAAAGATGCATGGCGCCGGCTCCACATGCGGAAATGGCCTGTAAGACTCCAGCCCCTTTTCATTAATAACAACAAGCTCACCCGGTTCTATGTCCCTGACAAATTCCGCCTCTATCAGATCGAATGCGCATGTCTCTGAGGCAATTACCCATCCATCTTTAATCCTTCCAAGGGATAACGGACGCAGGCCATGCGGATCTCTTGCTCCCATTAATCCTGACTCTGAAAGGAATATGATTGAGAAGGCCCCCCTGATCCTGTTTAGGGCATCTACTACCCTCTGCAGGAGACCGCTCTCTCTTGAATGGGCTATCAGGTGGACAATAACTTCACTGTCTATTGTGGACTGGAATATAGCGCCGTAAGCCTCAAGTTCATCTCTTAGAATCCCTGCATTGATAAGATTCCCGTTATGGGAAAGTGAGATGCGGCCAAGGGCATAATTTACCAGGATGGGCTGGACATTGCTCAGGATAGATTCCCCAGTTGTGGAGTAGCGGGTGTGACCTATTGCCATTGAACCCTGAAGTTTTTTAAGTCTCTCCTCTGAGAATATATCTGAAACAAGCCCCATGCCCTTCTCGCAGAAGAAGGAACTTCCGTCTGATGAAACTATCCCGGCAGATTCCTGCCCCCTATGCTGCAGGGCATAAAGACCAAGATAGGTCAGGTTTGCCGCCTCAGGGTGACCGTATATGCCGAATACGCCGCACTCCTCTTTAAATTTATCGAACATAGCCGCCTATGGCTTCCCTCCATGCCTCTCTCATCTCATCTACCTTTATGTTTATTACTGTTCCCCTGGAGGGGAGCTCAATACTGAGTCTCTCCCCCCCGACAACACCTATCCTTTCAGCAACTATCCCGTTTATGTCTGCAATTCTCATTAAATCGTCCAGGTGTCCCTCCCTGACTGTAACAATGGCCCTTGACTGGGACTCGCCAAAGAGGAGCATATCCGGCCGCAATCCTCCATGTTCACCGAGGGATATCGAGGCCCCTATGGCAGGCCTGCTTCCCGATATACATCCCTCTGCCAGGGCAATTCCGAGTCCGCCTTCTGAGATATCGTGGGCCGACTTTATGATTCCCACATTAATTGCATCAAGGAGAGATCTGTTTAATCCAGCCTCTTTATCCATATCCAGATATGGAGGTATTCCTCTCTCCATCCGGTGGATTACCCAGAGATATTCGCTGCCGCCGATCTCCTCACGCGTTTCACCCAACAACACTATTATATCACCCTTATCCTTGAACCACTGGGTAGTGATAGACTCAGGCCTGTCTATAAGTCCGACCATCCCGATTACAGGCGTAGGATAGATCCCCAACCCCTTTGTCTCATTATAAAAACTCACATTACCGCTGATAACCGGTATGTTAAATCTCTTGCAGGCATCAGATATCCCCTCAATCGCCATGGCAAACTGCCACATCACATCGGGTCTTTCCGGATTTCCAAAGTTCAGACAATCCGTCACAGCCAGCGGTCTTGCCCCGCTAACAGCCAGGTTCCTGGCAGCCTCGGCAACAGCTATGAGTCCGCCCATATAGGGATTTAGTAGACAATATCTGCTGTTGCAATCGGTTGTAATGGCTAGTGATTTATTAGTCCCCTTAATCCTGATCACGGCTGCGTCTGAACCAGGCCTGACTACGGTATTAGTCCTTACCATATGGTCATACTGACTGTATACCCACTCCTTGCCGGCAAGATTCGGAGAAGAAAGGATCTTTATCATGACGTCATTATAGTCTGCAGGTTCTTTTAACTGGTTGATGTCAAGCGACTGAATAATGTCAAGATAGGGCGGGACCCTCATTTCACGGTTATATCTTGGTATGTCATCGGTCAGCGCCCTGGAGGGGATCTCCGCAACAGTCTTACCCTTCTCCTTCACCCTCATCATCCCATCCCCTGTAACCATACCGACTACAGACGCATCAATCCCCCACCTCCTGCATAAAGAAATAACTGCATCCTCTTTTCCCTTGTCTGCCACAAGCAGCATCCGCTCCTGAGATTCAGACAGCATTATCTCATATGGTGTCATCCCCTTTTCCCTGAGGGGGACGCTGGAGATCTCGATTTCAATCCCTGTCCCGCCCCTGCTTGCCATCTCGCAGGATGAACATGTGAGCCCTGCCGCACCCATATCCTGTATCCCCAGGATCAGATCTTTTTCCATCAATTCAAGGCAGGTCTCCATCAGAAGCTTACCCGTAAATGGGTCGCCTACCTGTACTGTCGGCCTCTTTTCCTTGAGGCCATCCCCGAACTCCTCGGAGGCCATAGTGGCGCCATGTATCCCGTCTCTCCCTGTCTTAGAGCCCAGGTAGATCACGGGATTCCCTATCCCTGAGGCATTCCCCTTAAATATACGGTCCTTTTTGGCAATTCCGAGACAGAGGACATTTACCAACGGATTATAGTTGTAAATATCATTATAATAGATTTCTCCGCCGACAGTAGGTACACCAATACAATTCCCGTATCCTGCAATACCTGAAACTACCCCGCTGAATATATGTTTATTAGAGGTTTTATCCAGAGGACCAAACCTGAGGGAATTGAGGAGCGCAACAGGCCGGGCGCCCATGGTAAATATATCCCTTAGTATCCCTCCCGCTCCTGTTGCAGCGCCCTGATAGGGCTCAATAAATGAGGGATGATTGTGGCTCTCCATCTTAAATACGGCGGCCAGGCCGTCTCCTATATCGATCACACCGGCATTCTCCCCGGGTCCCTGTAATACATGTGGGGCAGATGTTGGAAATTTCTTAAGATGAACGGCGGAACTCTTGTAGCTGCAATGCTCGCTCCACATCACCGAGAAGATGCCGAGCTCGGTTTTATTCGGCTCTCTGCCAAGGAGCTTTACAATAGAGGTATATTCCTCTTCAGTCAGACCGTGTGCTTCTATTACGTCTTTGCCTGTCATAAACAACTCAAGGTTTAGGTTAAGGCCCGAAGAAGGCAAGGCTAAGGCTGAGGTTAAGAACTTCCTAAACCTAAACCTTAGCCTGTTTAAATGACTGCCCTGCTCTCCATGATAGTCTCAATAATAGACCTGAAGATCCTTTTCCCGTCCTCATTTCCCAATGCCGCATCCGCGCATCTCTCAGGATGAGGCATCATACCAAGGATATTCCTTTCCTCGCTGCAGATGCCTGCAATATTATCCATCGCCCCGTTCGGGTTAGCAGAGTCAAGTATCCCTCCGGATTCGTCCGCATATCTGAATATAATCTGCCCTCTCTCTTTCAGTCTCAAAAGCGTATCCGGGTCTGCATAATAGTTGCCCTCCGCATGGGCAATCGGCATCTTCAGAACATCCCCTTTTCTCAAAAGTCTTGTAAAAGGGGTTTTATTATCCTCCACCCTTACATAAACATCTCTGCAGATAAACTTAAGCGACCTGTTTCTTAACATGGCGCCGGGAAGAAGTCCGGCCTCAAGGAGTATTTGAAAACCATTACATATTCCGAGTACGATCCCTCCATCTAAGGAAAACCTTTTCACCTCGCTCATTACAGGTGAAAACCTGGCTATTGCCCCTGTCCTCAGGTAGTCTCCGTATGAGAACCCGCCCGGAATTATTATCGCATCGAATCCTGCAAGCGAGGCATCCCTGTGCCAGATAAGGCTTGCCTCCTGACGGAATATCTCTTTTATGACATATTGACAGTCGTGATCACAATTAGAACCAGGAAAGACCAGGATCCCAAATCTCATCCAACGCTCCAGATATTAGCTCTCTATCTTGAGAAGCCCGGTGACTACCTTTAACAGTTCGGTAGTCTGTATAGGCTTAGAGAGATAGGCATTGGCTCCAAGTTTGATACCCTTTTCCCTGTCTGCCTCAGCGCCCTCTGTTGTTACTATTATTACAGGGATATTATTATATATGGGGTCACTACGGATTATACTCAGCAGTTTAAGACCATCCATTAACGGCATATTTATATCTGCAATTATCAGGCTGAATTTTTCTTCCGACAACTTTTTTAAGGCATCCACTCCATTGGTTGCCTCGACAATCTTCACATTCTTGAGCCTTTTAAGACTGAAGGAGATCAACTGTCGCATTGTCGGGGAGTCTTCAACAATAAGCAAATTGTAGGCCGCCATCAACCCTCCATCTCCGTTATTTATTTTTATTGCTTAACAGATCGATAAACCCCTGAATAGTTGACAACTTTCTTTCTGACTGAGAATAGAGCTTTGAACTGAATATGGCCGTTGCCGCATGTCCTGCAAGCATTGAAAGGAGCTCATAGTCTACCTTTGTTAGTTTCTTGTTCTTCTGTTCCATCAGGGAGAATATAGCAATTACCCCTATTATATAGTCTTTTATCTTAAGGGGGATACAAACGATGGGGTGCAGGTCTGATGCCGGATGAAAGCTCTCAAGACCTTCCTCGAAATAGTTTTCACCTGTCTTTACGACATTCCCGATTATCCCATCACCTATCTTTATCTTTTTGTTCTTTATACTATCTATCCCCTCTGATGCAACAAAAGAAAGCTCGTTAGTCATTTCATCTATCAGCAGAATACCAAACTCGTCAGTCCCGATAAGGTTTATGATGATCTCCACCACTATCGTTAAGACCTCTGTAAAATCAAGGGTGGAGTGGAGCTGATAACTGGCAACATAGAGGTTTGCGAGGTTATTGTTCTCATCCTCAACCTCAAGATACCTGGCTGCAAAATCCTTATTTTCGTCCTCTACTGCCTTATATCTGTTTATCAGGGCGGTCTTCTCCTCCTCAAGATGGGCAATTGTATCCTTTAGGTTCTCTATCTCCGGGCCCTCCGATCTCCTCTGTAAGGCCTTAACCTGATCTTCAAACTGGACTGTCCTGTATCTAAGCCTCTCATTCTCCTTTAACAGTTCCTGTGTAAACTCCTCCCCTTTCCTGAAGACCTTTAGGAATTCTTCGGCCTTACGTGTTATATCACTTTCATTTTTGTCCATTTTTTTGCCCCCGCATTAAACGCAAGCATGATAACATAATTTATAAATCGGTTTCAAGGCATACTGCATCTCTCAACAATCTCTCCGGCTATCTCGCTTATCGGGAGGATCTTGTCAATAGAACCGTCCAATATTGCCTCTTTTGGCATGCCGAAGACTATTGCTGTAGACTCTGATTCTGCAATGGTCCTCCCTCCTGACTCTTTTATCTTCCTGATTCCCCTCTTCCCGTCATTCCCCATACCGGTAAGCAGTACTCCTATCGTGCCGGGCCCGGATACTTCAGCAGCGGAAGACATAAGTATGTCCACCGAGGGAGAATATTTGTCCTCTGCCCTCACACTAACGAAGGAAGCCGTAATAACCTTGTTCTCCTTCTCGTCCCTCTTTAACAAGAAGTGCATCCCGCCTGGTGATATATATACAACGCCTCCTTCTATCTTCTCCCCGTTGGAAACCTCTTTTACCGGAAGAATGCCAAGCCTGTTTAGTCTTTCCGCAAAATATCCGGTAAATACGGGCGGCATATGCTGTGAGATGACGATAGCCGCAGGCAGATCCCTTGGTAACCCCCTGATTATCTCCCGAATTGCAGATGGGCCGCCTGTAGATGCGCCCACTGCCACAATTTTCACGATCCTCTTTTCAGTATAGAAGGTGATGGGCTTTTCGTAATGGGCAGCGGATCTGTCCTGGTGAACAAGTAATTTGCCTTTGGGGATCGAGGCCGCCGTCTTCACCTTCAAGATAAGATCGTAAACTACCTTTACATCGCCCGATAGCGGCCCTCTTGCCGGTTTTTCAAAAAAGTCTACTGCACCGAGTTCAAGGGCCCTAAAGACTATACCGGCATCAGACCTTGAGCTTATTATCACGACAGGGGTTGGCCTGTTATTCATCAGCCACCTTAAGAATGTAAACCCATCCATCTCCGGCATCTCAAGGTCGAGGGTTATAACATCCGGTAAGCTGTCTGAAACTGCCCTTATAGCATCCAGTCCATTACGGGCAGTCCTAACTACCTCAATCTCCGCAGTCTGACTTAAGATGTCTACTATCGCCTGTCTGTAAAAGGCAGAATCGTCAACAACAACAGCCCTGATCTTTTCCTTCAAGATGCCTCCCCGCTCACAGCCTCCGGAAATATGATAGAAACCTTGTCAGTCGCCGGCTTTTGATAAACAAGATCATGCTCAAATAACCGCAACATAAAGGATGTTGATATGCTAACCAGCGACTCTGAATGCCCCAGGACAAGGAATCCGGAATCCCTGAGTTTTTTGTAGAACGCCTCAGCTATATACTTCTTTGCATTAATATCAAAATAGATTATTACATTCCTGCAAAAGATTATGTCCATAGGGCCTATAAATGAAAGTCTGTTTTTGTCCAGCAGATTCAGACTGAAGAATGAGACGATCTTCTTTACGCTGTCATCAATCCGATATCCATCAGACTCTTTATGGAAATACTTATCAAAACACTTTAGATATTTAGGAACAGACGTTCTAAATGATGTATTTTTATATACACCCCGGCGGGCTGACTGCAGCACCCTCTGGCTTATATCTGTGGCAACTATCTCTATGCTCCAATCCTTAAACCTCGGATCATCCATTAAAAGCATTGATATTGTATAGGGTTCCTCCCCTGTAGAACACCCGGCGCTCCAGATCCGCAGGGTTTTAATATTATGATTTTTTTTTGCTATTTCCGGCAACAGATCCTCTGAGAAGGTCTTTAATTTTTCCTCCTCACGAAAAAAGTATGTTTCATGGACAGTTAATACATCAATCAGGTTTACAAGCTCCTCATCCTTCTTTCTGTCATACTTTAGGAAAAAATAGTAGTCCCGGAAATTATCAAACTGGCGCCTTAATACAGAACTCTTGAGCCTGCTCCTTACAAAGTCCCGCTGCTCATCATCCAGGTAGATACCGGAATGCCGGCAAAAAAGGTCCCTTATTAGGCGGAATACGTCTTCCGGGAGATCCAGGTCTTGCGCCTCCTCATTCATCAACATCCTTTCAGCGGGTTATCTGTTCCACGGCAAATTGGGCTGATTGGCGAACAAGGTTATCTGTATCCTCCTTCGCCATCGTCTTTAGCCTTTCTATGGCAGGACCATATCTTATCTTTCCAAGGGTCTTGGCCGAAACCACCCTTAATCTCCAGTCCGGGTTATCGAGATATGGGATAATAGTGGTACCTACCTCTGCGTTGCCAAGTTCACCCAGTGTCGCAATTGTTACCTTTACCACATCGGGATCACTGCTCTCAAGCATCACTTTTACCTCAGAAATGACCTCCCTGTCCTTAATCCCGGCAATTGTCTCAAGTGCTGCTATCTGAACAACGCCGACCTTGTCATGCATGAGGTTAAGGAGCAGGCTCCCGGCCTCCCGGCCAAGTCTTTCTCCTAACCCTCTCGCTATTGTCGCCCTGACCCAGATATCTCCATCAGATATTAATGGTATAATCTGGTCAATCAGATCCAAATCTCTCCTCTTGATAATTATCCCTATGGCCTGGAGCCTGACAGCCGGTGTTTCATCTTTTATAGCCAAAAGAAGTGCATTCTGTACGCCAGGCCCCTGCAAGTGCCCTATAGCTTCGATTGCTGTCTTCCTTATGTTCTGATCCTCATCCTTTAAGGCAAAGGAGAGTTTATCCATGGCCTCCGATGCACCAAGCCTTCCAAGCAACTTTATTGCATTACATCTGACTGTCGATTCTGTTGACCCGAGAAGTTCTATTAACAGCGGGATTACAGACCTGTCGTTTATCTTTGATATTGCATCCACTGCCGCATCCCGGACATTAGGGTATTGGTCGCCAAGAAGGGCCAATAGGGGCCTTGAGCAGGATCTATCTTTTATCTTTCCAATGGATACTGATGCCTGCTGCCTGACATGACCATTCTCATCCTGTATCATATTTATCAGGGCAGGGACGGAGTTTCTGTCCCCGATCTCACCGAATACCCTTGCAATCCCTTCCCTTATATTGGCATTTGAACCGGGCAACTCTTCAAGCAGAGGCCTGACAGCTTTTCTGCCGATTACCGTGAGGGTATTTATTGCCTCATCCTTCAGGTCGGTATCAAGAAACCTGACAAGTTCCTTTGCCGCCTTATATTCACCTATCCAACCAAAGACCTTTATAGCAGCGAGCCTTACGCCCTCATCAGCATCTCCAAGGGCTGAGAGGAGATACAAGTATATCTCCTTATTATAGATCTCATTTACACGATGTGTGATCCTGGTCCCGCCGGTGTGAGAAGCCCTGTTGTGGAGTTCAACGAGTGTCTTGATTGCCGAATCCTTCAGCTTCTTTGATCCGGTATGAAGGGCGGACACAGTAGGATTCAAGGCGCGTATATCCCCTAGTTTTCCCAATGCCTCAAGTGCAGCCCTTTCAAGAAAGCTCCTCCCCAGGAGACTGATAATCGGCTCCACGGCACGGGAATCGCCTATCTGCTCAAGGGATTTTATTGCCGCGAATACTATAAGTTGATTATCAGATCTTAATAGTTCAATGAGAGGCTCAGTCCCTTTCTTGTCCTTTAACTTCCCCAGGGCCTCAATAGCGGACATCTTTATATTCTCATTATCATTTTTAATGGCAGCTATTACAATCTTTATGCTTCTTTTATCACCTATATCACCAAGTACATCTATTATGAATTTCCTGACATCATTGCCGGCATCCCGGATCCGCGACATAAGGGGAAGAACGGCATCCTTACCTATGCCGACAAGGACCTCCATTGCTGAGTTCCTGTTTCCGGCATTATCCTCGCACCCAAGCAGAGAGACAAGACCATCAATCAGGGCCTCGTCTGCCCCTATATCCAGGATGGTCAGCACCGCCGATTCTCTCACCCTCCACTCCTTGTCACTAAGAAGTTCAATTATGTGTGGGGCAAGACCCTTCTCTTTTGTCCCTCTTATGAACGCAAGGGCGCCAAGCTTGATCTCTATGCTATCGCTCTTGAGACCGGCCACAATCTCTTCTTTGTTGTATTTCATCGCCATAGATGTATCGTTTATATTTCTAAGTTATTAATTGCTAAGCTTCTTTCTCTTTCTTATAAACTCTTCGATCGCCTCCCCATAATAATCCCTGGCATCCCTTATCTCCTTTGATACCCTCTTTTCGAACAACCTCTTCCCCTCATCCAGGTCATCCTTTAAGACCTGATGAAATGTATCGTTCCGTATCCCCTCATCTACAACTTTTTGATTATAGAGGGCTATATCAGAGAGGATGATCCTGGCAAGGCGCTTTGCGCCCTCATGTTCGTCCGGATCACCAGGAAGTAACGGCTGTTCCCTGATCACAGATTGTATATTTGTCTGAGGTATCGAAGTCTCAACTGACCTGGTCTCAAGCGGGGCCTTTTCGATCCTGCCGGCGGGTTCCAGCGCCTTTTCGCCGACGCTGACCTCGGTTATTTTTAATGGGACTGCTGCCTCCTCTACGGCCTCCCTCTTCTCCTCAGTAACTGCAGATTCGCCGCGTTTCTTTATCCCAATAAGTCTTTTTATTTTAAAAAAAAGATCATCCTTTATATGGTGTCTTTCAATATAATCATCGGCGCCATAGAGGGATTCAGGCGCCCTTTTGTACCTCGCATTGTCATATATAGATGCCACAAGGATGACAGATGTGCTGTTTAACACAGGACTCTTCTTGATTATCTCGCAAACCTCGAAACCGAAGATCTGTGGAAGTCCGACATCGATAATTGCTACGGCAGGCATGAACTTCTTCAACATAAAAAGGGCCTCCCTTCCTGTAGAGGATTCGATTATCTCAACGCCGGAATCATCAAGCACATCCTTAATGATCTCTCTTGTAGCAGAACCTTCTACAGCAACCAGCACCTTTTTTTCATCCGGAAGGAGGGCATCTTCAGTCTCGACTGAAGGAGGCACAGGCCGGACTTCTTCCTTCGCTATCAGGTCCACCTCTATCCTGGTTTTAATCCTTAACGAGGCATGGCAATGCCCACAAACCTTTTCTATTGTGTCATTCGGACCTATCTCGTCGATACTAAAGTTATTTTTACATCCCGGGCAGGCAAGAATCATCTATCCCTCCTAATTTAAGAAGGTTGAGGCTGAGGTCAAGGTTTAGGAAATCTCAACCTTAGCCTCGACCTTAACCTTAACCTTTTTTTATTTCACCCAGAACATTTTTTTCGTCATGGGTAAAAAGGTTTTCTATATCCAGAATAAGAACCAATTTCTCCCTGAATTTGCATATCCCCATCAGATATTCAGATACTTCATCTTTAAGTATTTCAGGCGGGGATTGGATAGACCCCTCCTCTACCCCGATAACCTCCCTGACCTCATCAACAATAATGCCGATCTTCGTACCATGGATCTTTACGATAAGGATATGATTGGGCCTTCCGCCTGCTGCCAATGTAAGTCCAAGCCTCTTTTTAAGATCTATTACCGGAATAACCAGCCCCCTCAGCTCAACTACCCCCTCAATAAAAGAGGGCAATTTTGGGATTGGCGTCACATCTTTGAAGGATATGATCTCTATTATTTTAATAATATCAAGCGCATAATCCTTATTATTAATCCTGAAATTTACTAACTGCCTTTTATATTGCTTCTCTTTTTTCTCTGTACCCTGCATCATCCTTTTTTTAGACCTTAAACTTCCCCATCTCATCCTTTAAGAGGATAGCCTGCTTTGTCAGGGTATCTACGGCAAGGTTCATCTCCGAGACCAATATGACGCTCTCTTTAGATATGCCTCTCATCTCATCAATAAACCTTACTACAACCTCGCTCCCCTTCTTTTGCGCATTGATGGCCTTCACTATCTGCTGGGCCCTTTCCGTAACATTTTCCACCGCCTTTGTTATCTGCTTGCTCCCCTTTGCCTGCTCTTCTGTTGAATTCTTCACATCCCGGGTAATATCCCTCATCCTCTCCGTAGCCTGCATGATCTGACGGGAACCCTTTATCTGCTCAGTAGTTGCGAGTGATATCTGTTTAACCATGCCCGATATCTTTTGTATCGAATCTGTAACCTGCTTTATCCCCTTAGCCTGCTCGACGGTAGCCATCTCAATCTCCCTTCCCATTTCGGAAGATCTCCTGGAACTCATTAGGATCTCTTTCAGCGCCTCCCCTGCCTCCAGGGAAAGCCTTACCCCTTCCTCTACTGACCTGGCTCCATCTTTTATTGAACCTACAGCATCCTTGGCCTCTAACTGAACATTCTCAATCAATTCTGCGATCTCCTTTGTGGAAGAGGCTGTCCTTTCTGCCAGGTTCTTGATCTCATCTGCTACAACAGCAAAACCTTTGCCATGTTCACCTGCCTGGGCAGCCAGTATTGCGGCGTTGAGGGCCAGAAGATTGGTCTGTTTCGTTACCTCATCTATAACGGTGAGTATCTTGCCTGCATGCTCAGACCTCTCTCCTAATCTGTTTATTACGGCGGCAGATTTCTCGACTGTATCCTTAATCTTCTTCATACCCGCAATGGTCTTCTCGATAGACTTGACCCCCAGCTCCTGGGCATCGGACGAAACCTTCTCTGAAAGCCTGGCCGACTCTCTGGCATTCGACTCTACCTCTCTTACAGAGGCATTTATCTCATTGGCAGCAGAAGCGGTCTCTTCTGATGCAGCAGAAAGGACATCCACGTTCTCCGCGACCTGCTTTATGGACGCAGACATCTCCATAATAGAGGAAGATGTATCATCCACTGACGATGCAAGACCAACGGAACTGTTTGCTACCTCTCTTATTGAAGCATCCATCTCAAGTATAGATGAAGTTGTTGCCTCAGCCGAGGAGAACAGGGCATCTGCATTCTCCGCCACATCCCTGATGGCGCCCTTCATCTCCTCAACGGATGCAGAGGACTTCTCTGCTGAACCGGCTTGATTTTCTGCGCCGACTGCTACCTTGTCGCCTAATTTTGAGATCTGATCTGAGGCAGAAGTCACACTTATAGATGCCTCCCTGATCTTCATGATCATGCCCCTCAGATTGGCAGACATCCTCGTAAAGGCCCCGCCAAGCATTCCTATCTCATCCTGGGATGCAATCTTGACATTCTGCATAAAATCGCCGTCAGCAATCCCAACGGCAACCCCTACCATCTTTTCTATCGGGTTAATAATCACTTTAATAAAGAAGAAGGAAACAATGATGCCTATGCCTATAGTTATGGCAGTCAGGATGAATATGACATTTCTTATCGAATCAAGCTTCTGCTTCATCCCTTCAGTTGAAAGACCTATTCTTACAGCGCCTATCCTCCCTGTTGTTCCTGCATCAGATGATCCTATGGGTACGGCTATATCATATAATCCCTCTTTTACAAGCCTTGTAATCTCATTACCCGATTCAGTTACTTCAAGGGCCTTCTTTGTGAGCTTGTCGCTATAACTTTTCCCTACCTCCGACTGATTGCTGTGGGCCAAAACCTTCCCTTCCTTGTCAATTATAATAAGATAGTCCACATCAGGTTCCTCCTTAACTCCTTTTGCAAGCCTCTCCAGGGCCGATGTGTCGCCGATTAAAACCCCGTATATACTATTGTAAGCAAGGCCTTTAGCAAGGGATGTGCCCCTTTTTTTTAAGGCATCTTCCAGTGCATCACTTGTGCTATTCCACGAGAACCAGCCGAGTATAAACCCCATGGTAATGGATAGTAAACTGATAAGGATGATAAATTTTAATTTAAGTCCAAATCTTACACCCTCACCTCTTTGTTCAAACATTTCTCCTCCTCTGAACAAGCTTTTTAACTAAGCGATATATTATCTTAAGTTTTTACCCTCTTGCAACTTAAGAAGCCTAACAATATCCAGGAGTATTACTATCCTTCCCTTATACCTTACGATCCCCCTGATATACTCTGCGTCAATCCCGCTTATTGTAAACGGGGTAGGTTCAATATCAAGCCCTCTTATCTTCACCACCTCAGCTACACCATTTACAGTAATTCCTATTAATTCACGATCAATCGAAATAACAATTATCCTCCCCTTGTTTGAATCCCCCGGCTCTCTTAGCCCAAGCCTATTTCTGATGTCGAATATGGGAATGATGGCCCCCCTTAAGGATATTATCCCCCTGATACAGTCATCTGCCCGTGGGACAAACGTAATATCCATCATTCCGATTATCTCTTTTATGGTAATTATATCGATAGCATACTCTTCGTCTCCAAGGAAAAAAGAGAGGAGCTCTTCCTGTTTATCTTCAGGCCTGGCCTCCTCCACCCTGATACTATCTCCTCCACCAACCTCAACATGTCTGTCTTCTTCCTTTTTTTTCTCTGGGCTGAGATTATCTGTGTTAATAGCCGGCCCTCTTTGATCTCTTTTTTCTGTTGATTCTCCAATATTTTTTTCAATCTTTATCTCTTCCTTAATATCTGGCTTTTCTGGTTCAACTTTAACGACACCCTTTTCCTCTCTCTTCTTTTTGGGAGATCTTTTTTCCCTGCCTTTTGGGCTTGTTGATCTTGATCCTTTACTCTTCTTTTTTTCCATCTTGTTTAACCTAATTATTCTTTAATTTTCGCTATTATATCACAAACATATTTAAAAGCCACAAGCGGGGTATCGGAAAGGAATCTCCTGCCCGCTCACGGGATAATGCTTGCATGTCTTAAGTAAAGTTTGTATCATACCAAAAGCGAGCAAGGCGAGCATGAGGGGGAGGCTCCGATGCGGCTTTCGCCATCGGAGGGGGCGACGCAAGCCCCTTTAAAAAGATAACCCATTGAGAATATAGGTCCGGCCGGCATGTCTAAACAGGTGAGGAATCTTCTTAAGAAGTGGTTCATAACAGGACTCCTTGTTATTACCCCTATATGGGCCACATATCTAATATTAACAACCCTTTTTCGCACATTAGAGGGTTTTCTCGGTGATCTTCTCCAGAAGTATTTTCAATTATATTATGTCCCTGGTCTCGGCATAATCTCACTTTTTATCATTATCCTTCTTACCGGTATCTTTGCTACAAATCTGATAGGAAGGCAGCTGATCAAGACCTGGGAAGATCTACTAAGGAAGGTTCCTGTTGTAAACAGTATATATACCTCCATAAAGGCCATGGTTGATGCGCTTTCTATGCACAGCAAGGGTGATTTTAAGAAGGTGGTGCTTATTGAATTTCCAAGAAAGGGACAATATTCAATAGCATTCATTACCGGCGTAACAAAGGGTGAGGTCCAGAGGCTTACTAATGAACGGGTTATGAATGTCTATGTCCCTACTACACCGAATCCAACCTCAGGATATTTCCTCTTTGTCCCTGAAAGCGACATCATACCACTTACCATGTCTGTAGAGGATGGGATGAAGATGATAATATCAGGGGGTTTCTATACACCAAATTTACATGAAACTGATAATATAACGGAGACAGGAGAGATAAAAGAGATAAAGGAGAAGGTGAGTTGAAGGGGATCGCTACCGTCATCCTCGCTGCGGGAAGAGGGAAGAGGATGAGGTCGAAAAAGGCCAAGGTATTACATCATATCGCAGGGAGGCCGATACTATTCTATCCCCTTGAGGTTGCGATGAGGTTATCCGCGGCCATCGTTGTTGTAGTTGGACATCAGGCCGACAGCGTAAAGGGATCGCTTGAAGATAAGTCTAAGATCAAGATAGTCTTACAGGATCAGCTCCTCGGGACCGGAGATGCAGTTAAGAGGACAAAGGATGCCCTGGCCGACTTTGACGGAGACATACTGATCTTAAATGGCGATCTTCCCCTTATAGGGGTTATGACTATCAGGGATGTTATAAGGGCTCACAGACAAAAGGGCTCTCCTGTTACCCTTGTAACGGCCATCATGGAAAACCCGGCCGGATACGGAAGGATATCAAGAGACAAGAACAATAGACTCATCAAGATAATCGAGGAGACAGAAGCGTCAGATCAGGAAAAGGGTATAAGGGAGATAAATGCAGGGATCTATCTCTTCAGGAAGGATATCCTCTTCTGGGCATTAGGCAGGATTGGTTCAGACAACAGACAGGGGGAGTATTATCTGACCGATGTAATAGGCGTGATCTCAAGAAAGGGGGAGGAGATCAATGCCGTGTCGGTCTCTGACCCTGAAGAGGTGATAGGGATCAATACGAGGGCTGATCTGGCAAGATCAGAGTCGATCATGAGGAGGAGGATCGCAGATCTGCATATGCAAAATGGAGTTACGCTTATTGATCCGGCAAATACAAGCATAGACCATGAGGTAAAGATCGGGATCGACTCAATCATATATCCCTACTCCCGAATTGAAGGGAGGTCTTCGATCGGTGAGGATTGCATTATAGGCCCTCATGTCAGGATAAGGGATACTGTGATCGCTAATGGTGTCGAGATAAAGGACGCATCCGTTATAACAGGCTCAAGGATCGAATCAGGGGCTGTCATCGGCCCATTCGCGCATATAAGGCCCGGTTCATTAATTAAGAAGGGCGCCAAGATAGGAAACTTTGTCGAGGTGAAGAATAGCAGGATTGGAACCGGATCAAAGGCCAACCACCTCTCGTATCTTGGTGATGCGAAGATAGGCAATGAGGTAAATATAGGGGCAGGGACCATCACGTGCAACTATGACGGCACAAAAAAGTATGAGACAACCATTGGAGACGGGGTCTTTGTCGGATCTGATACCCAATTTATAGCCCCGGTGAAGATCGGGAAGGGGTCATTTATAGGGGCAGGGTCTACTATAACAGAGGATGTCCCGCCAGGCTCTCTTGCATTAAGCCGTGCAAGGCAGGTAAATAAGAAAGGATGGGTTAAGAAAAAAAGATGTGCGGAATAATAGGTTATATCGGAAAGCGGAAGGCGCTTCCAGTATTAATTAATGGTCTTAAGAAGCTCGAATACAGGGGATACGACTCTGCCGGGGTAGCCTTTACAAGGGACGGGTCATTAAGGATAAAAAGGTCTGTAGGAAAGCTTATAAACCTTGAGGCATCGGCGTCTGATGAAGACAGCGGGAACATAGGCATCGGTCACACAAGGTGGGCCACCCATGGAAAACCTTCCGAAGAGAATGCCCATCCACACCGGGCAGGGAAGATCGTCCTTGTACATAACGGAATCATAGAAAATTATCTTGATCTGAAGAACAGACTTATTGCCAAAGGGCATGAATTTAAATCTGAGACCGATACAGAGGTCATAGCGCATCTAATTGAAGAATGTATAAGGGGGGGTAATCGGTTTGAGCCTGCCGTACAGAAGGCGCTATCGCAGGTAAGGGGCGCTTATGCCCTATGCATTATGCATGAGGACGAACCCGATAAGCTGATAGCCGCAAAAAATGGGTGCCCCATTGCCCTTGGTCTGGGGGATGGGGAGTCATTTGTTGCCTCTGATATCCCCGCCATGCTGGAATATACAAGGAAGGTAATCTTTATGGACGATATGGAGATGGCCATAATTACCAACCAGGGAATAGAGATAAAAGACCTTACAGGAACCCCAAAGAAAAAGGAGCCCGTTGATATTTCCTGGAACCCTGTGATGGCAGAGAAGGGCGGCTATAAGCATTTCATGCATAAGGAGATCCATGAACAGCCTATGGCCATAATGAATACCATGATGGGGAGGATCTCCCTTGATTCTGGTATGGTATCCCTTGACGATATAGAGCTGTCAGACTCCGGGATAAAAGGACTGGACAAGATATATATCGTTGCCTGCGGCACATCATGGCATGCCGCCCTCATAGGCAAATATATGATTGAGGATATTGCCAGGATACCGGTGGAGGTCGATCTTGGGTCAGAATTCAGATACAGGGATCCCCTTATAGGCAAAGATGACCTCCTGATAGCCATATCTCAGTCCGGCGAGACGGCAGACACCCTAGCCGCCATCAGGGAGGCAAGGTCAAGAGGCGCAAAGGTCATCTCTATCTGCAATGTAGTAGGCAGCAGCAGCGCAAGGGAATCGGATGGTATCCTGTATACACATGCAGGTCCTGAGATTGGGGTAGCGTCAACAAAGGCATTTACATCGCAATTGGCAGCCCTCTTCCTCCTCACCCTCTATATCGGGCAGGCCAAGGGGACTTTATCGGAGGCAAGGAGCATGGAGCTTGTATCGGATTTCGTCAGGATACCGGCCCTCATAGAAGAAATATTAAGATCAGACAGCGAAATACTGAAGGTGGCAAGGAAATATTTCAGATACAGGGATTTCATATACCTTGGAAGGGGGATAAACTACCCTGTGGCCCTTGAGGGTGCGCTGAAACTCAAAGAAATTTCTTATATCCATGCAGAGGGCTATCCGGCAGGGGAGATGAAGCATGGGCCCATAGCCCTGATTGATGAGAATATGCCTGTTGTGGTTCTGGCCCCCATGGATAAGGTTTACGAAAAGGTAATGAATAATGTGATGGAGGTAAAGGCAAGGGAAGGGATGATAATCGCCATTGTAAATAATGGCGATCATGAGGTCTCATCCAAGGCAGATGATCTGATTTTTATACCAAAAACAGATCAGATCCTCACACCTATACTCCAAACCATACCCTTACAGATGCTTGCATATCATATAGCGGTCTTAAGGGGTACGGACGTTGATCAACCGAGGAACCTGGCAAAGAGCGTGACGGTGGAATAAGACACCGGATCAGTTTATAATATATTCGTTAAGGTTCAGTACTTCGACTCCGGCGGGGGTCAAAAGAAGGGAGGATTTAAAAAACGAGTATGTCAAAGGGATACCACCTATTAATAAACCTTGTTGTAATTGCAATAATCTCATATCTTGCTGCCGATATGGTAAATACCTTTATTGGAGCCAGGCTGGAACCTTCATATAATCAGATCACAAATAACCGGGAACGGAATGCCGGCAAAATAAGACCATTAGAAAAGAATTATTACTCCACTATAATTGAGAGGAATATCTTTAATTCCAGGGCAAAGGGAAGCCCGGATCCTGAAGGGATAAAGCAGACTGACAACATCCCCAGGGAGATAGGCGATCTCAAGATAAGGCTCCAGGGTACGATAATTGGTGATGGGATAACGCCCTATGCAATTATAGAAGAGCAGGAAAAAAAGGAGCAGCAGCTCTTCAGGCTCAACGATGCAGTAGTTAAAGATGTGAGGGTTGTGAAGATAGAAAGGAATTTTATAGTCGTAGCGAATAATTCGGCACAAAAAAGACTGGACATATACGATTCTACTGCTTCAATCAATGAGAATGAAAGACCTGCAATGGGGTCTGAAGGAAAGGGATCAACAAGCAGTGCCGATTCCGGAAAGATGATACTTGATAAAAGAGAGATAACCGGAGTTCTTGAGAATATCCCCAAGTTCCTTACCCAGGCCAGGCTCGTGCCAAACTTTACACAGGGGAAGGCAGATGGTTTCAGGGTAGTCTCTATTACTCCGGACAGTTTTTATACAAAGATAGGGATTAAAAACGGGGATGTATTGCAGCGTATAAATGGGATGGAACTAAAAGAACCCGATAGTTTCTTTAAGGTCTTTCAGCAATTAAAGGACGAAAGCAGCATTACCCTTGACCTGATCAGAAACAATAAGAAGGAGACATTTGACTATGAGATCCAATAGGTCTCCTCTTGTCTTCAGGAGTCAGAATACAGAATACAGAATACAGAATACAGGAGTCAGGAGTCAGAATATAGAATCCAGAATAAATTCTCTTCATTCTGGCTACTGGCTACTGGCTACTGGCTACTGTATTCTGACTTCTCTCTTCTGTATTCTGCTCATCCCTCTTTCCAGTCCTGGCGCTGAGGTCTTAAAGTCTGAGCCCCCCTTGCAGAAAAAGGCGGAAAGGATGATAGCGCTCGACTTTAACGCCGTAGATCTGCCGGTCTTTGTAAAATTTATAAGTGAACTGACAGGAAAGAATTTTGTTATAGATGAAAGGGTAAAGGGGAAGATAACTATCTACTCCCCCACAAGGATATCGATTGATGCGGCATACACCCTGTTTCTCTCTGTACTTGAACTCAAAGGATTCTCAGCTGTCCCCTCAGGCGATATAATACAGATACTCCCTGCTGCTGATGTACCACCGGAAAGGAGTATAAACATCTACTATCTTGAGAATGCCAATGCAGATGAGATATCAAAGATCTTAACGGTCCTGGCTCAGAAACCTCCCACTGCGCCAGGCAGACCTCCACTAAAGGCCGAATTCGAAGCCAGCATCCAGATCATATCTGACAAGCCCACCAACTCCCTTGTGATAACAGCAACCCCCAAGGATTATGAGATGCTCAAGGAGGTCATAAAGAAACTCGACAGGAAGAGGCGGCAGGTATATGTGGAGGCAGTAATAATGGAGATCACTGTAGATAAATTAAGGGAGATAGGGACCGATTTTAATGCCCTGCTAGGTAGCGCAAATGCAGACATTGGCGTTCTTGGAGGTTTCAATAGGTCGCCTGAGGACTTTACGACCCTGGCATCAGACCTAACAGGTGCGGGCCTTCCCATAAGCACAGCCAATATTAGGGCATTTATAAAGGCGCTCAGATCTAGCTCTGATGCAAATGTCCTATCGACACCGCAGATCCTAACAACCGATAACCAGAAGGCAAAGATTGTAGTAGGCCAGAATGTTCCCTTCCCTACAGGAAGCACGGTAGCAACTGGCGCCCAGACAGTGAGGACAATAGAACGAAAGGATGTAGGCATTACACTTGAGATCACACCCCAGATCTTGGAAGGGGACAGGGTAAGGCTCGACATAAGACAGGAGATATCATCGGTAGTAGACACAACAGAGACCGTACTTGTCGATCTTGGTCCAAGCACAAACAAGAGGGAGGCCTCCACATCCGTGATAGTAGACAACCAACAACCGGTGGTTATTGGAGGCCTGATCAAGGATGATATCAAAAAGACAGAAAGCAAGATACCACTACTGGGAGACATCCCGCTCCTTGGTTGGCTCTTTAAGTTTCAGTCTAAAAGAAATGAGAAGACCAATCTCCTCATCTTTCTGACACCCTATATTGTTAAGGAACCAGAGGATCTGAAAGTACTCAAAGAAAGAAAAGGCATGGAAATGAAGGAATTTATGGATGAGAACAAGATTGAGGACCGCGCAAGGCGACAGAAGTTAATCGAAGGGATGATAAATATACCTGGAAGTGAGTCCAGATGATAAGACCGCTTGGCCAGATACTAATGGAACAATATAATCTCAATGAGGAGATGTGGGAGGAGGCACTTAAGTTACAGAAGGAGAGGGGTGGAAAGATCGGAGACCTCCTGGTCAGTTTCAAATATATCAAAGAAGACGATCTCCTCGGTGCACTGTGTACTCAGTTGGATATCCCCTTTATTGCCCATATAGATATTGATGGGATAGACAAGGGACTGCTAGCGAGCATCCCTATTGCCTTTGCGAAAAAGTTTCTACTCCTTCCCATCAAGAAGGAAAACGGATATGTAGTAATAGCTACCTCAAACCCGACAAATCTATCACCGC
>CAZYNY010000002.1:28714-63925 GCA_964648095.1 uncultured Nitrospirota bacterium | reverse complement strand
TTGAAAATAAGGGATTTGACAGTTTGGCAGCGGTCGAGAATACATTGGTGGATGCTCTGTCGACATTGGAGCAGGAGCAGAAAAGGGTGTTGGGACTGACCGGCTTCGAATGGATTGTAAGTATATGTTTGAGTGCAACTTAGTATAAAAGGCACACCGTCAAGAGAAAAAAGTATCCATATCGATAAAAAGATCCTCTTTACCGTTTATTCTTAAATCAATGTTCCCCTCACCCTGGCCTCCCTGCCACCAAGAGATCTGATCAACCTATGGTCTGCTGTCCAGAGCTCACAGTTGGATAGTTCGGCCAATGCGAGACAGGCTGTGTCATAAATGTTGGGGCGATGGTAGGTAATTGCAAGGTCCCATGCACGTTGCCACAAGGCCTCATGATGATGTAATAACACGCCAAGATCCCAAAGGATTTCACATGCCGATTGGCCCTCTTTAGAAAATTATAGAAAATTAGGGACAACCCCCATATTATAAGAATAACCTGGTCTTTCAGTTTGACAAAAGCCAGATATTGACTTTAAAATACTCTAATAAGTTACTTAGCGGTCGACGAGAAAACGCCGCCGCTGAGTTCGGGCGTTAGTGGTAAAAAAACGGAGGAACAATTATGATTACAGATGAAATAAAAAGAATGTCTACCATTGAACGTTTACAATCAATGGAAGAATTATGGGACATTCTCTGTCATGAAGACCAAGAAATAGAATCACCATTATGGCATAAGGATATTCTTGAAGAGAGAAAAGAGAAAATTAATAATCGCGAAGCTGAGTTTATTTCTTTAGAAGATATAAAAGCCGGCACGCATAAATGGAAATAAGAAGAGTATTTCTTTTAAAAGAAGCAGCTTTTGATTTAGAAGAAGGACGACTTTTTTATGATAGAAAAGAAAAAGGAGTTGGAGATTATTTCTTTGATAGTTTGATTTCTGACATTGAGTCCTTAAGATATTTTGCGGGAATTCATAATAAACAATTTGGATTTCATCGAACGCTCTCAAAACGATTTCCTTTTGCAGTTTACTATGAAATAGAAGAAAATATTGTAAAAATTATTGCTGTTTTGGATATGAGACGTAATCCCGCATGGACTCGTAAAAAGTTGGACAAAAGGATCTAACGAATCAATCCAGCGGACTCAATAAAAGGCATAAAACAAAAAACATTAAAGGCATTAGAACCAAAACCAGAATCAAAGTCCCGACAAGTCACTACATCGAACGCCATAAAGACGGCGCCGCTGAGTTGGGTCGTTGAGCCTAAAATAGACCCTGTTGCCTCACATAAAAATCTATCTGAAATAACTATTTTCCGGGCACCTTTACTTCTGGTATAATATAAAAAAATGGAGGAATTGAGCCATGAGAAGAATTTCCAAGGTCAAGGTGTTGCCGGGATATCGGCTGGAGCTTGAATTTGACGACGGGGTATCCGGAACTGTGGACCTCTCTGAAGCCGTCGGCAAAGGTGTGTTCGCCCTATGGCAGGACCCGCTCGCCTTCGATCAGGTTCGTATCGGTTCATCCGGCGAACTGGCCTGGGGTGACCTGATTGATCTGTGCCCGGATGCGCTTTACCTCAAGGTGACGGGCAAGAAGCCGGAAGACATTTTCCCTGCGCTACGCGATCAGCCTACCCATGCCTGAGATCAGCCGTTTCTTCGGCATCGTCATCAAGATGTTCTTCGACGATCACAATCCCCCACACTTCCATGCGGAATACGGCGGTGACCTTGCACTGATCGATATCCGCAGTTTGGCCGTGTTTTCAGGGCGGTTGCCGCCTCGCGTAACAGGTCTCGTGATCGAGTGGGCAACGCTTCATCAGGGGGAGCTTCTGTCCGACTGGGATAGGGCACAGGCGCGAGAGGAGATCCAGAAAATCGCACCTTTGGAATGAGATCGGCTAATCATTGGCTTGAGACCGACAGGGCGGCTCACCCAAAGCGTTATCATTCATATTTAATAAATAAGTTACAAGTCAGATTATGGCGCGAATTCTTAATTATCCTACGTCCCCATCTCCCATGAGGCAAGATACTTCTGTTGCTCCTTGGTGAGCTTATCTATCTTTATCCCCATCGACTCCAGCTTCAGTCTTGCTATCTCGCTATCTATCTCTTTTGGCACAGGATATACCTTTTTGGCAAGGTCGTCACATTTTTTCACCATATATTCAGCAGATAACGCCTGGTTTGCGAAGCTCATGTCCATGACAGATGCAGGATGCCCCTCTGCGGCGGCCAGATTGATAAGCCTTCCCTCACCGAGGAGGTTGATCCTTCTTTTGTCCGGCATTGTATATTCATCGACAAACTCCCTGATCGCCCTCTTTTTTACGCTTAACTTTTCAATGGCAGGTATATCTATCTCTACATTGAAGTGACCGGAGTTGCATACGACCGCACCGTCCTTCATCACCTCAAAGTGTTCCTTTCTGATCACCTTTATATCCCCTGTTACAGTAACAAAGAAGTCGCCGATCTTTGCGGCTTCAGGCATAGGCAGGACACGATACCCGTCCATAACTGCCTCTATCGCCTTTAAGGGGTTTATCTCTGTAACTACTACATCTGCGCCAAGCCCCTTTGCGCGCATTGCTATGCCTCTTCCGCACCAGCCATATCCTGCAACGACGAATACGGACCCTGCGATGAGGCGGTTTGTGGCCCTGAGCACACCATCGATCGTGGACTGGCCTGTGCCGTATCTGTTGTCGAAGAAGTGTTTTGTCTCTGCATCGTTTACCGAGATCACAGGAAACATCAGGACCCCTTTTTCACCCATACTCTTCAGCCTGATCACACCTGTGGTTGTCTCCTCGGTTCCGCCAATGACATCCTTTATGAGATCCTTTCTGTCGGAATGGATAGTCGAGACCAGATCAGCGCCGTCATCCATGGTTATCATCGGCCTTGTATTAAGGGCTGCGCTTATATGATCGTAATATGTCTTATTGTCCTCTCCCTTTACAGCGAATACCGGGATGTTATAATGGGCGACTAGCGAAGCGGCAACATCATCCTGCGTGGAGAGCGGATTAGAGGCGCAAAGGACTATCTCTGCGCCGCCGGCCTTTAACGTATCCATAAGGTTTGCTGTCTCAGTGGTTACATGGAGGCATGCCGCAAGTCTCATACCTGATAAGGGCTTCTCCTTCTTAAACCTCTTCTTTATCATCCGGAGAACAGGCATCTCTTGTTCCGCCCACTCTATCCGGAGGAAACCCTTGTCAGCCAGTTTTATATCCTTTATATCGTAATCCATTGAACCTCCATTTTCTCTTTTTTCAGTTAAATTCCAGCTTCTTTCTTAATGTCCGCTGCAAGATCGGTCTTCTCCCATGTAAACTCCGGCTCCATCCTCCCAAAGTGCCCATAGGCAGCGGTCTTCTTGTAGATAGGTCTCCGCAGATTTAAGTGCTCTATAATCCCTTTCGGGCTCATGGGGAAATATTTTCTCACCAGTTTATATATTTTTTCCTGAGGTATCTTGCCTGTTCCGAAGGTATCAACAAGGATTGAGACAGGCTCCGGTACACCGATGGCATAGGCAAGCTGAACCTCACACTTGTCGGCAATGCCGGCAGCAACAAGGTTTTTTGCTATATACCTGGCCATATAGGATGCAGACCTGTCTACCTTTGTCGGGTCCTTGCCGGAGAAGGCGCCTCCGCCATGGCTTCCCACGCCGCCATAGGTATCAACTATGATCTTTCGACCGGTTACGCCGGTATCACCCTGCGGGCCGCCAATAACAAAACGGCCTGTCGGATTGATGTGATATTTTATATTCTCTTCATCCAGAAGATCTAAAGGAACTACCGCCTTTATGACCCTCTCGATAATATCCTCCCTTATCTCCTTGAGTGTCACGTCAGGGCTGTGCTGGGTTGAGATTACAATATTATCTATCCTCTTCGGTTTTCCATCCACATATTCTATTGTTACCTGTGATTTGCCGTCAGGTCTTAAGTAGGGGAGTATATCTTCTTTTCTGGCCTGGGTAAGCCTTCTGGTAAGTTTATGAGCCAGCAGTATCGGCATCGGCATCAGCTCGTCTGTCTCATTTGATGCATATCCGAACATTATCCCCTGATCTCCGGCCCCTCCAGTGTCAACACCCATTGCTATATCCGGGGATTGTGAGTGTACTGCTGTTATAACAGAGCATGTCTCATAATCGAATCCATACTTTGCCCTGGTATAACCGATCCCCTTTATTGTTTCCCTGACTATCTCGGGGATCTCTACATAGCATGATGTAGTTATTTCCCCTGCCACGAATGCCAGCCCCGTTGTCACAAGGGTCTCGCAAGCCACCCTGCATAGCGGATCCTGACCAATGATAGCATCAAGTATTGCGTCTGAAATCTGGTCGGCGATCTTGTCCGGGTGTCCTTCCGTGACTGATTCCGATGTAAATAGATAGTTCTTTTTTGACATTTTAGTTTCCCTCATTATTAGAAAATATTATTTTTATATCATATAAAAGGGCTTTGTCAAGAAAAAGATTTGAAGCAAAGTTTTTAAGATCCCGATTAAAACTACTCAAGGAGATGAAGATCGTCCCATAGATTCATCTGATAAAAATCGAGATGTCTTGCCTTGAACCCTCTTTTTTTTAGTAACATGGCAAATTCCGGGGAGCCATGAACAGTATAGATCATAGACGGTTTTGACACAGCTACATATGTCATAAGTTCTTCAAAATCAGGATGATTGGAGAGGGGGATAGCTGTATCAACGCCAAACCTTGCCTCTGCCCCTTTATCAAGCGCCCATCCTGTCAGGATAGCCGTCTTCTTCTTTTTTATCCTTGAAATAGTCCTGGTCCTGCTCAGATGGGGCGGAAGGATTACCACCTTTCCATCCAGGTGATTCGGGTTGAAGCGCTCATATTTGCCGAATTGTACGCCAAACTCTTCATGAATCTTCGCCAGCTTATAGATATGATCCCCTACGGAGGTTATATAGCCCCTCTTGCCAAGCATAGACATAAGATCCTGCGCCTTACCCAATGAATACCCGAATAGTATCGGCACTGAATTGTTCTCCCTGGCCGATTCGATGAATTCTGTTATCTGATCCACTATTTGATTTAGTTCCGGGAGGATGTATTTCTCCTTCCCGTATGTCGTCTCCATGATCAGGATATCGGTCGGCCGTATCTCGATCTTTTCGGCCAGGAGACCAGGTTTGACCTTGAAGTCTCCTGTATATATAAGCCTCTTTCCTTTGGTCTCGATCTGTATCTGGCTGGACCCTAAGATATGACCTGCGGGAAGTAACTCTATGGTGTAACCATTGATATCGGCCGGCCGGTTAAATCCCATGGGATAGAGGGTCGTCTTTTTAATCCTCTCCGATAATATCCTGGCCGTCAGCTTTGATGCGATTACCCTCTTGTGCCCTGCAACATGATCAGCGTGGGCGTGAGAAATAAATGATAGATCTTTGCGTCTTAATGCGTCCAGGTGGAGACCTAATTCCTTGATCATTATACCGTCATCTATAGCGAACATCAGATAAGCCGGCCCTCTCTATCAGATCGTAGATCTCATCGCTCATAATGAATTTAGAGTATGTATCCCTTTCGAGTTCCTCCAGAAAACGTGATGGTTTTAAAAGTGATGTGCGGGACCAGTTCCCCGATATGATGGGGTAGCAGAGACATAGCTCGTCCTTGGCCCTGGTAGCTCCAACGTAGAAGAGCCTCCTCTCCTCTTCCTCATTATCAGGGTTCTCAAGAGATCTTGCAGTCGGGAAACGACCGTCGGAGAGCCATATTATGAAGACGATCTTCCACTCAAGACCCTTTGCCTGATGGATACTGCTTAAGATAACCGATTCAGCCTCGTTCCCTGCCGGCAAGGAGGCCTCGGATTCAACGCCGCCCAGCAGGGCAAGTTCACCGAGGAGGTCATCTAATGACTGATATCTTGATGCAAATTCCGCAAACTGATTCAGGTCTGCCGATCTTTCCTGCTGGTCCAGGTAGGTACCCTGCATGTATTCAGTGTATCCTTCCTGCAGGATGATCCCTATCATTTTCCCGGGTGATCTCCTTATTTCATCATTAGAGATCAGATCCAGCGCCTTGCAGAATCTATCCCATCCAAAGACACCCTTCTTTGGTATCATCTGAGCGATACTTCTATCGGACAGTGTTTTGATCGGGTCTGCTGAGACCGACAGTTCTCTCCAGATCTTCTCTGCTGTTGCTTTCCCTATCCCCTGGATCAGTCTAAAGACCCTCTTCCAGGCCAATTCATCTGTGGGGTTGGCGACGATCTTCAGATAGCTTGCGACATCTTTTATGTGGGCCTGCTCAAAAAATCTTAAACCTGATCTTACCTTAAAGGGAACCCCCCTCTTCGTCAGCTCGAGTTGGAGTTCCATTGAATGGTAATGGGATCTGTAAAGGACGGCGATCTCGTTAAATGAGACTCCTTCATTGTGGAGTTCAAGGACCCGGTCCGCCACAAATCCCCCCTGTTGATATACGTCCTTGAGTGGTACAACTAAGGGCTTCTGTCCGCCCGGCCTTGTGGCCCTTAGACTCTTCTGGAATTTCCTTTCATTGTGGTCAATGCTGCTGTTGGCCAATTTCAGGATCTCCGGGGCGCTCCTGTAGTTTGTCTCAAGTTTATATATCCTGGTATCGGGATAGCGTTTTGGGAACTCGATTATGTTATTAAAATTGGCCCCCCTGAATGAATATATCGACTGGGAGTCGTCTCCTACTACCATGAGGTTTCTGTTTTTACTTGCGAAGAGATCTATTATCTCCGCCTGTAGTCTGTTTGTATCCTGGTATTCGTCAATTAATATCTGTTCAAACCTGCCGGAATATACAGACCTTATCTCCGGGAAACCTCCTAATAAGAGCTTCAGATTCAGAAGGAGGTCATCAAAGTCCATCAGATTTAAGTCTTTTTTCTTTTTCCTGTACTGGTCCGAGACCTTCCTTATATCATCCGTCGTGTTGCCAAACATAGGACATCTTTTTTCGACTATCTCCTCTGTCTCCGCACCGGTATTAACTGTATGGCTGATTATGTCTGCAAGCACCTCACCCTTCGGGAAACTCTTCTTGTCCCTTGTATCGATAGAAAGATCCGCGACACATCCCTCAATAAGATCTTTCTGGTCTTCCCTGTCGAGGATTGTGTAGTTCGAACGGTAACCGATGAGATCGGCGTGCCTTCTTAAGATCAAGTTTCCTATATGATGGAAGGTCCCTCCCCAGAGCCTCCTTATATCAATGCCGATCAACCCCTCAACTCTTGACAGCATCTCCTTTGCCGCCTTGTTGGTAAAGGTGAGGAGGAGGATCCTCTCTGGATAAAGGCCTGTTTCAATAAGTCTTGCAACCCGGTATGTGACAACCCTTGTCTTTCCGGAACCGGCCCCTGCTATAACCATAGAAGGGCCGTTGCCGGCCAAAACTACTTGCCGTTGTTCTTCATTTAACGATGTGTCATAGTCGATCATAATAATTAGGTTAAGGTTAAGGAAAAGAGCAGGCTAAGGTTTAGGTTTAGGTTAAGGCTTTAGGTTTTCCTCAGCCTTAGCCTTAGCCTTCTTTGGGCCTCAACCTTTGTTAAAGGTATTTTACAACCAGGTCACCAACCTCTTGTGTGGAATAGCCCATCTTTCCGGCAGAGAGGCTCTTTAGATCTTTTGATATTACCCTGATTACAGAGGCCTCGATCTCCCTTGCCGCCGCCTCCTCACCCAGGTAGTCGATCATCATCATCCCTGCAGATATGGCTGCCAGGGGATTGATCTCCCCCTTTCCAGTATATTTCGGAGCTGATCCGCCGATCGGCTCGAACATGGAGACACCCTCCGGGTTGATGTTGCCGCCGGCAGCGATCCCCATCCCTCCCTGAATCATTGCGCCCAGATCGGTGATTATATCGCCGAACATATTGTCTGTAACTATTACGTCAAACCACTCCGGGTTCTTGACCATCCACATGCATGTGGCATCCACATGGGCATAGTCGGTCTTGATATCAGGATATTCCCCGGCTATCTGATAGAATGTCCTTTCCCATAGGTCAAAGGCATAGGTAAGGACATTCGTCTTTCCGCAGAGGGTAAGCTTCTTTGCGCGTCCCCTCTTGCGGCATATGTCAAAGGCATATCTTAGGCATCTTTCCACGCCCTTCCTCGTGTTGATCGACTCCTGGACTGCTACCTCATCAGGTGTCCCCTTTTTCAGTACGCCCCCTGCCCCTGCATAGAGCCCCTCGGTGTTCTCGCGCACAACAACAAAATCTATATGCTCAGGACCTTTGTCTTTGAGCGGCGTCTCAACACCAGGGTATAGCTTTACAGGCCTTAGATTTATATACTGATCGAGCTCAAACCTGAGTCTCAGGAGTATTCCCTTTTCAAGTATGCCGGGTTTTACATCAGGATGCCCTATGGCGCCCAGGAATATCGCATTAAAGCCCTTAAGTTCCTCAAGGACAGAGTCAGGCAGCGTCTCGCCGCTTTTTTTGTATCGTTCCCCGCCTAAATCATAGTTATGGAGATCGAGTTTAAACCCCCTCTTTTTGGATGCAGCCTTTAATACCTTGAGCCCCTCGGCTACTACCTCCGGTCCTGTACCGTCTCCGGGGATTACTGCGATCTTATAAGTTTTTTGCATATCCTATATCTCCTTGATCATGATCTTCCTTATCATATGATTGAACGTGTCGGCTATATAGATATTATCTGCTGAATCTATAGCGATGCCAAAGGGATAATTGAGGCTTGCCTCACTTGCCAATGTATCGTCGGGAGATAATCCGGTCTTTCCATTTCCAGCTATAGCCACGATCTCACTGGTCTTCCGGTCTATCTTTCTGATCATATGGTTGTCAGAGTCTGTTGTGTATATATCTCCCTTTGAGTCTATTGCAATTGCATAGGGTCTGGAGAGGCTTTTCTCTGTTGATTCTTTTTCTCCGACCCGGAATCTATTCTCATCTCCGGCTACTGTGCTGATAAACCCCGTACCTTTATCTATCATCCTGATGCGATTATTAAAGGTGTCTGCTATAAATATATTACCCTCTTTGTCCACGGCTACTCCGCTTGGGCCGGCAAGGCCCGCATATATTGCAGGGCCGTTATCTCCGCTGAATGATCCATTTCCGCTCCCAGCCACGGTTGTTATCACCCCTGTTGACACGTCTACCTTTCTGATCTTATGGTTCATCAGATCGGCAATATATATGTCCCCATTGCTGTCTATTGCAATACCTGAGGGCTCAGAGAGGCTTGCATCGGTTGCCGGTCCGTCATCGCCGCCGAATCCGTCCTGGCCATTACCCGCTACGGTCGTAATGATGCCGGAAATTATATCTAACCTCCTCACCCTGTGATTATATGTATCTGCAATGTAAATATTTCCTGCATCATCTACGGCAAGGGCGGATGGAAATCTCAGTCTGGCAGATCTTGCAGGACCATTGTCCCCGATAGCATCGGAGGGAAGCCCTTCTTTGCGCGGTACTTTTCCAAGCTCCCTTTGAAACATCATTTCTTCGGCCTCACCCCCGCTCTCTCCATGAGGGAAGATGGATCCCGAGATAGTGCTAATGTATCCCTTTGTATCAACAGACCTTATCAGGCAGTTTTCTGTATCGGCGATATATATGTTTCCCTTCCTGTCTACTGCTACGCCCTTTGGCTCATTAAGCGCTGCCGATCTTGCGTCCCCCCCATCGCCGCCAAAACCTGGTTCCCCGGACCCTGCCCCTGCTATTGTATAGATAGACCCGATCTTCATAGTCTCCTGTCCTTTAACGATAAAAAATGTATGTCATCTTATAAGATATTGAGATCTTAAGTCAATCCGATTTTACAGATAATTAATCTGACCCTTTGACCTCCAGGATCCCTTCCATTCCCTTCTCCTGGTGGCTCTTAAAAAAGAGGAGTTTTTTATCGCAGAGGATCTTAAATCTCCCTTCTTTGGCAGGTGTAAAGCTGATGGTTATAGTCTGACCTGCCGGTACATCTATGCTGATATCGAGCCCTGCCTCCGGCGCCCTAAGGACAAAGTTGTGCGGAACAACCCAGGTAACAGATTTTAGGGTCAGCTCCACAGGTCTGCTAACAACCATAACGATATGATTTGGTGTATATGAGTATGTATCAACAATTATCTCGGCCCGCTGAACACCATCTTTGGATGTCTCTACAATAAAGGGGGCGGCCAATAAAAGGGCAGGGTTAATGGAAGATAGTAAAAATATATATCCTGAAAATATAAATATAGCCCTTAAGGGTCTCATGCTTATTATTTTATATCAAATGAATAGTCCTTATCAAAGATTCTTTTGTTTATCTTATAAGACAGCATAACATACGGGAAGAAAGCGGGCGATATCATCAGGATCAGAAAGGTCTTCTGAGTCTTCATTAGTCCTAAAATCATATATCCAGAGCTTTTTAGTCCATGGTGTTTCAGATGCAGGTTTTCTATCAAAGAAGATGACATTTGCCTTTACCCCCTGCGCATAGAAAAGACCTGTTGGAAGCCTTAAGAGCGTACGGACATCACATTCATGGAGGAGTTTGCGCCTTATTGTCTCTCCTGCTCCACCTTCAAAAAGGACATTGTTAGGGATAACCATTGCCGCCCTTCCGTGCTGTTTAAGCAGGGATTTTACATGCTGGACAAAGTTCAACTGTTTGTTTTTTGCTCGCTGAGTAGCCACCCAGGGTGGATGCGAGCCAGGGCCTGGCCATGGGTATCTGCATTAGAGTATTGTAATCCCTACCTCTTCTGCCTTCCCGTCAATGATCCTATGTACCCTTATGTCAGGTCGCATAGGCTCGACTAAGGATAAGATTATATAATATGCATCAGGATAATAGGCTAGATTAATATCGGTGATGGACGGCTCCGCATCTGTTTTGGGGTGGGAGTGATAGATGGCTATCATTTCAATCCCCTTCTTCCTCATGTCTTTGAGCGCAACGAACTGCTCCTTCGGTTCCATCAGATAGGAAAACGGACTCTGATCAATATTTGTCATCCTGTAGGTGTTGCTTGCTATGCCGCTGTTTCCGGCGAGAAGTCCGCAACACTCCTGTGGATAGACCGAGCGGGCATGCGATATCATATCCTCTATGTTCTTTTTAGGTATCTTTAACGTCCTGTCCATCTTTATATGTGAAGTACCTCAGGCATCTCCCTGCCTTCCTTAAAGCGGCTTCCGCTTAAAGGGGTAAGATCAACAGTCTGGTAGCTGCCGTCTATAATGAGCTCTGCCAGGGCAAGGCCGGCAGCATAAGACTGCATCACGCCCCTGCCGCTGAAAGAGTGTGCCTCGTAGACGTTGTCCAACCCTGACACCCTTCCTATAATAGCTGATTTATCCTTTGAAACCTCATAAAGGCCCGCCCATCCTCGGATATGTCTTAACCGCTCAAGCCTGCTTATCCTGTTGTAGAGCCTCGGCCATATCTCTTTTAAGAAGAAGTCATATCCGTCGTACTTAAAATTGTATCCAGGTGGTTCATTGGGAACAGAATATCCTGCCAGGATATTACCTGCCTCAGGATGGAAATAGAGGCCGGATGTATCTACGATCATCCCGCATCCAGACAGATCAACATCGGGGCTGTGCGTAACAGAGACTTGTCTTCTGAGAGGATGTGAAGGCAGTTCCGATCCATACATCCTTGCAATCGCAGGCGCCCAGGCGCCGGCTGTGTTGATAAGGATATCGCAACCATACATCTCAGTGGTATAGTGCCCATAGGGTCTTCCTGAAGTGAGAATTTCTTCCAGGACGATTTCATCCGGTTCAGCCAGTTTTGCGCACTCAACGCCAATGACCCTCTTATCCATCAGGATAATCCTCTTTACAAGCATCCTGTCAAGAAACTCAACGCCCCTTTCTGCTGCTATCTTCCTGTAGTAATTTCTCAGGAGGTTCGGGTTGATGAGTCCATCCATGGGTGAGAATGTGGCGCCGGCTATATCCGATATATTGTCGATCTCAGGGATCCTCTTGGTTATGTCTGCTTTAGACAGGTCCTCGATATTTAAACCGAACCTGTTCTGAAAGGCTATCATTGTCTCTGCCTTCCTCCATGTATCAGAACCATGAAGCCAGAGGTACCCGTCCTGCCTGAACCCCACATCTTCTGCAATCTTTTCAAAGAATTTAATCGAATAAAGGGACAGGTTGATATTTACCTCATCCCACCATGTGGCCCTGACACCCCCTGCATTATTCTCAGAGGAACTATAGATGCCGGAGAGGTCCGGGTCTAATATTGCGATCTTCCCGCCCTTTTTGTCAGCAAGGGACATGGCTATACTGCTGCCTATTATTCCTCCGCCTATTAAAAGTATATCGTATCGGCCCTTCATAAGGGCTACCTTTCTATGATCCGGTCAAGATCCTTTTTTGCCCCGTCAAGCCTCTTCATTGCCTCAGGATCAAGCCTCTCTAAATCACTCTCCGCATATGCGAGCTCCTGGGTAATGGGCCTAAGCGCAGGGACAAGGCTTTCTCCTGAGAGTCCGATTGCCCTCTCGATAAGCTCCCTGGCCTTTTCAATCTCTTTTCCGGCAGTGCCGAAATTTTTCTCGGAGATCTCGTTCTTTCCGGCTATAATCCTCTCCCTTGCATCTACAAGGTGCATCCTTACCCTGACATCGGCGAGCTCCTTTTCCAGGCTTGTGGTCTTTGATAGCACCTCTGTCTTAAGGCCTGTGATATCCTTCCTTATTTCAAGCAGTTTGTGTGATCCAAGGTAATATCCGGTGATGAATACGAACCCTACAATAATGGTCAGGACTATCAGTTTTATCATTGCCTTTATATCTCCCCGTTATCTTCAAGTTGAATACCCCTCATAATTCTGATGAGGTTTCCTGCCGCATAGTTCCTTACAGTTGCGTCATTATCCTTCAATGCAGCCTTTAAGGCAGCAACCGCCTCATCACCACCTGTTTTACCGAGCCCCCTTACTGCCCCTATTCTGACCCGGGCGCTATTGTCTTTGAGGGCCTCCTTCAATATTGGTATATAATCCTTATTTTTAAGTTCGCCCAGCAAGCCTATAACCTCATGCCTTATTGAATAGTCAGGGTCTTTCAATCCCTCCCTGAATATCGAGTCGCTAACGTCAGATCCTAATCTCTTTAATGCTGCGGCAGCCTTGATCCTGATAGAGACGTCTTTGTCGTCAAGCAGGGTAGAGAGGGCCTTGATTGCGCCTTTGTCTCCGATCCTGCCCAGCGCAGAAATAGCGGCCTCCCTTGCGTATGGATCAGTATCCTTCAATGACCGGATGAGAAGAGGTACAGCCTTCTGGTTTCCAATCTCACCAAGTGAAAGGGCGGCATAGGTCCTAACTAGGGGATCGGCATCCTTCATAAGGGCTCCGATTGATGGGATAAAAGAACGATCCTTTGCCTTGCCGGCAGAGGCTATGGCCGCAACCCTGACGGAACTATCCTTGTCAGACATGGCATTTTTAAGCAAGCCCAGCGAGGCCTTGTCTCCGTGTGTTCCAAGAAATCCTGCTGAAAATAACCTGACCATCATATCCGGATCATTTAACCCTTTTTTCAGGACAGGAAGGTAGCTCTCATTGCCGGATCGGCCTATCACCTCAATCACCTTTATCCGAACCATAGGATCCTTATCAGCAAGGGCGCTGACAAGGTATTGGGGCGCATCTTCCCCGTCAAGATTTCCCAGCGCCTCAACTGCAAACAGCCTCACAAATGCCGCATCGTCCTTGAGGAATGAGGCTATGCCCTTTGCCGCACCCCGCTCCTTGATTTCGCCGTAGGCCCTGATTGCAGAGGACCTGACAAAGACATCGGGGTTCTTTAGTCCCTCCTTTAATATCCGGTTAGATATCTCCTCGGGACTGGCGCTGTCTTTTATCGGGAGCTGGGCCTTTGTATCCTCCTTTGCATTACAAGAGGTCAATAGGATGTTTGCGCCTGCGACTACGATGTGGATGGCTATTATTATAAAGAAATATTTTTTTATACGCATGATCTTAAGTCCCCCTTATATCCCTTATGAACGACCATAAAAGCAGGATGGTAAATATTATAGCAGTTGTCCCGACCAGGATGCCTGCTATCGCCTCCTCATGTCTATCCAGATAACTATAGGCGAATATTAGAGATACGATAAAGGCAATAATTAATGTCTTATATCCCAGCTTGTATATCTTTATCAATACCCCTGTAACATCTTCAGAGGACATTATCGTCTTAAATTCTCCCCTGCTTGCAGTAAAAACAAGGTCCTCAAGTTCTTTGGAGATAGGGAAGAGGCGCCTTGCAAACTGCCGTCCCTTACTAAAGATCTCCGCAATAATCCCCTCCTCATCGGCTATAAATCTCCTGGCAAATGGTTTTGCAAGTTCAATTATATTGAGATCGGGATCAAGTTTTGAATTGAGTCCGTTTAGCATACCGACTGTCCTGCCAAACAGGATAAAATTATTGGGAAGCTGAATATATGGATAGACCCTGAAGATATAATCAAGATCCTCATTGATGTCATCAATGGTAATCTCCTTGAACTCCTTCGGTGTTATCTCTCTGTATTTCTCCATCAGAAACTCTATTACCCTCTCCACCTCGCCCCTCTTTCCCTCCCTGGCTATGAATCCCAGGTCTATAAGTCCGCCGGCAACCCCCCTCTCATCTCTATCTATGATGGCAATGATGGTCTTCTTGATCCCCTTGTGCATCTGGGGCGTGATCCTCTGCATGAGGCCGAAGTCGACAAATACGAGCCTCGGTCCTTTCTGGACAAAAAGGTTTCCCGGGTGGGGGTCACCATGGAAGAAATTATGCTGTAATATCTGCTTCATATATGATTCAACTACAAGCCTTGCCATCTCCTTGAGGTCAATCCCCATGGCCTTTATCTGGTCATAGTCGTTGATCTTTACTCCTTCTACAAATTCCAGTGTGAGCAGGCGGGGTGTTGTGTGTTCCCAGATCACCTTCGGGACAATGATACGCTTGTCATCGGCAAAATTTGTATAGAACAGCTCGGCGTTGTGTGCCTCCTGTATATAGTCGAGCTCCTCATGCAGGACACGTGAAAACTCATCATATAGTCTATCAAGTTTGATATTTTTTAGCTGACTGGAAAGCACCCTGGAAGCAAGCCTTGCCGCCTTAAGGTCGGCCTCAACTATCTTTTCTATGCCCGGATACTGGATCTTGACTGCAACCCTTTGCCCATCCTTGAGATATGCCTCGTGAACCTGGCCAAGCGATGCCGATGCTATAGGTTTTTCAGAAAACCTGGCAAATACCGTTTCTGGATCAGCCCCGGCCTCCTTAATGAACCTTTCCCTTATCAAAGAGAATTCGCAGGGCGGAACCTGGTCCTGGAGCCTTGACAGTTCTTCCGTATATTCCTCCGGAAGGATATCAACCCTGGCAGACATAAACTGGCCAAGCTTTATCAGGACACCC
Organism: uncultured Nitrospirota bacterium; assembly: GCA_964648095.1. GTDB lineage: Bacteria > Nitrospirota > Nitrospiria > JACRHA01 > JACRHA01 > JACRHA01. The sequence goes on along the minus strand of CAZYNY010000002.1, from coordinate 48,426 downwards.
TTCAATTCTATTGATCTGTTATATAGCTTCTTTGCCATCTTCCTGTGGAGCGAGGATCGCTTTTTCCTGAGCGTTTCTTCGCTGATAAAGAGACCAAAGACAGAAATGAATTTATACCTTAGCGCGATCTCAAGGGCAAGCAATAGAATTTTTATTATTCGACGCCTTAAGGACAGGTTTGAAGCCAAAATACCTCCACTCGATTTATTACATCTTACCATCCTTATCTACTTTGTCAAGTATAGTTCAATATGGCTGTATGTTGTATGTAGACATGGGTGACACCTTCTTTGTCCTATGGTAAAAACAGGACACCTATTTATTGGGAAGACCAAGTTTTTCAATCATACACGCAAGCATTAAAGAATTTTTTATGCCTCACGGCAGGTAGCGGGCAAGGGCAAAGTCGCTTCCAAAGGTACTTGCTGAACGTCGACCCGATACCAAATGTTATTGACACCTCCTCGTTTTCAGGATAAAAACAGAAAAAGCATACCATATAGAAATGTTTTAAAGATGGAGCATTAACTAGGAAAAATAAGGATATTGGGTAAGTTATGGATATTGTTATATCCAAGAATAGCATTCCCATCCGCCTTACGGATGAGCGCTGGGCACATATTACCGAGGAGCACTGTGAGCTGGCTGGCCTGAGGCTCGAAGTGCTTGAGACTATTTCTGGTCCAGAGCGCATTCTTGCAGGTGGGGCAGGTGAGCAATTGGCAATCCGCCCTCTGCGTATGGACAAATGGCTCGTAGTCGTGTATCGTGAATTAGAGAATGATGGTTTTGTCATTACGGCATTTTTGACAGGCAAAACTCACACCCTCATTAAAAGGAGGCAACTATGGCCATAGCGGACATCCAAGACTATCTGAGGCTTATACCAGCGGTCAAGAAGACTCCACAGGGTTATCTCTGGTCCTCCTATGACCAGGAGGTGGACACACTCTACATCAATTTCAAAAAACCGAGTCATGCAACTGACAGCGAATTAACAGATGATGATATAATTATCCGTTATGAAGGGGATGAAATTATCGGTCTTACAATCTTGCACGCAAGCAGGCGTTAATCCCCGATATACAACTACTCCTCTGCTGGAATTGAGAAAAAACCTCATGGACTTCATGGCTTAATTCACAAGTAAAAGACATGGCACTTATTATCCTCTTCAAAAGGCTATGATCACCTTAGAAGGAATAGATAATATCGTTTCTAAGCTCGTCCGCACATTCGGCGGAATTAAAATACATTGGTATATAAAATCCCCGTTTCTGTAAAATACTTATCCCTGCTATGGATTCATTATGGGGGTTGTACCTAAATAGTATAAAATAACAAATGAAGCAGAATAATAAATATAGTTACCTTTGTTACTTATTTACTTTTAAGGCAGCTTATGCCTATGCCTTTATCGCTGGTATCCTGGTTTCGCTTGCGGTTAACCTCTTTACAACAGCTCTTCTGACAAAGGATCTACCAATTTCAGAATGGAGAGTTTATGGAATGGCTTTTTCCTTTTTTATTTCTTCAATAGGAGCTTTTGGTATAAGTGCGTTTTTGGAAGCATCAAGAAGTAATTGGGAAAAAGACGGCGCCGAGTCAGATTCTGGAGTAATAGAAAGATATGCAGTAAAAAAGAATCTTAATTGGAAGTCATTTTTTTTAATTATCTTTATAATAGGACTTGCTTCATCTATCTTTTGGTATAGTAATACACTCCTTAACTATTATTGTCAGTTGTTCAAAATCAAAGGATAACAATGTCTGAAAATATTAAATTGTTAAGTGTTATTCTTTCAGACCCCAGTAAAGGCTGGCCAACTCTTGTTGCTCTTAAAAATCAATGGGTTTATCCCGAGGCCGAACATATTAATAAAATTGAAAAGTTGATGGATGAAAAGCGAATCTGCCTTATTAGAGGCGCCGAAGGCAGAGGCAAAACTGTTTTAGCAAGATTCATTGGATTTGAAAGGCAGAAGAAAAACTGGACTGTTTTTGTTATAGAAGTTTCGGAAAGTATCGACAGTATAGAGTCGATATGCAACACCATTAGGGAGATTGAAGATTATAACACACTGTTTATTATAGAAAACGCTCATACCTCCGATGAAATATCTTTAAAATTAGTTGAGACAGCAAGTAAGACTCAAAAAGCCTCTTTCATCTTTACTGCAAGAAAAATCTTTTCCGACAAAACTTCAGACAGTGATATTGTGAACCCGTTTGAAGAGTGGATTGAAAATGGATGGTATATTGATTTAAGCCCTGATTTAAAAACAATCTTTGAAATTATAAAAAAGTTCGCTTTTGAAAAAGACAAGGTGTACACCCTGTCTTCAGAAGATGAATCATGGATAAAAAGGGAATTCGGTAATGAGATGCCAAATTTGCGTAGGCTGAGATTTTATCTTGAAGCATGGAATAGTAAAGATGACGTTTCTTTATCGTCAATAAAAAAGATAGATATTTTAAGGAATGTATATAAGAACTATATTGCCCTACTAAAAGAACCTAATCTTCAAGACATGCTTATTAAAGTGGCTGCTGTGTTCCAATTTGATGTCAATTTTTATGGAAGAAATTTTGACGAAAACCTCCTTAATGGGCTTTGCAATAATGGAGTTATAACATTTTTGCCAGGATATTTTTACAGACTGCAACACTCTACAGATGCTGCATATATAGTAGAGGCTGAAGCAAGTTTGAAGGCAAGGAAAAGCCCCGATGATTTTACAAGTCAAATTTTAAAAAAATATCTGCGGGAAAAGCCCGAGAATTACTATGAATTGTTTAGAGCAGTGCTCCGGAATGACAAAAAAGATATTTTATCAGCCATGTTTGATGACGACGAGATTTACAACATAATTTTTAAAATGGTCAGACAAGATAGTGTTAAAGCGCTTTCATCTGTAATAGGTTGTTTGATCTGGTCTTGCGGGAGAGAAAAAGGCTTGAGGTTTTGGAAACAGCATAAGGAATCTTATGGTTTTTCACCAGTGGAGCAAAAGAAAGAACTTCAAAATAAACTAAATAAAGCCACTCTTCTGGAAATATGGTTTTTATTATTCTTCATAAAAAAGTTGGATGTTAAAGAAAAAGATTGGTTATTAAATGAGATATTAGATGAAGATGTGCTAATCCAAAAGGCAAAAGACTCTTCTCCTTTAACTTTGTCTGCTGTTATGAATTTTCTTCAACTCACAAGGCAGGCAAATGTTAGCAAAGATAAATTAAATGCCTTTTGTGAAGGGTTAGACTTCAAGGCATTGGGTGAAAGGTCAAAGGATAAGGGTCTGGCTATTGTTATGAATTTTCTTAGACTCACAAGGCAGGCAGGGGTTGGCAAAGATAAATTAAATGCCTTTTGTGAAGGGTTAGACTTCAAGGGATTAGGTGAACGGTCTAAGGATACCGGTCTGGCTACTGTCAGGAGGTTTCTTGAATTGGCAAGGCAGGCAGGTGTTGGCAGTGATAAATCAAATGCCTTTTGTGAAGGATTAGACTTCAAGGCATTGGGTGAACGGTCAAAGGATACTGGTCTGGCTACTGTTATGGCTTTTCTTAAATTGGCAAGGCAGGCAGGGGTTGGCAGTGGTAAATCAAACGCCTTTTGTGAAGGATTAGACTTCAAGGCATTGGGTGAACGGTCAAAGGATACTGGTCTGGCTACTGTTATGGCTTTTCTTAAATTGGCAAGGCAGGCAGGGGTTAGAGAAAGCATATTACAGTCCTTCTGCGAATCATTAGACTGGAAAATATTGGGTGAAGCCGTAGGCAAAAAAATAGGCGAATTGAAAAATCCTTTTTTTGATTTTCATTCGGTTCAATCCTATTCTTTTATATCAGAAGAAATGGCAATGCTATTTATTGAGGGCATTGGCTGGGGCACGCTGAATAACGCAATAAATAAGAAATTCAGTCCTGATATTCTCGCTGCTGCCGTTAAACTCCTGACACACAAATGCAACCCCGAACGCGATGAGTTTATGAAAAAGGGACTTGATCTGAACCCTAACAGGATATGGCTTAACGCATTTGTTAATAATCCGTGTCCAAAAGTAGAGGCAAACCAACAGCCAATCCGACAATACTATCTGAGTTATGCCGGTAATGCTTTCGTTAGGTTTGCTGAAAAAGAACTTAGCAAGAGATCAGTAGAAATGTCTCTTAAGTCATGGAATATACTTATTCATAACATAACCGCTGCTTTTCCTGCTGAATATCTCGAAGAAAAGATAACCCCTCTATTAAAAGGCTTGCCTGCGAAAAGGTTAGAGGAATTGATTTGTGAATCAGATTTATCAAATATCGGCATATTTCTTAACCGATTTAATCCAAAAGATGGGATATTTAAATGGTCAATACATGAAGATATAGATTTCAAGAAAATTAATTTCCTTGAAAAGATTGCTGATAGTACGCTGAAGGCAATATCCCATTTCCTATTCAATTTCTACTTCATTAACAGAATGGATTGCAGCCATTATTTTGCTGAACAAGTAGATAACGATTATTCTCTGCTTATTCCCAAGATAACAGATGCAAGCATTGCAGAATTGGATTTCTTTTTTTGGAATCTTTGGATTGCAATGCCGAAGGGTAAGAAACCTATCATATTTAGTGATAAAGTCATTATGGAGATAATCTCTAAAAAGCTGACAGAAGAAAAGAAAGATAAAGAATCTATTCTAGGGTTGATTGGCACTCTTAATCTTTCCATGTTCCCTGTCAATGAGGTATTAAGAAGCCTGATTAGCACTGAAAATGCAAAATCTATTTGCCAGAAGGCTGTCAAAGAAGGCTCTATAAAATTTATCAGGCTTTTGGGTGGTTGTTTGTTGTTGCTGCCAAAGAATGATTTGATGGAGATATATAATGAAATTCAAAAAAGAAATTTTCAATTTAATGTCCAACCACCTAATCAAATAGAGGCATTAAGCTTTATTGAGAAGGCATTAACTACCGGTGAATAATGAGATGCAGCCTGTAAAAAGCAAAATAGGTCCAAAGTCTTTTTTACAATAAACCGTTCAGACTTGGTAACATTGGAAGGCCCGCAGGTCAAGTTCGATATGGCTGTTTTTTATTGACAATAGGGCTAAAATATGAGAGATTTAAGCAAGTTCGGGATATAGTCTCACTGGCATAAATTAGATATGTATGAAAAATTTTTTGGTTTTGCCGAAGAACCATTCAGGCTCACGCCAGACCCGCGCTATTTTTTCTTCAGCAAAAAACATGAAGAGGCATTCTCAAATGTTATATACGGGATCAAGGAGCGGAAGGGTTTTATCGTCATTACAGGTGAAGTAGGTACGGGCAAGACAACCCTGTGCCGCTTCATCTTAAACAGGCTTGATCCCAAGATCAAGACATCTCTGATCTTCAATCCAAACCTCACCACTATAGAGCTCTTGCAAACGATAAACCAGGATTTCGGTCTTTCAGGTAAATCTACTTCAAAGAAGGAACTCATAGACGAACTCAACGGCTTTTTGATCTCGGAGTTGTCCTCTGGAGGCAATGCATTGCTGATTATAGATGAGGGGCAGAATCTTCCAATAGAGTGCATGGAGGAGATCAGGATGCTGTCAAACCTTGAGACAGAAGACAAGAAGTTGTTGCAGATCCTTCTGGCTGGTCAGCCGGAGCTGAATGAAAAACTGAAGTTAAACGAGATGAGACAGCTTAACCAGAGGATCTCGCTCCGGTATCATATAGATCCGCTTGATCAGACGGAGACGAAGGAATATATCATGTTCAGGCTTAAGGTTGCCGGCGGCAGGGAGAAGGTCCACTTTACCAATAAGGCGATAGAAAGGATCTATAGGTATAGCAGCGGCATTCCAAGGCTTGTCAATATCATCTCAGATAAGGCGCTGCTTGCGGCCTATGTGGCAGAGGCAAGGGTAGTCACCCCTCATATCGTAGATGGGGCGAAGGAAGAACTTGAAGGGATGCACCAAACGGCCGGTAGATCAGGATACAGATGGATCAGGCTTCGGGATGATAATGACCGGATCTTTACAGGACCAGGTGTTGTGGTAATCATTTTCCTCCTTATATTAACAGCAATTATCTGGTCGTACAGACCCGGGGCTCCGGAAAAAGTTGAGGTTAAGGTCAAGGAAGGAGGTATGGCCAATATGAGCCAGTCCACTTTGCCGTCTGAACCTCAACCTCAACCTCCTTTCTCGCCGGCCTTTGACAAAGAAGGTATTTTTAGGATCAGGGAGGCTGGTGGGGCTGAAATTGCAGCATATCTTACATTGATTAAGATCTGGAATAAGGATTTTGATTACAAAGGGAACATTGAGCAGGTGGAGATTGATGACCTTTTGGAGGAGGCAGGGCTATACAGAGGTTTTATGCCTTTAGATGTTAACAGGCTCATGGATATTAATTATCCCTTTATTATTAAGTGGAAGGACGGGAGGGAGGATAATTCCTATTATTCAGTTGTATCTGAGGTCAAAGGAGATGATCTAGTGCTGTTAGATCCGATACGAGGAAGAAGGGAGGAATCCATATCCGGAATTAATGGACAATCTGACGGCGAGGTGGTCATCCTCTGGAGGGGTATCGGTGAGATTAATATCCCCTTAGAGGCTGATGGCGAGAGTCAGGCGATAAGCGATCTGCAGGGGTCTCTCAAAGAGGCAGGCCTGTATAAGGGGAGGATAGATGGAGTTATGGGCCGCGGAACAAAAAGGGGGATCAGATCGCTCCACAACATGTTTGATATACAGGAAGAAGGTTTTGGTATTGAAAGCTATCTCTTCCTTTCCAGGCTTATCTTCGGTGGCGATATCCCGTCCCTGAAAAATGATGCAGGCGAACAGGATTGATTCCGCTAAAGGATGACAATCCCACAAAAACCTTCCCGATAATCACCATACTGATTATAGCAATAAATATATTTGTCTATATCTATATGTTAACCCTGGATGATGCCTCTGCCAGAAATCTTGTAAATCTTTACGGGGCAACCCCATATGAGCTGATGCACGGGCTTGGACTTAAGAATGGGGTCTCTCTGTTGATTGTATTTACAATAATTACGTCCATGTTCCTGCATGGAGGGCTCTTTCACTTGCTAAGCAATATGTTGTACCTCTGGGTCTTCGGTAATAACATAGAGGATTCGATGGGTCATCTTAGATTTATATTCTTTTATGCCATCTGCGGCTCAGTGGCCGTTTTTGCGCATGCTTTAATAAATCAAGGCTCTACACTCCCGATGATCGGGGCTAGCGGGGCCATTTCCGGAATACTTGGCGGATATCTGATCCTATTTCCCAGGGCCAGGATCCTGACTCTTCTGCCTCTAGGCTTTTTCATACAGGTAGTCAAGATCCCGGCATTATATTTCCTCGGATTCTGGATAGTCTTTCAGATTATAAACAGCACCTTAAGCATAGGTAAAAGCGGAGATGGCATAGCATGGTTTGCCCATGTAGGAGGATTCCTGGCCGGCCTCCTTCTGATCGGATTTTTCAGGAAATAGGGGAGGAGGTTTAGCTGGTAGGGCCTTCTATTTGAAACCTTAGTATTTTTTTCTGTTAATAAGAAGCTGCCTGCCCCTGGTAATTTTTCACACAAATTTTACTTGTAATGACCATTTGTTGGGTATTAGAATTATATTAGGAGGGCGATATGAACTGTTACTGTTTGCCGGGATCTGTTACCAAAGATCCTCTGACCTGCCTGTCGGCAGCCAAGGCATCGCTAAAAAGGTTGGGCAACGGGCTCAAATGACAATTTTATGTCCAGGTAATGGCAAAGATTTACATATTTTTCTGAAATTATGCCGGTTAAATGTCGCACCTTATTGATAATATTGTAAATTTTTATATTTACCAGCATGGCATGGATATTGTATAATCTATAAAATGTATTTAGAATTTCGGTTCCATTTTTAAGGGAGATTTAGATGAAGGGGATTATTTTTACGGATTGGGCAGGAATTAATCTTGCTCCTCTTGCGAAGATTTGTTCTGAGCCGCTGTTTCCGCTGGGTGATATACCAGTTATAGACTATCTGTTGAAGAGACTTAAGCTGTCCGGGATAGACGAGGTATTGATCATTTTAAATAGCAGGACCGAGGATCTTGCCAGACACCTGGGTGGCGGCATTGGGACAGGTATCAGGATTGATTATCTATGTCAGAGCCTTCCTTTGGGAAGGGGTGGGGCTATAAGGGAGGCGGCAGAATTTTTAGACAACAAACCCTTTCTCCTTGTGGACAGTAGTGTGGTAATTGATTTTGACCTCTTAAGTCTTATCGATTTTCATATGGAAAGGGGTTCATCTCTTACGATAGGCGCCAAAGGTGAGACTTCTTCTGACATTGAATTGCTGGGTAATGGCAGATTAATGCATATCAGGCCAGGCGATATCGGTTTTAGAGGGTGTGGTATATATGTCATTGATCCGGTCATAATCAATTTTACCGGTGGGTCAGGATATCTCGACATAGAAGATCAGCTCCTTCCTTCACTTTTAAACAAGGAGATTCCTGTCTATCTTTATAAAATACCGGGTTACTTCAGAGATATTGCGCTGCTGGATGATTTTATAAGTGTGAATATGGACATTCTTGGGGGGAAGGTAAATGGGATTTATTCTCCTAAGGGACAAAGAAGAGAGATCAAGGACAGGGTCTGGGTAGGCAATAATGTAGATATCTTTCCTGGAGTTGAATTTACCGGGCCTGTTATCATTGGAGATAATGTAAAAATAAACAAGGACTGCCGGATTATCGGCCCTACGGTGATTGGCAGGGATTGTCGCCTAATGGACGAGGTACTTGTGAGGAATTCTATAGTATTGGCAGGTTCCTATCTTGGGATGAGATCCAGTGTAGATTCTTCCTTAGTAGGGAAGGATTATTTTTTAGAAAATGGCGATGTTTACAGGAAGATAGCAGTGAAGGGGCATCTTACACTGGGTGATGCCAATCTTATGCAGCCGGATCTTATAGATGGGTATTCGGTCCTGGATGATTCCAGGATCTCTATAAAAATCAGGAGGTTCATCTATTTGACAACAAAACGGGCAATGGATATAATCATCTCTTTTTTCACCCTGTTATTAGGTTTTCCTGTATTCTTGATAATCTCTTCAGCTATAAAGATCGATTCAAGAGGTCCTATATTTTTTACTCAGAGACGATGCACCAAGGGGGGCAGAAGGTTCTCTATGATCAAGTTCAGAAGCATGGCGGAGGGTTCAGAAAATTTACAGAATAACCTCCGCCATAAGAATAATGCCGATGGCCCCCTCTTTAAAATGGCAAATGATCCAAGGCTTACACGGGTTGGGAGGTTTTTAAGAAGCTCAAGTCTTGATGAATTACCTCAGTTTCTTAATGCATTAAAGGGTGATATGAGCCTTGTTGGACCGAGGCCGCTGGTAATGGAGGAGATGGGTTATTCGCCTGAGTGGAGGGAGGCAAGACTGAGAGTGAAGGCCGGTATTACCGGTATGTGGCAGATAAGCGGACGGAGTGATACATTATTCCATGACTGGATAAAGAACGATATCTATTATGTAAAGAATCAGTCCCTCTGGCTTGATCTTAAGATCCTTTTAAGGACAATCAAGATTGTGGTAACCAGGTTGGGAGCAAGGTAGATTAACGATGTCGTGAAACATCGTTCCTAGCTCCGAGTTCTGAGTTCCGAGTTAGGAACAAGGAACCAGAAACATCGTTCCGATAAATACCGGTTTGTGGTAGTGGCGGAAGCTTGCGGTCCTGTTAGAGAGGTTTTTAAGCGGAGGAGACTGAAATGACTTTGACCGAGATGCTGGAAAGGAATGCTAAAGAGATTCCGGGAAAGAGCGCAATAGTCTTCCGCGATGTCAGGATCAGCTACAGTGAGCTCGAGGAAATAGTCAATAAGCTGGCCAATGCCTTGCTGGAGATGGGTCTTAAGAGAGGGGACAGGGTAGGCTTGATGCTGCCTAGGGTACCTGAGCTGGTTATCAGCTTCCTCGCTATTGCCAAGGCCAGAGGAATTGTTGTTCCGGTTAATTTTGAACTTATCGGTGAAGATGCAGCAATTATTTTAAAGCGCATTTCACCTCGCTTTCTGGTTGTATACGGGCAATTTCTGGACATTGCAAGGATGGCCTCCGGGTCTGATCCCCGGATTTCTATCATTGCGGTTGATGGGGCAATGGAAGGATCATTGCAATGGAATCATATTCTACAAAATCAAAAAGGGGATAACCCCTGTCTTGAAATAAAAAATGACGACACAGTCTATTTGAATTATACATCCGGATCTACCGGTAACCATAAAGGGGCCATAACAACACACTCCAATATATACTGGAATACCCTCGCCTCAGTAAATGCCCTTGGGCTTTTGCCCGGTGATGTTCATCTTTGCATGTTTGCTCCATTTGCCCACCCCCATGAAATATTTGCCAGGTCTCTCTATCTTGGCGGGACAATGGTCCTGGTTGATAAAATATATCCGAAATCCCTTGCAGAGGCCATATCTACGCATAGAGTCACCTGTATGATGGGGCTTGCGCCGATGTATCAGAATCTCCTGGATCTCCTTGAGTATAAGGGTTACGATCTGAGTTCATTGAGGGTTCCTGAAAGCGGCGGTATGTATACGCGTAGAGACCTTATAGAGAAGTTCAGACAGAAGGTAGGAGTGCCTATTATCCCTGTCTGGGGCAGCACAGAGACAACGGGGATTGCCATAGCCAATCGTCCGGGCGAAGATCTGATACCCGGTTCAATCGGAAGGCCGTGTGACTCTTATGATGTTAAGATAGTTGATGAATATGGAGAAGAACTTGAGTCCGGTGAGATAGGGGAGATGGTATTTAAGGGGCCCGCAGTTATTCAGGGTTATTATATGGACGAGGCAAACAGTAAAAAGTGCCTCAATGACGGATGGTATTATAGCGGTGACCTTGGAAGAAAAGATGAGAGCGGGCGCTTCTACTTTGTCGAGAGAAAAGCAGGTTTAATGAAGGTTGCAGGGTTGAAGGTCTATCCACTGGAGATCGAACTGGTATTGATGGATCATCCGGATATAAAAGAGGCGGCAGTAATATCTGCCAGAGACAGATTAAGGGGGGAGGTTCCTAAGGCTATAATAGTTACCAGAGACGGAATGGAATTGACAGAGAAGGAGATCCTGGGATTTTGCAAAGGACGGCTGGCACATTATAAACTCCCCAGGATAATTGAAATAAGAGAATCCCTCCCGAAGATCGGGAGCGGGAAGATTAATAAGAAGGCATTACAGATGGAGCATGCATGAAGGCGCTTGTTGTCGATGCGGAGTGGAGGCCCAGGAACGGTTATTCTTTGAGCGAAGAGGAAAAGAAAAGGAAAAGGGCCATCACCGGCAATCAGGTCTGGCGGAATCCCCATTTTGATATCAAAGAGTTACCTGTTCCGAATATAAAAGATGATGAGGTGCTTATCAAGATTGAGACCTGCGGTGTCTGCGGATCGGATACCCATCTCTATGAGACCGATAACGAGGGATACATAATCTTCTCTGGTTTAACGAAATTGCCCTGCATTCTAGGTCATGAGTTCTCCGGCGTAGTTGAGAGGACCGGGAAGAAGGTGCACAGTATTAAGGTTGGTGATAAGGTTGCAGCTGAGAGTGTAATCTGGTGCGGTGTGTGTAAATCATGCAGGGGCGGGTCGCCCAACCAGTGCAGTCATGTAGAGCTTATGGGTCTGAGCGCCGATGGGGCCTTTGCAGAGTATGCTGCGGTAAATGAAAGATTCTGCTGGAGGATTAACGACTTCGAAGATATCTATCCTTACGACAAGATCTTTAGCATTGGCGCCCTTATTGAGCCGGTAGGTTGTGCCTACAACGGTATATTTATTGCCGGAGGGGGATTTAACCCGGGTGCTACTGTTGTGGTCTACGGAGCAGGTCCCATAGGGCTTGGGGCCGTCGCCCTGGCAAAGATTTCCGGCGCAAGCCTCATAGTAGCCTTTGATGTTATCGACGAGAGGGTCAATATAGCCAGGGAATTGGGGGCCGACTTTGCCTTTAATATTAATACGCTTAATGGATGCAGGCCGGGAGAGAAGGTAATGGAGCTCACCAGGGGAGAGGGGGCCGATATTCAGGTGGAATCGGCCGGCGCCGCCTCAAAGACGATACCTGAGATGGAAAGGTCAATGGCCCCAAATGGAAAGATCATCTATCTCGGGAGGGCAGCAACCTCTGCGTCTTTATATCTTGATGTAATCGTCTCCGGCGCCAACAAGATCATTGGATCAAGGGGTCATTCCGGCTACGGGATCTTTCCCTCTGTCATAAAGCTGGTTGCCTCTGGCAGGTTAAATCTTGAGAGGATGATCACAGCAACATATCCTTTTAATTCCGTTCTTAATGCCATCAAGGCCTCTTCTGCAAGGATGGATGGAAAGATCCTTGTGAAGATGTGAATTTAGTATATTCTCAGCCTTAGACTTAAACATTGCATGGTAATACCTTTAACGTTTGGATTAATAAAGTTTTTGTAGAAATGATGTTAATATTTATGTTAATATACAAAATTTGCTGGCCGTAATAAATAAGTCCCAAGATACAAGCAGTTAGGAAATAATAGAAAAAGATACTAACAAGGAGATTTATAAAAGAGATCATGAAAAAAAACAGATGCAATCTTCTGATATTAAGTATTTTGATTGGTGGGATTTTGGGCGGTTGTATTTCTACAGCATCAAAAATGGAAGGCGAGAAGATTGCAGGTGAAAGCCAGAATGAAAAGGCTGAACAGATTGGCAGTTTAAAGGTATCTGAATTTATCCTTGGTACGGGTGACTCTATAGATATCTCCGTTTACAGAAATGATGACCTGAAAAAATCCGCCAAGATAGATTCCTCCGGCAGGATAATGTTTCCTCTGATCGGTGATATTCAGGCTGCGGGGAAGGACATCTTTGCGGTAAGGAATGAGATGCAGGAGAGGCTGTCTAAATACCTTGTAGATCCCCAGGTAACTATCAGTGTTACAGCAGTCCAGAGCCAAAAGGTAATGGTCCTGGGAGAGGTTAATAACCCTGGGATATTTACATTAGATTCTGAAATCAGCGTCATGGAGGCTATATCGAAGGCCGGCGGAATGACTGATAATGCGAAAATGAATAACGTACTTTTAATAAGGAAAGGACAAGGCAAGCCTGAGGTTACATCCCTCGATTTAAAAAAGGTACTTAAGAAAGGCGATTTTTCTCAGAACAAGTTCTTGCATGGCGGTGACATCGTCTATTTACCGGCAGTGGCAATAGCGGATGTAAGCTGGTACTTCGCGCATCTTTCTAAGATCCTTAGCCCTATTGTCAATCTGGAAAGCGGGATAGTTTTGTGGCCGCAGGCAGCAGATGTGTTGCGAGGCGAAGCCGGAGCAACAACCCCATTATCAATACCGGCAAGATAGCTGTGATTTCATACTAATAATAATTGGAAGGAATTATAGATGGAGCTTAGAAAGATACTTGAGATCTTATGGAGGAGGAAGTGGATCGCAATAAATATCTTTACAGTCATCCTTCTTACAATTGTGATAGGTACGCTTCTCGTTACTCCCTGGTATGATGCTACCGCAAAGGTGCTTATACAAAAATCAACCGCTGCGTCTTTGCTATCTTCGAGTCTTGGCTTGCAAGGCCAGGGACAGACTGGTTCTATCTCAGATACAGATAGGGCTGACTACTTGGCCTTGTCCGTTGTAAGGCCTGTTGCTGAGAAGGTTATCTCTGAATTAAATATAAAAAGGGAGAGGGTAAGGGGAAGGGTGATAAAGGCTATACCTTTTTTAGAACCTATTTTAAGGTTTTTAGGGGTAGATGTAGAATCAACGGAAGAGGTTATAACTGCTGAAAAACTGTTAAAGTCATCTATTTCAGATTATATCTTTCCTAGGCCTTATGTTACGGCGGAACAATATGAGTCGACAGATATTATTAAGATAGAGGCGATATCGCCTGACCCTGAACAGGCTATGAAGATTGCAAATACGATGGCAGGGGCTTTTATTGAGAGCGAACTTAACAGGGTAAGGAAGGATTATAAAGGGGCAAAGACATTTATAGATGAGAATATTGAGAAGATAAGACATGAATATGTGAATGCCTTGCAAGCCCTTAAGGAATTTAAGGAAAAGGAAAAGACGGTTAATCTTGATACAGAGACCACCTACCTTCTCCAGAAGATATCTGATTTAAAGAAGACTATGGAGGATAATAATCTGTCTATATATAAATTAAGGGCCTCTATAAAGCCGGTCGAATCTCAACTAAAATCTATTCCCAGATATGAAAAGACTTCAGAGCAGATAAAAGAGAATGATATTATACAGTCCCTCAAGCTCACCCTCCGGGATCTTTATCTCGATCTTGCCGCTACAAAGACTAAATATACAAGGGAACACCCATCTGTTGTCGATATCCAGAATAAGATTGAACAGACAAAGGAATTGATTCAAAAAGAGATGTCAAAGGTCTTTGCAAGCGAGACAACATCTGTTAACCCTTTGCATGAGACTATTATGGAGAAGTTAGCCGGGTATTATGCAGATATTGCCGCCTACGAAAGCCAGAATCAGATTTTTCCGAATATTATAAAAAAATATGAAGCCGAGCTAATGACGCTTCCCAAAAAATCTTCTTCATATGCCCAACTTTCACTTGCCGTTACTGTTACACAGGATGTTTATGATTCCTTACTCAAGTATCAGTACCAAGTGGGGATAGTAGAGTCCATGGCCCTTTCAAGTATCTATCTTGTTGAACCTGCTGTTATCCCTGACAAAAAAGATTCTAAACATAGAAACCCAAGCCTCTTTCTTAATACAATAGTAGCAGTTCTGTTGGGAACTATTTTTGGGGTTAGCTCCGCTCTTCTCATAGAGTATCTGGATGATACTATAAGGACACCAGAAGATGTAAGGTCCTTCAAGGGCCTGACATTCCTTGGAAGTATCTATAAGCTAAGGAAGAAGGAGCCAAGGTTAATCAGCTTGATGGATGCAAGATCTCCTATAAAGGAAACCTTCAGGACACTCCGAAATAGTATTAGGTATGCCACACTGGATAATACGCCAAAGAGTATTGTTGTCACAAGTGCGCTGGATAAAGAGGGAAAGTCTTTTTTGGTAGCGAATCTTGCAGTATCTATAGCGAATGAAGGCAAAAGGGTGCTTATTATAGATGGTGACATGAGAAGGCCGTCTATGCACAAATATTTCAACCTGGCCAATGACACCGGCCTTACAAACTTCCTGGTTGGAGATGCAGATATAAGATCGATCCAGATACCGGCCGGCATAGAGGGTGTAAGCATTATCCCCACCGGACCTTTGCCGCCGGACCCTGCAAGGCTGGTAGAGTCCAAGAAGATGCAACAGTTATTGAAGGATATTACCGAGTCTTATGATTTGGTTATTGTAGACACTCCGCCAATTCTGGCAGCCAGCGATTCAACAGTCTTTGGGGGGTGGACTGACGGTATGGTGATTGTAGTAGAAAGCGGAAGGGCAAGCAGGCATCACCTTCCCGAGATTCTTGATTTAGCCAAAAAGGCGAATATCAATCTGATTGGGGCTGTTTTGAACAAGGAAACGGGACGAAGTGCCTCATATTATTATTACGAATATAAATATTAATATTGATATAGGTGATTTCTATAAATGGAGAAGACATTCAGTTTTATTGATATACATTTGCACATCATGACACCAGGGACTCAACATAAATGTCAGATGAAATCTTGACTTTTACAATTCTTTGTTGTTAAGGGGTGCGTATTATTTGGCCTCAATATTAAGATATGAAGTTATTCTATGGTTTATTGGCTCTGTTTTAGGGATTACTTACCTTGCCTTACCCTGGTATTTGTTTCTTGCAATATTTATATTATCTTGCATCTTCATTTTAGGCCTCCTTAAGCCTGAATATACCTTTTACCTTATCTTATTGGTTTTAGTAGAAGAAATGGTTCAATATTTTATCACTATTCCTCCATTATATGAAGTAAGGTTATATCCATATAAAATTCCACTTTTGTGCACTATGGCAGGAATTTTAGTAAGTAAAATCGTTAAAAAAGAAAATATTATGCAAACTCCGATATCTGCAATATTATGTGTTATTGTATCTTTTGAAATCATTTCTGTTTTATGGGCGCCTGATGCAACGATAGCCGTATGGTCCTCTATTCTTATTATACTTAACCTTTTGCTTTTTTATGCCACAACAAATATTGTTGTAAATAAAAGCATCCTAAGAAGATCAATTAAAGTGTGGATTTTAGCAGGGGTTATTGCTTCAACTGCCATAATCCTTTCTCAGTGGATCGATATTTTACGTGTTATATATATAACCACACATAGTGGGTTTAAATTTGCTTTTCAAGAACAGGTTACAAGGCCCGCAGGCCTTGCAGGGGTTGATCATGTTGCCGGATTTGTATCTACTGCTATCTTTATGACATTAGGTTCTATGGTTTGGGAAAGCAGATGGAAAGTAAAAGCCATGTACTTTATTTTTATATTATATATGCTCTATAGTATTATTATTACTGGCTCAAGAGGTGTCTTAATAGGCCTTTCTGGAGCGTATATCTTTTTTATCTTAATGCACAATCATTTTATGGGCAGATTCATACGGCATACGTTTGTTTTTATGTGTATTATTTTTTTTCTGACATTGACAGCAAAACCTGGTTTGATTGATAGGATGCTCATAGGTTTTGGATACACAGGAACGTTGTATTTTTCACAGACAGAATCCTACCATGGTACAGAGGCTAAAACAGAACACGGAGAAGGTTTGAGCGGAATGGAAATGAGAAAAATATGGTGGGAAAATAGCCTGAAGGAGATGGTTAGACATCCGACGAAGCTGCTTTTTGGCTTAGGGATAGGTGGTTTTTTTCTTTATTCCCAAGGCGACAATACTACGGTTTCCTCCCCAGAAGTTAGCAGTGTTTCTTTAGCATTTTTCTACGACCTTGGATTATTAGGAATTATTTTGTTTGTATTCTTAGCGTATTTAATTGTAAGCAATTTGCATTATTATCTTAGGAAGTCAGAAAAAGACTACAGCTACTATATGTTGCTTGCATCCACCGCTGCCCTCGTAGCTGAAACAGTTATACACGGCTTTATTGACTTTGACCTCACTTCTTATGGTTCCAAATATTTTTGGTTTCCACTGGGTTTTAATATGGCTGTTTTGAATATTGTCAAAAATGAGCTAAATGAGTATAAAACGTATAAATGAGGTGTAATATGGGCAGCAAACTGTTTCTTTTGATAACATTGATATTTTATATCCTTTTTCTAGGAGAAAGAGAGGTAGGGATCATTGGGAAAGCCTTTGCACAAGGGGAGCAAAGACGGGTTAAACCGGAGAAAACCCCTGATGTTACTGATATATCTTTGGAGATACTGGATGTGCTAACGCTAGAAAAGAAAACCCCAACTTCTTCGCAAAATTTGCAGGAAAGATTCAGGAGGTTGACACATATCGTTTTTAAAATGTTGCAAGCAGGAAAACCTGCAAAGGATGTTCTTTCGAAAGAGGACGCTCAAAGGATTGAGTCTTCAATAAAGTCAGGCAGAATGGAGGAGGCAGTCAAGATGGTCCACAGTACTATTATGAAGCTTGAGAAATTTGTCTCATTCAGTGACAGTGAGCCATTCCATAAAAGAATGGAAATAAGGGATATTACTCCTGCTCCCCTTCTTATGAAGGTTAATCTTAAAGATCTCATTACCAAAAATAATTTTGGAAATATCTTGAAGTTAGGAAATCCTGTTATTGATTCCGGTCGTCGCCGTTTATATTTCAGTGGCACTAAATCAACCTACATAGGAATTATTGATTTAGACAAGGATGAATTGATAGAAACTTTTGATATTGGAATACCAGGCGGATTTCTTCTTCCTGACCCCAAAACGGGCGATATTTACCTGTTTGATATCGGTTCTAACAGATTCTTTAAAATCGACGTTATAAACAAAAAAGCATCGGAAGTTTTTTCTCTACCCACTTACCTTTCTTTGCCTAAAAAAGGAGCTCCTAAAGTTTATAAAAATGATACCTATAAAGACACAGGTTATCCATTTAAAGTTGGTTATCTTCAGGACGAAAATGCAGCATATGGTGTAATAGAAATCAAATCTTCTTCAGGGGAAGGTATTGGACAAATAAAACATGGGCCGGATGGTTTGTATTTTGACATTGACCAAATGACCGGAAAACTTTATGCAACCAACACAGGTGATGGCTCTATTAGCATTTTCGATCTAAATAAAAGCAATATAAAGATTAAGGATATTCCCGTCGGGGTATCTGTAGATGAGATTGCTTTAAATAATAAAACTAATGGTATTTATACAAGAAACAGATTAGGTGGTAATATTATCTCTTATTTTGATTTGGATGCAAAAGAGATTACAATTATTCCGAATGAAAATACGGCAGGTTCAAATGGTATAGGTATGTGGCCGACACAGATGATCTACGATGAAGATAGACTCTATATATTAAGTCATTTTGGTGCGAGGATTGATGTTATCAATTCTGTAACCAACAAACTGATTACCCATATTCCGGTAGGCCTTAAGACCAAGCCGAGGACCGATAACATTTCAACAATGGTGATGGACAGAGGCCGAAAGATTTTATATGCCGCATTTCCTGAGTTGGGCGCCCTGGCGATTGTTGATGTTAAGAACCTGAAACAGATCAAAATATTGAAGATTGAAAACTTCGATGTCGAAAAAACCAATATGAACCCAGGCCCTGCAAAGATTATTTTGTCCATTGATGAAAAAAGATGCAAGTTATATATTTATCTTTCTGAGCAAAAAATCCTGAATGTCTATGACACAAACAGTAATATCCTCCAGAAAATCATCCCTATTGTTGTTAAAAGTACCGAGCGTATGATGACCTCAAATCCAGAAAAAGGGATATTATATTTTGGCAATAAGATCTTAGATTCTAATACGTTGGAAGAAAAAGGTACTTTTGCAAAAGGCGAAAAGGTTATCTCATTTGATAACGCTAAAAACAGGGTATACCTGTCGGCTATAATACCTACCGGCCCCGCAAAGATGATTGAGAAAGTATACG
Source organism: uncultured Nitrospirota bacterium (assembly GCA_964648095.1). Classification (GTDB taxonomy): domain Bacteria; phylum Nitrospirota; class Nitrospiria; order JACRHA01; family JACRHA01; genus JACRHA01. The sequence goes on along the minus strand of CAZYNY010000002.1, from coordinate 29,272 downwards.
AATTTGAGGATTCGATCTTAAAGAGGGAATGGACACTAACACCGATACTTTCCATTCCATCTTCGTTTGCATTTGATTTTATAAATAATAAATTTTATGCCGGGTATTTTGAATCGGGAGTAGTGGATGTCTTTGACTTAACAACCGGCGGAACGCCATCCACCAAGTTGCCTAATCTTTCTCCTCCTGGGAGAGAAGAAGGGCCAGAGCAGAATAACGATAGGAGTGGCACTAAAGGTAGATGCGGCGACGAAATTTGTCAGCCTATCGAAAAGGAAAAAGGGGTTTGTCCTGAGGATTGTGAATAATGGAAAAAGTAAATGATTTGGCATCGCTGGTCAAAAATTATATATTTATTGGGATCTCTAAGGTTGTTCAGGTCTTATCTGCTTTTTTTATCCTTATTGCTGTTACTAGATACCTCTCGGTAGAGGAATTTGGTGAATATTCCTTCATCATGGCCTTTGTATCCTCTGTCATGGCTTTAACCTATTTCGGGATACAGCAGATTATGATAAGGGAGATTGCAAGGGACAAGACCGATGCAGCTTATCGCTT
>CAZYNY010000002.1:0-28704 GCA_964648095.1 uncultured Nitrospirota bacterium | reverse complement strand
GTTGTTTGGCAGTTATTGCGGCCTTGGTGCTGATAATTACAGTACAATTCATGAGATTTTCAAATTCGATGATTGTAGCGGTGGTGATAGCCATAGCTTCTGAGATCTTTCTTTCGTTCGGTTTGCTCTCAAGGGCGGTATTCCAGGCCTTTGAAAGGATGGTATATGAACCGTTCCTTATCTTGGTATATTACCTTATTTTGTCAATAGGTGTTGGATTAGTGATGTACCTTGACTTAGGTTTTTTATGGCTCTTCGCTGCAATTTTCTTCTCTAGCGCCGCTAGCTTTATTAGTGCATACTATATCCTTTCTGTAAGGTTTGTACGTCCAATATTTAAAATAGACATAAACATACTCTGGGCTTTTCTTAAAGACTCAATGATCGTAGGGATTGGTATATTCTTTTATCAAAACCTTTTTCGCATTAATCTCCTTATGCTGAAGTGGGTCAGTGAGACCAAAGCGGTGGCCCTTTTTCAAGTTCCTCATAATCTAATTATACAGATGGAGCTATTGCCTCAAGCCTTAGTTGTCGCCCTTTTTCCTACTATATCTAGGTTGCTGCATACTGAATATTCCAGAATGGTTACTGTATATGAAAAGGTATTTAGGTATATGTTTATCTTTAGTTTTATCTCTGCCATATATCTTGCTATCTTTTCTCGGGAGATAATTAGAATATTGTTTGGCGGCAGATACGATGAATCCGTGGCAGCAATGAAAATAGTTTCGTGGGCGATTATACCACTTACTATGGATATGTTTCTTAATAGCGTATTGATTGCAATGAATAAACAGAGATATAATGCTATCTATGGCGGTTTCGCCCTCGTAGTAAATTTTTTATCAGCATTGATACTGATACCCCTATACGGATTTAAGGCGGCGGCCTATATGGCCATATTTTCGTACACCTTTGTATTCCTTTTCTCCTTATATTTTGTTTCAAGAAACGGCCTTCCCCTCGTATTGGATAAGATACTTCCGAAGGTGGCGATAGCAGGGCTGGTTAGTGGGATGGCTATTATTTTTCTAAAATCCAATTCCTTTTTATTAGCTATTCCTACGGGAATAGTTGTATATTCCGTTGCACTTTTAATAATGCATGCCTTTCCTGAAGATGAAATCCTTTGGTTAAAGGGAATGATAAACAGCTTTTCTATTTACTAGGGGAGGAGGAGAGTAACAATAATGTCTAACCTCAAGACCCTTATTATCGGTTGGGATGGCGCTACCTTTGATATGATTAAACCATTAGTGAAACAAGGGCGTTTGCCTAATATTGCCTATCTCATGAACAACGGTGTCTGGGGAGAGCTTGAATCCACAATACCGCCTCTGACCCCAGTTGCATGGACATCCATGAGCACAGGGGTAAATCCTGGAAAGCATGGAATCTTTGATGCGATAGTCTATACACCCGAAGGGCATAAACTCGGATTCGCAAATGCTGCTATGTGTAAGGTCAAACCTCTTTGGTCGATATTGAGCGAACGTGGGAGGAAAGCAGGTGTAATGAATGTCCCCTTAACATATCCGACAGATAAGATCAATGGCTTTGTAATTCCTGGTATGTTTACCCCAAATGAAGTAAAGGATTTTATCTATCCTTCGGATCTCCAGGCCGAGATAGAAAACAAATTTGGAAAATATGTAATTGAGTGCAGACAAGATGATGATCCCGAAACCTATTTGAAATTGATCCTTGATGTAGAAGTCAATTTAAAAGAGGAAGTAGCCTTATATTTAATGGAAAGATATCCGTTGGACTTTTTCTTTGTTACTTTTATGGCCTCAGATCGCGTTCAGCACTTCTTCTGGAAGTATCTGGACCCTTCTCATCCAGAGCATAACAAATATGGAGAATATATTGCTTTAGTATATGAAAGATTGGATCAGGCCCTTGGCCACTTTATGGAACGAGTTGGGCCTGATACATGTATAATCATGGTTTCTGACCACGGATCTGGTACATTAACTTCTACCTTTTTTCTAAACAACTGGCTAATGAAAAATGGTTATCTATGTTTTAAGGAAGACACGTACACTGCATTAAAAAGAAAAAAATCGCTTAGGGTCAAATCGGAATTAATTAAATCATTCAAGAAAGTTATTCCATCAATAGTATTGAACAAGATAAAGCCGAGAGGTAGCAACGTATTGCAGGAAAAATTAAATTTACTTCCCTCCTTGATTGATTGGGAAAAAACTGTGGCTTTCTCAGAAGGGGTTGCGGGAGGAATATACATTAATCCTCAAACAGTAAAACCCGGGCAGTACAAGGATTTATTATTTCAGCTAAGTAACGACCTTTATAAAGTAACAGACCCGTCAGGCAAGAGGGTAATTAAAACCATATATAGAAGGGATGAACTTTATGATGGTGAATATGTAGATAAGGCCCCTGATCTTACCGTCATATGCAGTGAGGGGTATCAGGTCATTACCCCCAATGAGTTTTTATTTTTTAATAAAGAGTATGAAGATGCCTTGTTTCTGCCTCACCGATGGTCAGGAAGACACGAACAGTATGGCATTTTTCTGCTAAAAGGGCCTGGTGTTAAAAAGAATACAGAAATAAATAATGCCAGGATAATAGACATAGCACCCATGGTTCTCTTCTTGATGAATGAGGCCATTCCCGAATGTATGGATGGGAAAGTTTTAGATGGTGCAGTCGAAAAAGAATACCTTTTAAGGAATCCAATCCGTTATACATCGAATGCGGCTCAACATAAAATGGGTGAAATGAATTTATCAGCAGAAGAGGAGAAAGAAATTAAAGAGCGGTTGAGAGGTCTAGGTTACATGGAATGAGGACTTCTCTACCAAAAGGTTGCCATGGAGAAAAAGATGGATAATACTGAAGATATAAGGGTTGAAGAGGCGAATGATTGTTTCGTTTGCGGGCAAGTAGGTGAGACCTTATATGAAAGAATTTCAGACCTCCTTTTTAATGCTCCTGGAACGTGGAGACTGGTGCATTGCCCTAAGTGTGGCTTAGCTTGGGTTAATATGCGTCCTATGGTGAATGAGATAGAGAAGCTGTATAATCGGTACTATACTCATGAAATAGATCCCCACCCTTCAGTTTCTTCGCCATTATGGAAAAAAATAAAACTTACTTTACTAAGTAATTCTTTTGGATATAATAACATCGTGGATGGAGTAAGTTTGAGATGGTTAGGTAGGGTTTTAATATTTGTACCCTTGTTAAACAACATAGTTGGTACGGAAATTATGTTCCTTGATGGAAGAAAAAAGGGACGGTTACTAGATGTAGGCTGTGGAAATGGTAAGTTTCTGAGGTTGATGAAAGACTTAGGTTGGGATGTGACAGGGATCGAACCTGATTCTAAAGCAGCAGATATTGCCCGTGAACAAGTAGGTGGCAATGTGATTGTCAGTACCCTAGAAAAAGCTTATTTCCCAGATCAGTCTTTTGATGCTATTACTATGAGCCATGTAATAGAACATGTCCATAATCCTCGATCTTTAATAAAAGAATGCTATAGGATTCTCAAGTCTAATGGCAAAATTGTGATAATAACTCCTAACGTTGAAAGCTTGGGACATAGGATATTCAAAGATTATTGGGTTTCCCTTGAGCCCCCAAGGCATCTTCAGCTTTTTAGTTTGAAATCGCTTGAAAAACTACTTCTAATAAGTAATTTTAACTTATTATTATATTGTACATCATCCTTTCTTGCCCCGATGACCTGGATAATAAGTAAATCATTGCGTAATAAAAAAGAATTTAGTGGAAAAATGATTACAAGAATGGATAGAATCAACAGTTTAGTTTTTTGGGGATTAGAGGAGATCGATCGCTTTTTTAATGAAAAAGCCGGTGAAGAAATTGTGGTTATAGCAGGCAAAAAATAATGACCTGTCTCAGAATTATAAATTTAAAATTATTTTTTCTATGAGAGATTGTGCTTATTACTGAGATGCTCCAATAAGTCCAATATTGATGATTAAAGAAATATCATGTGCCAGCCTACTCAATTGACAAGCAAGACAATACAAATCGTATGTAATAAAAGATACCAAAGAATGATAAAAGAATGATAAAAGATATATTACGGTGGTTTTACTGGCATCCTTTCAGGCTCTGTGTCCAGAGACTACCTTTTGGAGTCATCTATGGTTTGGCAAGAATGTTTGGTTTGATCTTGAGTTCTATATCAGTCAAAAAAAAACGCCTATTAGAAAATATTTATATTAATCTAATTAACCATGAAGAGAATAAGGAAAAATATATTTCTGTAAGGAATGCTTTTGTTATAAACCTGCAAAATGAATTTGAGGTATTATTTTTTCCAAGGTTGAATAAGAAAAATATTGATTCCATAATAGATTATGTGGGTCTCGAGCATTTGGAGAATGCCCTTTCTCGTGGAAAAGGAGTCATGCTTCTTTTTGCTCACTTTGGCGCAAATCAGATGATTATGCCGGCTATAGGTTATAAGGGTTACAGGATGAGTCAATTGAGTGCTCCACCTACAGTATGGATAGAAAAAATGCCGAATAAGAAATTTAGTCCTATGGCTAAAAAGGGGCTGGAAATTCGTTGGGAACACGAATTGTCTCTACCTGTAAGGCATATTAATATCTTTGGCTCACTGAAGGATGCGTTCCTGTGTCTAAAAAGAAATGATGTCCTGGGTATTGCTATGGATGGGGGTGGTGGTAAAACCAGGGTCATGGTGGACTTTCTTGGCAGGAAGGCCATGTTTTCAACCGGGGCCTTCGAGATAGCATTAAGGACGGGCTGTGTTGTCCTTCCAACCTTCATGATAAGAGGTAAGGAGGGAAGGAATAGGATAATAATCGAGCCGCCTCTTGCAATAGAGAATGAACCCGACGAGGATCATGTAAAAAAATATGCGTCCGCATTCGTAAGGAGGTTCGAGGAGTACGTGTACAGATACCCTTGCCATTATCTTAACTTCCTGGCGTTAAGGACATTTATGGAAAAGCAGGGTGATACACCTTTTTTTGTAAAGGAGAACGAAGATGAGAGTGCTGTTAGTGAGGCCGCCTTATCACAGGCTTAAGGGATATCGCCCGTCGGCCTATTTTCCTCTCGGCGCAGGTTATATCGGGGCTGTTCTTGAAAGGGCCGGTCACAAGGTAAAGATATGGAACGCTGATGCAACAGTTGGCATTACGGCAGGGGTTATGCCTGATGAGGTCGTGATGCTTAAGGAGCGGAGGAAAAAGTTTGAAGAGTATCAGAACTCCTTTAAAAACGACAATCACCCCATCTGGCAGGAAGTAAAGGAGGTGATTCGGAACTTTGACCCAGATATAGTTGGTTTTACTGTGCTGACGCCTGAGGTTGGTTCTGCAGTCAAGTTCAGTGCCCTTGCAAAAGAGGGGCGGAAAGACAGGATGGTAATATGGGGTGGCCACCACGCAACATTTCTGCCTGATGATGTATTGGGATATGGCGTTGTTGATATAGTATGCCGGGGGGAAGGTGAAAAGACCATAATCGAGTTGACCGAAGCGCTCACTTCCGGCAAGGAAAGGCTTAAAGACGTAAAGGGCATATCTTACAAAGATAATGGTAAGGTATATCATAATCCTGATCAGTCGCTTATTGAGGATCTTGACTCCATTCCGTTCCCGGCGCACCACCTGGCGCTCTTCCCGGAGGCGTACAAACATATGGAGCGCATCGGGATAATGAGTAACAGGGGCTGCCCCTTTATGTGCGGGTACTGTTCATCTCCTAAGTTCACGAGACGGAGTGTTCGGTTCAGGAGCTACGAAAACGTGTTTGAAGAGATAAAATATGTAATGGACTTCTACAATAAAAATGTAGTGTCCTTCCTCGACGATAATTTCACTATTGACAGGAAGCGCGTGATCGATCTGTGCAATAGGCTCATAGCGGCAAATTTGAAAGTCTCTTGGGACACCATGACGAGGGCCGATATACTTACAGAGGATGTAGTAAGGTTGCTTAAGATGGCTGGTTGTTGTGGAGTTTCCATCGGGATAGAGAGCGGCAGCGAGCGGATGCTTAAAATGATAGACAAGGGCGTAAAGCTTGATAAAGTTGTAGATGCATATAATCTACTTTACAAATATGACATTCCTTCTGGGGCAAACTTCATGGCAGGGTTCCCGGAGGAGACATTTGAGGACATCGAAAAGACGTTTAGTCTCATGCAGAAGATAAAGACCGAAAACATTAATTTTAACATCTTTGAACCTATTCCCGGAAGTCCCCTCCTTGAACATAGCATAAAGCTTGGTTTAGTCCCAAAAGATGTGGACTGGCGCACCTTCGGGTTCTGGCCTATGCACCACTTTGTAAAGGATATCTCCCCGGAGGCGTTTACAAAGAAGGCTGTTGAGATTACGCAATGGGTCTACAACTACAAGTGTAGCTACAAGGTACGCTGGATGAGGATAAAACCTTATATAAAGAACGATTCTCTCTACCCTGTAAAGAAGCTCATAAAGTCATTAAGGGTCAGGGTTCTGAAGAAACTTGTAAAAAGCTAATGAGGCGGAGATGAGCATAAAGATAACATTAATTGCCCCTACGCCTCCTGATGTGGCAGCCTTTGGAGTAAGGACATTGTCTGCTTACCTAAAGGAACATGGCAAAAACGTCCAGCTTATATTCCTGCCGGGTGGGGTTGAAAAATTCAAGCACAGGAGTGGTTTTAGATACGAATATGACAAAGTGATAGTTGAGCAGGTCATAGAGCTTTCCAGGGGATCCGGACTTGTAGGAATTTCTTTTATGAGCAATTACCTCGACAGGGCAATGCAGTTGAGCGAGGCTATAAAGAAGTCCCTTGATGTGCCTCTGATACTTGGCGGTATTCACCCTACGGTAATGCCTGAAGAGTCTTTGGAGATCGCCGATATTGTCTGTGTTGGTGAGGGCGAAGAGGCGATGCTAGAGCTAATTGAGAAGATGGAGCAGGGAAAGGATTATTTTAATATTGAGAATCTCTGGTTTAAAAAGGACAACCATATTTTCAAAAACCCACTCCGGCCTCTTATCCAAAACCTTGACACCCTTCCTTATTACGACTTCGGCATGAATGGTCATTACATTTATGATAATATCAAAAGAGGAATTGAACCTATGAGCAAGGAGCTGCTTGAACGTTCTTTTCCCCTGGAGCCTCACCTGGAAGGAACCTTCAGCGATTCTTATAAACGGACCCTGTCGTACAAGACTATGACTACCCGTGGTTGTCCCCACCACTGTTCATTCTGTGCTGAAAAGACCCTCGCGGATATGTACAGCGGGCAGCGTTACTTGCGCAAGAGGGGGATTTCCCATGTGATGGAGGAACTTTTATGGGTTAAGAAGGAACTCCCTTTTGTTGAAAGCATATTTTTGTTTGACGATACGTTCCTTGCAAGACCAACGGGGGAAATAAAGGAATTTGCTCAGGTCTATAAAGATACCATTAATCTTCCTTTTCATATTCAGGCAAGTCCCGTAACGGTTACGGAAGAGAGGATAGAAGCATTAGCAGATGCCGGGCTGGTCTTTGTGGAGATGGGGATACAATCAACAAGCGATACGGGAAAAGAACTCTATAAGAGAAAGGTATCGATAGAGAAGATATTGGAGGCAGGTAAGATATTTCATAAATACAAGGACAGGATATATCCGCCGTGTTACCATGTTATTCTTGATAATCCATGGGAAACTTCTCGCGATGTAGTCGAAACATTGAAAGCGGTCTTGCAGCTACCTAAGCCATTCTGGTTAAAAAGAGCTTCCCTTGTTTGCTTTCCTGGAACGGCGCTCTACTGTAAGGCAAAGGAGGATGGTATTATCAGAAACGAGGAAGATGAATGGCGTGAAATATATTCCAAGCATCTTCATGCGCCCAGAGGAAGCTATGTTAATTTTCTGATGTATGTGTCAGGCTTCTCCTATTTTCCAAGATGGATTGTAAGGTTATTGGCAAATGATACATTTCTGAAATTGCTGGATAGAAGTTTCCTTGCCAATTTCTATGTCTCACTGAATAATTTTACGGAATCTCTGATAATATTGTCCAAGGGGATCCGGTCTTTAGTAAGCGGTGATTTCTCACGCATATACCGATATCTTCTAAAGATTAGATCGAAGACCACATAGCAATGAAGATTTCCCTTATATCCCCATATCCGGACATAACCGCCTTCGGCATACGGACTATTTCTGCTTACTTGAAGCAGCATGGGCATGAGACTCAGCTTATATTCCTGCCTGATCCCTATGGTGATAACCTTGTCTTTGGTATGAAGAGATACGACAATAAGGTTCTGGATGAACTAATACCCCTCTGTAAAGATTCAGATATAGTCGGCATAACCTTAATGACAAATTTCTATGAGGGCGCTGTACAGATTACCAGGAGATTGAAAGAGGGTGTTATTGCCCCTGTAATATGGGGTGGCATCCATCCTACAATCAGACCCGAGGAGTCTCTTGAGCATGCGGACATTGTGTGCCTGGGCGACGGTGAGGAAGCCCTTCTTGAACTAGCTGACAGGATGGAAAGAGGGGAAGACCATCATGACATAAAGAATCTCTGGCTTAAAGAGGGTGATAGGCGGATAAAAAATCCGATTAGAAGCCTTACCCGAGACATCGATTTATATCCGATGCCGGATTACAGCATGGACTCCCACCATATTATGTATGATGGTAAAATACAGCCCTTGACCTACAACCTCATAAAGCTCTATCTGGAAAAAGGCACGGTCTCGCAATATCTGGATAAGATAGGATATCAGACAATGACGGGCCGTGGCTGCCCGCACAAGTGTACATATTGCATTAACGATACACTCAAAGGGATGTACAATAACGAAAATTACCTGCGCTGGCGGTCAACAAGACATGTGATAGATGAGTTGTTGTGGGTTAAGGAAAAACTCCCCTATGTTGGCTTTATCTGGATATCGGATGATGCCTTTTTTGCCCGCAACCGGAAGAATCTGGGGGAATTTTGCAGGGAATATAAGGAGAAGATAGGGCTCCCGTTTTCCTGCCTCGCCAGCCCCCTGACGGTAACGGAAGAGAAGATGGATATGATGGTAGATGCCGGGTTGATCTATCTGCAGATGGGGGTTGAAAGCGGGAGCAAGAGGATGCAGGAGCTCTTCAACAGGAGGCAGATGGATAACGATAGGCTCAAAAAGGCCTTCCATATCATCAATAAGTATAAAGACAGGATACTTCCGCCCAGCTATGATTTTATCCTCGATGTCCCTTACGAGACTGACGAAGACAAGATTGAGAGCCTTAAACTTATAGCGGAAATACCCAAGCCTTTTCACCTTCAGCCATTCTCCCTCGTCCTTTACCCTGGAACAATGCTTTACGAAATGGCCAGGAAAGACAACATGATAAAGGATGAGAAGAGACAGATCTATGAAAAGAGTTACACCATGCGTGAGATGAACTACCTGAACCTTCTTGTAACATTATCCAAGAATGGCAGGTTCCCAAGTCGCCTTCTTAAGGTCCTCGTAAGTTCGCCTCTGGTTGATATCCTAAAGAGCCGACCTATGAAACCGATTTTCAGGTCCCTGTACATCGGTCTTCAGGGATCATATCGGCTTGCAAAGAGGTTGGCCGGCATAATTGCATTATGAAGATCCTGTTTGTTCAATCCTATCTTGGAGGCAAGGAGCCGCCTGTTTTCCCTCTGGGCATCTCCTGTCTTGCGGCGCAACTTTCCGGTCATGATATCCGCATTTTTGATACAAACATCTCAAGGAGTCCTTTTGAGGAACTTAAAGAAACGATAGACGATTTTTCTCCCGAAGTAATAGGTATATCCTTAAGGAATATCGACTCCACCAATAAGAGAAATGTTGCCTTCTATTACGATTACCTTAAGGAGACCATTGATCTGATAAAGAGATCTTCAGGGGCAAAGGTAATAATAGGCGGTTCCGGTTTTTCCATGTTTGCAAGGGAGATTATGGAAGATGAACCAAGAATTGATTATGGGGTTTATCTTGAAGGTGAGGGAATCATTGCGGTTCTCCTTGAAAACCTTGCCGGCCCTGAAAAAGTAAAGGGTATCTTTTACAGGATGGAAGGAAAGGTAATATTTTCCGGGCCTGGAGAGCAGGTTGACATGAACAATGTCAGGCTCCCGGAGAGGCACCTTTTTCGGGTTGATGAATACAAAAAAATACCTGAGGCCATAGGCATAGAAACTAAACGGGGATGCGCTTTAAAATGCATCTACTGTATATATGGGTTCTTAAACGGCAATAAATATAGACTCCGTGACCCAAAAAGGATAGCAGACGAAATAGAGATACTGGTAAAGGAGCACGGGGTTGACAGAATTACCTTTGTAGACTCTGTATTCAATATTCCCTTAAAGCATGCAACGGGGATATGCCGCGAGATAATCAGACGCGGAATAAAAACGGAATGGTCTGCATGGTTCAGCGAATCGGGACTTAAAAAAGATTTTGTAGAACTTGCAATAAAAGCGGGATGCAGGAAGATTATACTTTCACCTGACGGTTTTACAGACCGTGTATTAAGGGTAATGGAGAAGAATATTACCAATAAGGATATCCTGGGGTCATATCAGATGCTTAAAAATACCGAAGGCGCTGAAATAAGTTATAACTTTTTCAAAAATCCCCCCGGTCAAACCCTCACGTCCTTCTTATCTCTAATCTTTTTCTTTGTCAGGGCTAAGATGCAGATGGGAAGGCGCGTACACTTTGAGTTTAACTCAATGAGGATAGAGCCTCACACAAAGCTTTGTCAGATAGCCCTTGAAGAGGGGTTTGTAAAAAAAGGGGAAAACCTCCTCTTTCCAAGATATTATTCTAATCCAAGGACCAGGTATATTGAGAATGTCTTTAACCTCCTGTTAAAGTTAAAGGGAAAGTAGACTTACTGCCAAAAAAAATGCTGGTGAATGAAAACTTATCACGGGATCTCCTTAGGCTCTTCATCTGGTTTCCCTTCCGCTGGACGATAATTATATTGCCTGTTCGCTGGGGGATTGCCTTACTGCGGATGGCGGGGGATATACACTATTGCCTTTCAAGACACAGAAAGGGACTTATCGGAGAAAACCTCTCACGCATCAAGGGTCATCACCTTAAGTGCAAAAAAGACCGGTTAATCGTAAGAGAATATTTCAGGAACCATTACATAGACCGTCTCCTTATATTTATATTTCCTAAATTCGGCACCAGGGAAATAGACAGATTTGTGGAGATAGAGGGACTGGAATATCTTGATGGAGCATTAAAGGAGGGGAAAGGGGCTATACTTATCCATGGGCATTTCGGGCCGGTCCATCTCCCCTTAGTAGTCCTTGGAAGACTGGGTTATAAGGTTATGCAAATCGGGCTTCCCTCCGATGAAGGGTTGAGCTGGATAGGTAAGAAGGTTGCCTTCAGGCTGAGACTAAAATATGAGGCTAAGATGCCTGCCGGGATAATAAAGGCGGACACCTTCTTGAGGCCCGTATTTAAATGGCTCCGTGAAAATTGCGTAATAATGATTACCGGAGACGGGAGCGGTACAGATAGACTGATAGGTAAACATAGGGAGTTTGAATTCCTTGGCCATAAGGTAATGTTTCCATTAGGTCCGGCCATCCTGGCTGAAAGGACAGCCGCGGCAATCATCCCTATGTTCATAGTGCCTGGGGAGTGGAAGCCCTATAAGGTAATTATTGAAAGACCGCTTACATCAGGCATGTGCGGAGAAGAAAAGATCCTCCATATTACAGATCAATTCATCAGCAGGCTTGAGAACTACATCTTAATCCACCCCGGATTTATGCATTTCCTGGACAGGTTCTCTCCCGGCGCCCTGATAATGGAGGAGAGATAAGCGCCTATTATTCATCAGAGGGGCATATCATAAGATATTTATTAGAATTGCAGAGAGAGAATCTTGTATAAGATAATAAATAGCAAAAAGTTATTCGCTACGATAATAGCTGATTTGGTGGGGAACATGATATTCTTCGCGAGTCGGCTATTCAGGAAAAGAGAGGAGATAAAACCGGAGGATGTAAGAGAGATCCTGGTTATCAGGACTGCCTATATCGGTGATGTTGTAATGACTATACCGATATTGAAGCCTCTAAAGGAAAGATTTCCCAGCGCAAGGATTTCCTTTCTGACTTCAACTAGGGCCAAAGAGGTTTTGGAGAATAATCCCTATTTAGATGATATTATAACCTATGATCCATTCTGGTTTTATTCCTCAAGCATGAAGGACTATCTAAGCTTTATTAGGGAAATTAAGAAATTCTTTTTTGACCTGATAATAGAAGCCAGAGGAGATATAAGAGAACTCCTCTTTCTGGTCTGGCCATTAAATGCGAGATTTAAGGTAAGTTATGATGTTGGAGGAGGCGGATATATTCTTACCCATAGAGTCCCCTATAAGGGGCTTGGCCACAAGGTCGAATACCATCTTGACATTGCAAGGTACCTTGGTTGCAGGATTGACGGGATAGAATGGGGGATATATCTTTCAGAAAATGAGGATAAGAGGGCGTTTGAACTTCTTCTAAAAGAAGGGGTTGATTTTAATAAACCAATAATTGCTGTTCATCCTGGTGGACGAAAGAAATTGAAATGCTGGTCTGCAGAAGGTTTTGCAAGGGTTGCAGATATACTTATAGAGAGATATGGTGTTTCTCTGATCATCACAGGTGCGGACGAAGAAAAATCGATTACAAGAGAAGTTAGGGATAATATGGAGAATAAATGTATTGATCTCACAGGAAAGACTTCATTAAGGGAAATGGCGGGTGCTTTAAAAAGATGCAGCCTCTTTATCTGTAACGACAGCTCTCCAATGCACATTGCTGCGGCCCTTAATGTGCCTACAATAGCGATATTTGGCCCTTCAAAGAGCATAGAGACGGCCCCCTACGGAGCTCACCATATTGTTGTAGAAAAAGACTTTCCATGCAGATATAGATGTGATGAGGATATATGTCAATTCGTGAATTATCATCAATGCATGAAAGACATCACTGCTAATGATCTGATTTCTGCGATTGAAAAGATGGTTCCTCTGTGGATAAATGATAAGGTATAGTTTTATATTGATAAGATTTTAAGTAGGTTTGAGGATATGGAAAGACACAAGAAGCTTCTATCAAACATCTTGCTTCTTATAGGAAGCGTGTTTTTTTTCTTTATTCTTGCTGAAGGGGTTACTAGGCTGGTAATGCCGAATAGCGTGAGGTTGCGATTGATGCACCAACCTGATGAGAGACTTGGTTATAGATTGGTTCCAAATTATGAGATGAGACACCAGACATCAGATTTTGATAATCTTATAAAGATTAATTCAGAGGGATTAAGAGATTACGAACATCCGAGGGATAAAGATCCTGATGTATTTCGTATCCTGGTTTTAGGAGATTCTTTTACCTTTGGTGTTGGGGTCAATGTCGAAGACTCATACCCGAAATTACTGGAGACCTTGCTGAATCAGAATCCTATTGGCGAGGGCAAAAAATATGACGTTATCAATGCAGGAATTGAAGGATATGGAACAGAACAGGAATATCGTTATCTTGAGAAATTGTGGAATAGGTATAAGCCCGATCTGGTTCTTGTCGGCCTTTACAGCAACGATATAGACGACGTGATGAAGGGAATACCAACAGCAGGGAGCAGATTCAAGCTGATAAGGAAATTTTATTTTTTTTCTTATTTGAGGGTATTACAAATATCATTGGGCACAATGTTTAAAGATATTAGAACTGGTTTTTTACAAATCTATGAGGATCACTATACCCCCGAACTAGAAAATGCCCTTCAGAAGACCAAAGAGTGGTTAATTAAGATGCGTGATTTCTCTTATTCACACGATGCAAAGACGTCTATCGTAATTATACCTTCCTGTTTTGAGATAGACCAGTTCGAATGGGAAACGAAAGGCTTTGAGCGGTTCTATAGCGATGAATTCTTTAATAGTAACATGACAAGGTTTTCTGAAATCTTTACTGAATTTGGAGAAATGAAGGATATTCCCACCTTGTCACTTTTACCGATATTTAGAAACAGCAACAAGATAAGGCCTCTTTATTTCAATAATGATATTCATTGGAATACAGAGGGTCACAAATTGGCGGCCGAGTCGATATACAAATTTCTTGAAGAGAAAGGGCTCATACATTAATATAGGGGTATTATGAATATACTGGGTATCTCCTGTTATTACCATGATAGCGCTGCATGCCTGGTGCGTGATGGTGAGATTATAGCCGCTGCACAGGAAGAGAGGTTTACCAGGAAAAAGCATGACCCGGATTTCCCAAAGAATGCGATAGATTATTGCCTGAAGGCAGGGGGAATCGATATCAGTGGAGTAGACTATGTTGCATTTTACGAGAAGCCTTTACTTAAATTCGAGAGGATTATTGAGACGCATTTAGCATATGCACCATTCGGGCTTAAATCATTTCTTATGGCAATCCCGGTTTGGCTAAAAGAAAAACTCTGGATGTCTGAATTGATCAAAAAGGAACTGGTGGGATTTCAGGGGAAACTTCTGTTTCCCCAACATCATGAGTCTCATGCAGCCTCTGCCTTTTATCCATCCCCCTTTGAAGAGGCGGCCTTTTTGACAATTGACGGGGTGGGGGAGTGGACAACAACAAGCTGGGGTGTTGGTAAGGGTAATCATTTGGAAATAAAATATGATCTCCGTTTCCCGCATTCATTAGGTCTTCTCTATTCTGCCTTCACCTATTACACCGGCTTCAAGGTCAATTCCGGCGAATATAAGGTTATGGGGCTTGCGCCATACGGCGAACCAAAATATGTGGGCAAGATTTATGAGTATTTGATAGATATCAAAGATGATGGATCATTTAAGATGAATATGGATTATTTTAATTATTGTGCCGGACTTACCATGACAAACGAGCGCTTCAATGAGTTGTTCGGAGGTGAACCCCGTCAACCGGAAGGCAAATTAACGCAGCGTGAAATGGATTTAGCTGCATCTATTCAGAAGGTAACTGAGGATATCATGTTAAAGATGGCGCGGAATGTAAAAAAAGAAACAGGGCAGCGCTACTTGTGTCTGGCAGGAGGGGTTGCATTAAATTGCGTTGCTAATGGAAAAATAATGAGATCCGGAATATTCGATGATATTTGGATACAGCCTGCGGCTGGGGATTCAGGCGGGGCATTGGGCGCTGCCCTGCTTACGTGGTATAAGGTATTGGACAATAAAAGGGTTACACTAAAAGGCCGTGATATGCAAAAGGGATCATATCTTGGCCCTGATTATAAAGAGGAAGAGATCGAGACCTTCCTGAAGAATAAAAATATTCCATTCCAGCGATATCCTAAAGAAAAAATCCCTCTTGTGGTAGGTCAATTGCTCACAGAGGGTAAGGTGATAGGGTTTTTATATGGCAGGATGGAGTTCGGTCCCAGGGCCCTGGGGGCAAGGAGTATTATCGGTGATGCCCGTTTACCTGAGATGCAATCTGTTATGAATCTTAAAATTAAATTCAGGGAGTCCTTCAGGCCATTTGCGCCATCTGTATTAAAGGATAAGGTCTCTGATTATTTTGACATAGACAGAGAGAGTCCATATATGCTCCTGGTGGCGGATGTCAGGAAGGACCGGCAGAGAAAAATGACCCAAGATGAAGAACGGTTGTGGGGAATTGATAAACTGAATGTGAGTAGGAGTGAAATCCCGGCTGTGACCCATGTAGACTATTCCGCCCGTATCCAGACAGTTGATAAAGAGACAAACCCGGTCTATTATGCGGTAATTGAAGAGTTTTATAAGAAGACAGGCTGTCCTGTGATTATAAATACCTCCTTTAATGTGCGGGGTGAGCCGATAGTCTGTACCCCAGAGGATGCATATAGGTGTTTTATGAGAACCAATATCGATTACCTTGTTCTAGGTAATCATATACTGGACAAGACAAAACAGCCTGAATGGAACAACGACAGTGATTGGAAGAGGGAATACGGGCTAGATTGAGGGTATGATATGATTAAGGATATTAAAAAAGAGATATCAAGGCTGGAGATAAATCGTAAGACCTTGCGGAATTTCGGCCTTCTTTTCTTTGGAATATTCTGTATATTGGCCGGCATGATGTATTGGAAGGCAAATCCTTTCTGGCCCTGGCTTGTCATGGCAAGTATCGTATTCCTTCTGATAGTTGTTTTCTTTCCCATGTCCCTTCGACAACCTTATCGTCTATGGATGTCGCTCGCTTTTGTAATGGGCTGGTTTATGACGCGGTTAATATTGTCAACACTATTCTTTGTGGTAATGACACCCATGAGGATGGTTCTAAGATGGCTAAAAAAAGACCTGCTGGACGAAACTATTCAGAAGGATGCCGGGACATATTGGAACAAATATGAAGGCATACAAGACAAAGACCGTTATGGCAAACAATACTAACAAGAGGAACTAGAAATGAGTAAGTTGTCAGTTCTGCGGGAGATATGGGGATTTTTAATGGAGAGAAAGAAGTGGTGGTTGACTCCTATAATACTTCTTTTGCTGCTCTTAAGTGTCCTGATCGTTTTCACCTCAACCTCGGCGATTGCGCCTTTTGTGTATACCCTCTTTTAGTAAAGTGAATGAGATGATTAATTCAGCATGTGAGAATAAGGATATGGCTGTTTCTTTATACAAAGCCACTGGACTGGCCGGGATCAAGAGCGCCGTAGAAGATCTTTTTGGTAACTACTCTTATCTGTTGCCATCCAATAAAGGGAGTCAAATACTTTTAAAGCCGAACCTGAATGCCAATATGAATGCCCTTACCGGCAACACTACAGATCTGAGGCTCCTTGCCGCAACGATTGAAGGATTGAAACAGCGTGGCTACATAAATATTAAGATAGGGGAGGGGACTAACAGCGGTTATTACAGAAACAATATAAGTGTAATTTCAAGACTAAGGGTCGATTTATTGGCCAAGTACTATGGTGTTGATATTATCGACCTTAACTACTCTGAGCCGCATGAGATAGAGTTTGAGGATGAGGTCAGGGCGTCGGCGGCAAAGGAGGTTATGAATGCCGATTTTATAATAAACCTCCCGAAGATGAAGACCCACTTTGAGGCAGGGATGAGCGTATGCCTTAAGAACTTGATGGGATGCCTTATCGGGCAGGAGAATAAGAAAAAGACCCATAAGAGCCTTGCCAGGAATATACTTAATATAAATGAGTATATTAAACCCCAGCTACATATAGTTGATGGCATTATAGCAATGGAGGGGCTTGGCCCAACACGTGGTCTACCTGTAAAGACAGGTCTGATTATGGCCGGGACAGATCCGTATCTTATAGACCTTGCCTGCGCAAGGATTGCCAGGTTTGACTACAGAAAGGTAGCTACACTGAGGGTTGCAGAAGAGATCGGAAGGCTTACCCCTGAATACCACTCTTATGTAAACTCCCTGGACATCAGGGAGTACGAGAGGGAATTTGCCCCTCCGAAGGCGGGATTCTTAGCCAGTTTCGTGCATAGTCCCAAAAGACAGAGGTATTTTCTTGCTATACGAAATACCGGGCTTTTTAATTACCTCTGTTCTACCAGGATTATCGGCAAGATTCTTTATGCCACAGGTTTGAGGCAGGATGTATTCATAGATAATGAGATGCATTGTGAAGGTCTGGAGATAGACTTGGGTAGGTGCGCCAGGTGCAATAAATGTAGTGATTACTGTCCCATGGGGATAAACCTCCCGGATCACCTTAATAAGGTAGACAACGGATGCATACAATGCCTCTATTGCTTTATGGTATGCCCTGAAAAGGCTATTACATTTAAAGGCGAATTAGGTTTTGTGAAGGAGCATATCAGGCAATACGATAAGATTATTAGAGAAATTGCCTGATATTTAAAAAAGGTCTTGCCTCTTTAACACCTTTTTAATAACAGCGGAATCGATGTGTTGGTGAGGGGCAATTATATTATTGAAAAGAGGAGCGGTTGGAATTGATTTTATCTCGAATTAAAAAAATCTTGCAAAATACTATATTAGTTTTTTTAGGTTTATTTATCGCTGTCCTTTTTTTAGAGGTTATATTAAGAATTTGGATACCAGGAATAAATGACGATTTAAGAATCTGGGAGAGAAGCCCCATCAGTTTTTACAGTTTGAAACAATCCTATAAAGGTCCGGCCCGTTCTGTTCATGGAGAATTTACCGTCACCGTAAAAACAAATGCCCTTGGGCTCCGCGATGATCATGAATTCTCGCAGATAAAGCCGGACAATACCTTTCGCATCTTGGTACTGGGGGACTCCTTTACCTTTGGTTATGGGGTGGAGAGTGAAGGGTCATACCCCAAACAACTCGAAGTCTTCTTAAGGGATTACGTAAGGGATAGGAATATAGAGGTTTTGAATGCCGGTTTCGCAGATGGTTGGGCGCCGGACACTGAATATTTATATCTTAAAAACCGTGGGATTCTTTTTGGGCCCGATCTGGTCATCCTGGGTTTTTTTCAGGGAAATGACATAATAGATTTATCAAGAAACAAATGGGATAAAGACGAAAATCAACTTCCCCTCCGTATTACTCAGGCTGGAACCGGACTAGTGCCGAGAATTATTAAAGAGAGATCAACACTGTTTCAATTTCTTAAATGGAAGATACACGGTTTCATTAAAAAGGCCTTAAGATCAGCCGAACATATAGGATCCAGTCCATCTGATCAGAGGTTAATGCAACCCCAGGATCTTATCAATGAACATCTCGTATCAACAAAACTTTTATTAAGGGGTATGCAGGATATTAGCAAGAAAAATAATGCCCGTTTTGCGGTAGTGATTATCCCTGCAATGGAGGCAGTTATAAAAGGTGAAACCCGGGAATTGACGCGAATACGAAGGGATATCTCTGAGTTCTGCATGCAGCAGCAGATTCCGGTGTTAGACCTATTGTCCCCCTTTGCGAAGCATCAAGAAGATAGCAAAAAACGACTTTATTTTCAGCTGAATGCACACTGGACAAATGATGGGCATTTCCTTGCTGCGCGTGATATATTCAATTTCTTGCTCTCCGAAAAGCTATTAGAAAGGAATTAAATATAAGGGACTGGATAATACTTAATTGGAAAGCGAGAATAATATTACGGTAAAATAAAAAATGACCAAATTGAAGATTTTATTATTAAACCCCCCCTTTCTCAAAAAATTCTCCCGGCCCCAGCGCAGCCCTGCGGTTACCAAGAGCGGCACCCTATATTTTCCTATCTGGCTCGCCTATGCAGCGGGCTTGTTAGAGCGGGAGGGGTTTGATGTTGACCTGATAGATGCCCCTGCTGATGACTATGACATGCCCTATGTATTGGAAAGGGCAAAAAAACTTGATCCTGATCTGATAGTCCTTGATACAAGCACTCCAAGCATCTATAACGATGTGGATGTTGCAGGAAGCCTTAAAGAGGAGTTTCCCGGTTCATTGTTAGTCCTGGTGGGAACCCATGTATCGGCGCTTCCAAAGGAGACACTGGAGTTAGACAAGAGGGTTGACGCTGTTGCAAGAGGTGAATATGAATATACCCTGCTTGATCTTGTCAGGACCCTGACAGGGAAGGGAGATTTGAAAGGTGTTCCAGGTTTAAGTTTCAGGGGGGAGAATGGTATCACCCATAATCCCAGCAGGCCGTATATAGAAGACTTAGACAGACTCCCATTTGTCAGCAAGATCTACAAGAGGTTTTTGAGGATAGAGAATTACTTTAATCCCAATGCCTTATATCCGATGGTCACCATCACAACAAGCAGGGGGTGCCCCTTCCCCTGCACATTCTGTGTCTACCCCCAGACCCTGATGGGGAGGGGGTTCAGGCTCAGGAGCGTGGAGAATGTAGTCTCCGAGATAGAATTTATTGTAGAGAACTTTCCCCAGGCAAAGGCCATTTTTTTTGAAGATGATACAATGACTATCAATAGGAAAAGGTGCAAGGAGCTGTCAGAGCTTATAATACAAAGGGGAATAAGGGTCTCATGGACAGCCAATTCCAGGGTTGGTCTTGATTATGAGACCATGCGGATAATGGGGAAGGCAGGATGTCGCTCCCTCTGTGTGGGGTTTGAAAGCGGAAGTCAAGGTATCCTGGATAATATGAAGAAAAAGGTGAAGATAGAAGAGATGGAAGTCTTTATGGGCAATGCTAGGAGGGCAGGGATTTTAATCCATGGATGCTTTATGGCAGGCCTGCCAGGCGAGACAAAAGAGACCTTAAAGGAAACCCTTGAACTAGCAAAGAGGCTTAACCCCGACACAGTCCAATTCTATCCGGTTATGGTCTATCCCGGTACAGAGGCGTACTCCTGGTACAAGGAAAGAGACCTGATTATCACCGATGATTTTTCCAGATGGCTTACCCCTGAGGGCCTCCATAATACAGTTATCAAGACAGAAGGGCTCTCACCCGATGAGCTTGTAAGGTTCTGTGATGATGCCAGGAGATCATTTTATCTTCGGCCAGGATACCTCCTCTACAAGCTAGGACAGATGATAAGACACCCGAGGGAGATAAGAAGGACTGCCAAGTCTGCCAGGACATTCCTGAAATATCTGATAATGGGTTCTGATGTTGGGGGGAAAAGTTGTTAAGATAAAAAGGATGTCATTGCTAACCGAGTGAAGCAATCTGAAGGACATAAATAGGCTTGATATAAATAGCCCTCCCATTTGGGAGGGCTATTCTTTTGTTTACTTACGGGTTGACTGTCACCGTTCCGCGCATCTGATGCAGAGAAGTGGTGCAGACATAATTATATGTGCCAGCTGTGTCAAAGGTATGAGAAAAGGTCCCGCCGTTGACTGCTATACTCCCGGAGTTCAGAGGAGATCCTGTAGTTGTACCACCACCCGAGGTACATCCGGGTCCGGCATTATCGGTACTGGTTACCGTATGCAAATCAACAGTAGAACTATTTGTCCATGTAACAGTATCACCTACCGATATGGTAATGGAATCTGGATTATAGGAAGTTGTGCATGCTCCGGTGGGCGGACCAGTTATTGAAACCTGGACCGTAGCAGCGCCTGCAGTGATGGTTAAAGTAGCGCTCCCTGATATAGTACGATTGTCTATGGTTGTTGTTGCAGTGATCGTTGCGGTCCCCTCTGACACGGCTGTGGCCAACCCAGAGCTATTTATAGTCGCCACCGCAGTATCGCTTGAGCTCCAGGTTACCGATGAGGTTAAATCCTTAGTGGAGCCGTCAGAGTAGCTTCCCGTGGCTGTAAACTGTAGTGTAGAGTCCTCGGTTATACTTGAATCGGAATCATTTGAGGTTATTGAAATACTCTGGAGTGTGACATCATCATCCCCGCAGCCTGTTATAAGTAAAAATATGGTTAATAAGAAGAAGATGCCTATAGGTTTAGCCTGCTTCATTTATGCCTCCTTATAGATTAGAAATATAGGTGAATCATTGTCAGAAACTGATCGTTCTTGATCTCAGTTTCTTCCTTGTTAACCCTGTATTGGATTAATATCTCTGTAAAGGGATAAGGGTAGAGGTCAAAACCAAAAGTAAACCGCTCCTGGAGGTCGCCTCCGATATCGATGTCAGGATTATAAAAATCATATTTTACCTTGGCCACGATTCCTTTATGGAGGAGAGAATTTACCTCCCCATAGGCCGCCAAACCCCTTGTCCTTGATGCCGGCGTCATTGTTTCGATCCGATCCATCTCCCCCAAAAACGATAATTGCCAGATACGGAGCGCCGAGTAACCCCCGATATACTCCTTGGTCTCCTCTGATGCATCCTTGCCGGTTGTGTTATTAAAAAATGATCCTGCAAGCCAGAACCTCGGCGCCTTTAACCCGCCGGTAGCTGAAACCCCTTTCGAGCGGTTGTCATCTGCGTTAGACCCTGTTCTGGTGAAGAGACTGGAACCTGACCCGTTAAATATGGCTGCGTTGCCGAACCACAACCCTTTTGCAAATCCGACCTCTACTCCTGCGTCCGAGTCCAGGGCAGTATTATTGCCGAACCCAAGCTTCTCCCGGATAAATGATGTATGGTCGTCCAGCTTCAGGCCATAAGGCGGCAAAAATTTTCCAAATCTCAGATGGGCATTGCCAGGCAGGTCATGGATAAGACCAAAGACCTCCCTGATCCCCTGTATGCCATTCTGATAATAGAGTGTAAAGTTTTGATGAGGCATAAAGGCAAAGTAGATGTCGGCCTGCATAGGGAAGAAGCTATTTTTATAGGCTGATGCCGATTCGCTCTCGGCCAGCAGATAGGCAAATCTCAGATCTGCCCCGACAGAGAAGAGGTTATTGATCTTTGCGCTCATTAGGGTCTCTTCATTTTCTTCGCTGGTTCTCCACGTCGGTAGCTTCTCCATGGAAAATTGGAGGCCATGTTCGCTCCTCATCCCGCCGCCTGTAGGGTTCACATGGCAGGCACTGCAATCCATTGTCATAGAGTCTTCTTCGTGGCCATGCATATGGTCGCCGTATATATCCATCCCAAACCGGATCGGGAATTGTGGAAGGGCGTATACGAGATTTGGGAGCATGATGCTGCCCAGGCAGGCGATAATAAAAAGAAGCCTTGTGCTGCCTTTGGTAGGCACTGAAGTTAAGACTTTTCGAAAAACAAGATTGAACGTCATAAGACTGCCTCTATTGCCTACCTAAACAGAGTCAAGGGCCTTTGAAAAATATGTGTCAAATTATACCTGAGACATCCTTTTTGTCAAGAAAATTATGTCTTATACCAGATCGCATTCAACAGGATACCAAGGCGGCAAGGAGGCACGAAGAAGGCTGAGGCTGAGGTTGAGCTAAGAAGTTCCTAAACCTTAACCTTGACCTCAACCTGTTTTTTCCAGGCAGCCGACTGAAGGCGACCTGGTATTAATACTCGAAGAGCAGACCGCCGACATAACCCCATCCGCCAAGGTCTACATCCCTCCTTCCGAAATCATCTACCTTTGAGTAGATTGCCTCGATGGTCAGATAGGTATTGAAGACCTTCCACTCGGAGAAAAAATCGCCGGCAGTTCCGGGATCTACATAGTCCAGGAGAAGCTGCAACCCGCCCCTTAGGTGATAGCCGTCCTGATCTCCTGATACCTTATCGCCATCTAATCTTTGCCTGTAAAATTGATGTGTAAATCCACCGCCTATATAGGGAACTATAGGCTGGTCTTCATAAAAAACAAACCGGTACAAAAGAGATGCATATACCGGAACTTGCTGGAATGTGGCTTCATCAGCGCCGGCCCTCCCGGTGGGAGTGGTTGCCTTTCCTTTGGCCTGAGAATAGTCAAGATTTAAACGCAGCTCAAACCGTCGTGTCAGTTTCCATCCAAGCTCTAATCCCCCGAACCATACACCCTTCTCATCAAAATGGTCCGACCAGCCATCTATTCTGGGTATAAAATACCCGGTTTTTATACTCAATGATGATGTCGGAGATTCAGCCCTAACGGACAAGACAATTAAGAATACTGACATGAATGATAGGCATAAAACAATAGCGAAACGACTCATACTACCTTCCTTCTTTTGGCTATAAAAAGGGTTATCAGTAAGGATAAAACAACCAGATAAAGAAGGAACTTCTGGATCAAAGAGGTATCGAGGCAGAGATGGGCTATTCCAATAAATGGTAGCAGCAAAACCCGTACAACCGGCTTGAGCCGTTCATGACGGCGGATATAATCAGCCGCAGGCGGACTAAGATTATAATAAAGGTCTACTGCCGCTCTCCCAATCTGATTTGTAAGGAGATAATGGTTCCGGAACCTCCTTAAAAGGAGGACCTCTGGTTCCAGATTTGACCCATAAGCCGCAGTGGCAATAAAACACCTCCCCTCGTCCTTTAGTATGGGAAATGGGATCGACTCCTCAGGACGTTCAAAGACCTCTTGAGACCTGGCGCCTTCGCTCTTAGCAGTCAGGATGGCCGTAACCTCATTTGCCAATGCAGATTCATTCCCCGATGTATCGTAAGCAGTTACAACTAGGTAGTATGTGGGCTGTGTGTATGCTGAGACAGCAAAATAGTACACAGTCCCGTTAGTCAAACCCGTTAGGGAAGATGATGCGGTATTTCCAAGATCAATTGACTGGGAATAGATTCCAGGCGATATACCATAGTAAAGTATATAGCCTTCTGCCCCATCAACTGTATTCCAGGTAAGGAGGATAGATCCGTTTCCCGGTGATGCGGTAAGCCCTGTTGGGGATGAAAGAGTGCCGCCTGAGTTTGTAAGGCCTGACAAGGTAAAGCTTGTGGTATTTCCTGCATCGATGGGAGAGGGACCTTCGGACGAGGATCCATCATATGGGGCCCCTGATGCATCGGAATCAAAATAGAGCTTATATCCGGCGATCGAATATGCATTATTTGCCGACCAACTAAGACTAACTGTATCTGAACCGGAGGCGGTCAGTGTCGGACTAGAGACAGGAAAGGGTGTAGTGTCCATTGCCGCACCCCCATAGGCCCCGATGTCTGCCGGCGTACCATCAGGATCTGTGCCGGTTCCGGTGTCAATGGCCGGGGAGCCTGCCTGAAGGTGATAGTCGTTTGAAACTGTATCGACAAAGAGGGGGTCCTGGCTAAAGATGCTTGTCGTGTCATCGGTCGGGTAATTGGTCGTTGTATTATTGAAAATCAGGTTATAACCAATTGTAAGGGTGCCGGTTAAATTTATATCTGTCCCATTATTAGTAATGATTGCATTGCTCAGGGTTAGCTCGGAGGAGCTAGAGCAACTTATGGCGGTTGTATTCAGGTCAATGACGATATTAGTTAACGTAAGGGTTGAACCTGAGCATGATATGCCAGTGGTATTATTGGTTATGATTACGTTTTGAATGGCAAGACCAGTGATATTTGTTGCCGAAAGACCGGTATCGCCATTTGTTATAGTAATGTTATAAAGGTTTACCGATTCTGAACCCGTTATTACGGTTCCGCTGCCTCCGCCGTCAATGATAGTCCGGGCCGGCTCTTCACCCTGCAGGATGATGCCGGACCTAAGGGTAATATTTTCCGTGTACGTGCCGACCCCCACACAGATCGTATCTCCGGAAGATGATGCATCAATGGCTGATTGAATCAATTCGCCTGAAGAAACAGTTGGTGTGCACGTGCCGGCACGGGATAGGGCCGGCAATAATACTGTAAGCAAAAAAGCAAGCCGGCATAATCTTGAGGACATCATTTTTATTAATAGTTCCATATAATTCATGTTCATGTATTGCATCAATTTAATACAGGTGATCCAAAACATGTAAAGTTTATGATACTACCAACCAAGATAAGGGGGTGTCAAATGGTGCTGCTAAATTTTTTGCAAGACAGCGTTTTTTTACTTGACAACGTTGTTTGCATTACTATAAGATACAAATCCTTGTGTAATAAGAGGTATTGATGTTTGGTGGTTATTTACCTTCCAATTATCTGCCCATCGTAGTCTTTATAATAATCGCCATTGCCTTTGGCGTCGGGACAATAGTAGCAGGCTACCTTGTACGTCCAAAAAAGACCTATCCTGAGAAGTTAAGTCCCTATGAGAGCGGCATGAAGCCCTTCTCTGATGCCAGAACGCCCTTCCCGATGAGGTATTACATAATTGCGATGCTCTTTGTACTTTTCGACATCGAGGTAGTATTCCTTTATCCGTGGGCCGTAGTCTTTAACAAGATTGGTCTTTACGGACTAATAGAGATGATGCTGTTCATTGTAATATTATTAGTCGGATATTTCTATGCATGGAAAAAGGGGGCACTGGAATGGGATTAATAACAAGACAGTTTGAGCCAAATATAATTACGACAAATCTCGATTTCCTGGTGAACTGGGCCAGAAAATCTGCGCTCTGGCCGATGACATTCGGCCTTGCATGCTGTGCTATCGAGATGATTGCATCGGTTTCTGCAAAGTTTGATCTGGACAGGTTTGGTGCGGGGGTCTTTCGCGCATCACCCAGACAGTCTGATCTTATGATTGTAGCAGGTACGGTCTGCAGAAAGATGGCGCCTGTCTTGAGGATGGTATATGATCAGATGCCGGAGCCGCGCTACGTTATAGCCATGGGTTCATGCGCGATCTCAGGCAATATATTTAATACCTATAGTGTAGTACAGGGTGTGGATCAGATTGTACCTGTTGATGTCTTTGTTCCCGGATGTCCGCCAAGACCGGAGGCGCTCTTCTACGGGATAATTAAGCTCCAGGAGAAGATTATGAAGGAAAAGGTCTTTGTGAAATAGGACAGGTTCATATGAATGAGATGGCAGAGAGGATACAGTCGAGATTCCCGGAAGGTTTTATCGGGGTAAAGGAATATGCCGGCGATATAATTGTTCTTGTAAAGAAGGATCAGGTTCTGAATATATTAAGATTTCTCCATGATGATGCAGACCTCGATTTTGATATGATGACCGAGATAATACCTGTTGATTATCCAAACGATGAGGAGAGATTTGAGGTAGTCTATCAGATCTATTCTACAAGGAAGATGCATAGAATTAGGGTGAAGGTCAGGGTGAAAGAGGATGACTGTAGCATAGATTCTGTGACAGGTATATGGAAGGGCGCCGATTTCATGGAGAGGGAGGCCTTTGACATGATGGGTATCAGGTTTAATAACCACCCGGACCTGAGAAGGATACTTATGCCGGAGGATTATGACGAGGGCTATCCCTTAAGAAAGGATTTCCCGATTAAGGGGAGGGGATGGCGGCACACATACGACTTTATTCCAAAGATGGGATAGAAAAAAATGCATGAGAAGGTGTTAATAAAAGAGCCTGCAACAGAAAAGACCTTTCGCGATACAGAGGATTATTATTTCCCGGCTTATCCTCAGGAGCCTCCCCACTATCCGCTCTCTAAAACCGAGGAAGAAGAGGGGGGTAATTTCTTCAGGTCAGAGGATATGCTTGTAAATATGGGACCACAGCATCCAGCTACCCATGGGGTCTTACGGGTAGTCCTGGACCTTGAGGGAGAGAAGATAGTAAAGGCGACGCCTTACCTGGGCTATCTCCACAGGGGGGTTGAAAAATTGGCCGAAAACATGACCTACCAGCAGTTCATCACCCTGACAGACAGGATGGACTATATCGCATCTATGCTGAACAACTTTGCCTGGGTCAGGGCAGTAGAGAAGCTTATGCAGATAAAGGTTCCCGAGAGGGCAGAGTATTTGAGGACTATCATTGCTGAGATGCAGAGGATTATAGGTCATCTCTTCTGGCTTGGGGTGCAGGCGCTTGATATAGGCGCTATGACGGTCTTCTTCTTTACTTTCAGGGAGAGGGAGATATTAATTGATCTCTTCGAGAGTTTATGCGGGGCAAGGCTTACGTACAGTTATTATAGAATCGGGGGAGTTGATTCTGACCTTCCGCCAGGTTTTACAGAAAAGCTTCTTAAGTTTCTGGAGGAGTTTCCTGCCAAGATTGAAGAGTATGACACGCTCCTTGTTCAGAACAGGATCTGGCTTCTCAGGACCAAGGGGATAGCGTATATATCGGCAAATGATGCCATAAATTTCAGCCTGACAGGGCCTACGCTCAGGGGATCAGGCGTCTATTATGATGTAAGGAAGGCCGAACCCTATGCGGCGTATGACAAGGTTAAATGGCGTGTTCCATTGGGTAAGTCCGGCGATACTTACGATAGATACTGGTGCAGGATGCAGGAGCTTCACCAGAGCAGCGCCATAATAAAGCAGTGTCTTGAAAAAATGCCTTTAGGGCCCATAATGGCAGAGATACCCGGGATGACAATGCCGCCGAAAGAAAAAGTGGTAACTGAGATGGAGAGCCTGATACACCACTTCAAGATCGCCTCAAGCGGTATGAAGGTACCCAAGGGTGAGGTATACTGCGGAACAGAGGCGCACAAAGGGGAATTGGGTTTCTATATTGTGAGCGATGGAAGCGGTAAACCTTACAGGGTTAAGGTAAGATCCCCATCCTATATACATATAGGCGCCCTTGACCATATGTCAAGGAATTACCTGATTGCAGATCTTGTGACCATATTCGGGACATATGACATAGTAATGGGGGAGTGTGACAGATGAGGGAGGATACGTTAAAGATGGATTTTGCATTTTCAGAAGAGGCAAAAAGGGAGATAAAAGAGATAATGGGTCATTACCCGGAAAAGAGATCGGCCCTGATCCCATTATTGCACCTGGCACAGAAGGAGAATGGATATCTCTCGGAACCGGTAATGCGTCATGTAGCGGAGGTCCTTGACCTGACACCTATTCAGGTATATGAGGTGGCTACATTCTACAGCATGTTCAATCTTAAGCCTGTAGGAAAATATCTTCTTCAGGTCTGCCATAACCTCTCCTGTTCACTGATGGGCGCAGACTCGCTCATTGATTATCTTAAGGAAAAACTAGGAATAGATATTGGTGAGACAACCCCTGATAATATGTTTACAATCAAGACCGTTGAGTGCCTTGCGTCGTGTGGCACTGCGCCTGTTATGCAGGTTAATGATGACTACCATGAGAATCTGACAAAAGAGAAGGTGGACGAACTAATCGAACAGTTTAGATCGAGCAAATAGAGTGTATGGAAGAACTTATCCTACTTAAAAGACTAAATGCAGAAGGCTACAAAGGAGACATAGACTCCTATATCTCCCAGGATGGATACAAAGGCCTCGCAAAGGCCCTAT
>CAZYNY010000001.1:58557-66427 GCA_964648095.1 uncultured Nitrospirota bacterium | reverse complement strand
CATATTTTATAAAACAGGTCTACAATCAAAAACGTTTACACTCATCCCTGGGGTACAGACCTCCGGATGAATATGAGGAGATTTTCTTAAAAACTAATAACCATAAACACTCCTGTCTGATTACTCTAACTTGAACTGTCCAGACTCAGGGGTGCAGTCCACATAATAATTGTGCATTTCAAGTACACAAAGTAAAAAGGGAAGTTTACTATGAGTAGCCCTTGAAGATATAATTATTATCGATGAGCATTGATGAAACTTTAAAAACAAGGAGGAGATACAATAGGATCTCAGTCCTATTTGACCTGATTGAATTCCCCATGGAAATACTCTTCTTTTCGTGATGGCGGAGGGGGCTGTTCAAAATGATAGATCCAAAAGAGAGGCTCCTTGAGGTTGGCATTGGAACCGGGAAAAACCTGGGGTATTATCCACCCGGAATTGATGCTGTGGCAATAGACATAAGCGAGGGGATGTTGAGGGGGGCGATAAAGAGGGCAAGAATGCTTAATCTTAAGGTCTCGCTAAAGCTTATGGATGCAGAGCGCCTTGAGTTTGAGCACAGGAGATTCGATACAGTTGCTGCCACATTTGTCTTCTGTTCCGTTCCGGATCCAATTAAGGGACTAAGGGAGTTAAAAAGGGTATGCAAAGGGCAAGGGAGAATAATCCTCCTTGAGCATATGAGACCTAATCGGATCCCAATAGGCCGGCTATTTGACCTAGTAAACCCCCTTATTGTCAGGTTGACGGGTGTGAATATAAATCGGAGGACCATTGAGAACATAAAGAAGAGCGGTCTTGTTATTGAGAGGGAAGAAGACCTCCTCTCTGACATAGTCAAACTGATAGTTGCAAGGCCGGCTTGATGCTATTTTACTAAGATTTAGTCTAAAGATCAGACAAGAAGAATCAGATTGCCTCTTCGTCAGCAATCCCTTCCCATTTACTTAAAACATAAGACAGTGATATAATCCGTCAAATTAATATAACCAAACAGATATCAGAAAAATAACTTAACTTAATGTAAAGAGGAGAAATACAGTTATGAAGACGATCTATCTCGACCATGCATCCACATGCCCTATACATCCTGATGTGATCACAAAGATGATCCCCTATATTATAGAGCACTATGGAAACCCATCCAGCATGCACACCCTTGGGAAACATGCAAAGGAGGGCATTAAAGAGACAAGGAGGGGACTTGCTGCATTCATAGGTGCGGAAAAGGAGGAGGTAGTCTTTACGAGCGGTGGTACCGAGGCCAATAACCTGGCTATAAAAGGCGTGGCCTATGCCAACCGGAAGAAGGGGAATCATATTATTACATCCGCTATTGAGCATAAGGCCATCCTTGAGCCATGCAAATTCCTTGAGAGCGAGGGATGGTCTGTTACATATCTCCCTGTTAACCGGTTCGGTATGGTAGACCCCAAAGATGTTATGTCGGCAATTACCGATAAGACGGTGCTTATATCTATAATGCATGCGAACAATGAGATAGGGACCATTGAGCCGATTAAGGAGATCTCGGCCATTGCCCATGAGAGAGGGGTTTATATGCACACAGATGCTGTCCAATCTTTTGGCCATATACCAACTAAGATAGATGATATCGGCGTAGATCTGATGAGCCTATCCGGCCACAAGATCTATGGGCCGAAGGGGGTTGGTGCCTTATATATTAGAGGCGGCACAAGGATAGTCCCGATTATGCATGGCGGTGAGCAGGAAAATGGGAAAAGGGCAGGCACTGAGAATGTTGCCGGGATAGTCGGCCTTGGGGCTGCTGTGGAGCTTTCGGCAAAGGAGATGGAGCAAGAATCAAATAGGCTCACGGAGTTACGGGATAAGATGATTAACAGGCTCTTGACTATCGCCCCTGATATTATATTAAACGGCGACAGGGTAAACAGACTTCCCAATAATATAAGCATCTGTATCGGAGGCATAGAGGGAGAAACGATAATGATGAAGCTTAATCAAAATCATTTAATTACATCAGTAGGTTCAGCATGCAGCTCAGGTAAAAGGGGTATTTCCCATGTCTTAAATGCCATCGGAGCCCCTGAGACATTTGCGTACGGTGCATTGAGGATTTCCCTGGGCAGGGATACAACCGAAGAGGATCTGGATTACTTTATAGAAATATTAAGGCCGACAATTATTGACTTAAGATATGTAGGCTATAGGTGGCAGTAGGAGGATTGCTTGTCAAGTATCGATCTTAAGGGAAAGATAGAGAGGCTGAAGAAGGAGAGAGGGGCCATTATCCTTGCCCATAACTATCAAGTGGGAGAGGTCCAGGATATAGCCGATTTTGTCGGCGACTCCCTTGCCCTGAGCAAGACCGCGGCAAAGACCGACGCAAAAGTTATTGTCTTTTGTGGAGTACATTTTATGGCAGAAACAGCAGCCATCTTATCGCCGGATAAGAAAGTCATAATGCCCGACCTCAATGCAGGCTGTCCTATGGCAGATATGATTACACTGGATAAACTAAGAAAGCTTAAGGAGCAATACCCTCAAGCTGTCGTTGTCTGCTATGTCAATACAACGGCCGAGGTTAAGGCAGAAAGCGATATATGCTGCACATCAGCAAATGCCGCCAAGGTTGTAGGGTCGATCCCTGCTGACAGGGAGATAATATTTGTGCCTGATAAATATCTTGGCGGCTATATCTCGAAAAAGACAGGAAGGGAGATGATCCTGTATAACGGCTTCTGTCCAACACATTTAAGGATAATAGGCGAGGACATAAAGAGGCTTAAGGCCGAACACCCCGATGCCCTTGTAATTGTACATCCTGAGTCCTCACCTGAGGTGGCCGGCCTTGCAGACCTCATCCTTGGAACAGAGGGGATCTGCAGAGAGGTCAAGTTATCAAATACAAGGGAGTTTATCATCGGGACTGAGACCGGCATCATCCACCGCCTTAAAAAAGAGAATCCCGATAAGATATTCTACCCGGCAAGTGAAAAGGCTGTATGTGCAAATATGAAGAGGAACAGTCTTGAGAAGGTCCTATGGGCACTTGAAGATATGGAGAATATTGTTACTGTTCCGGATGATATAGGAAAGAAGGCAAAGATGGCCATAGAGAGGATGTTGGAGGTCTCATAGATTGTGGCTCCTGATGCATATCTGCTGCGCACCCTGCGATATATATCCATTAAAAAAGCTCAGAGAAGAAAACTTCGGGATAGTAGGCTTTTTTTATAACCCCAATATCCATCCATACATGGAGTACAAAAGGCGGGAAGATGCCGCACGGGTCTTCTCGGACAAGTCATCATTAGACGTGATATTCTCCGAGGGATACGAGATGGAGTCCTTTTTGCAGCGGGTGGCCTTTGATGTTGAAGGCAGGTGCAGATACTGCTATGAGATGAGGCTTGCTTCCACTGCAAGGACTGCCAAGGAAAAAGGGTTTGACGCCTTTACCACATCTTTGTTATACAGCAGGCATCAGAAACATGACATGATCAGGGAGATAGCCCTCGCTGTATCGGAAAGGCATGAGATACCATTCTATTATGAGGACTTCAGAGTAGGCTGGAAAGAGGGTGTGACGGCCTCAAGGGAGATGGGCCTCTACAGACAGCAGTATTGCGGGTGTATCTATAGCGAAAAAGAAAGGTATGTGAAAAGGGTTTAGGACTGTTGGAAACAAACTACAATCCAGCGCTTATTGAGAAGAAATGGCAGGGGTATTGGGATAAGATATCTCTGTTTAAAATAGATCCTGACAGGGAGGATAAGAAGTTTTACTGCCTTGTCATGTTCCCCTACCCATCCGGCACCCTCCATGTCGGCCATGGCAGAAACTATATTATCGGGGATGCGCTGGCAAGATATAAGATCCTTAATGGATACAACGTCCTCTCGCCGATCGGATGGGATGCCTTCGGGCTTCCGGCTGAAAATGCCGCCATAAAAAATAATATACATCCTAAGGATTGGACAATCAGCAACATCCGGAGGATGAAGGAACAGCTCATCCGGTGGGGCATAGGGTACGACTGGGATCGGGAGATAGCTACATGTCATCCTGGATATTATAAGTGGACCCAGTGGATCTTCCTTGTGCTTTACAACAGGGGCCTGGCCTACAAGAGACTTGCGCCAGTAAATTGGTGTCCTTCCTGCGCCACAACACTTGCCAACGAGGAGGTGATCGGAGGATCATGCGAGCGATGTGATACCCCTGTTGAACAGAAAAATCAGGAGCAATGGTTTTTCAAGATAACAGAATATGCACAAAAACTGCTTGATGATCTCTCCATGCTCACAGAATGGCCTGAGCGCGTCAAGGTAATGCAGGATAACTGGATCGGAAGGAGTGTGGGCGCAGAGATCGATTTCAGGGTAGATGGATCAGATTCAATCCTTCCCTGTTTTACCACAAGGCCTGATACCATTTATGGGGTCACCTTTATGGCCCTGGCCCCGGAGCATCCCGCAATTGAGAAGCTGATAACCGATTCTCCCAACAGGGAGGAGATCCTGCAATTTATAAATGAGGTCCGGAGGGAGAAAAAAATCAGCAGGGAGGAGGCGGCAGCAGAAAAAAAGGGCATCCCCATTAGCAGGGATGTGATAAATCCGGTAAATGGGAATAGGGTGCCCCTATGGATAACCAATTATGCCCTGATGGAATATGGGACAGGCGCTGTAATGGGTGTCCCCGCACATGATCAGAGGGATTTTGAATTTGCAAGAAAGTATTGCCTGCCTGTCATCCCCGTAATCATGCGTGAGGGGGCTGATCTTGAGGCGTCGTCCATGGAGGCTGCATATACAGAAGACGGCATCCAGATAAACTCAGGTCATTTCAACGGACTGAGGAATAAAGAGGCAATGCAGAAGATAGTGGGCCACATGGAAGAGAGGAAGGTCGGGAGACACAGGATCAGTTATAAGATAAGGGACTGGTTGATCTCAAGGCAAAGATACTGGGGGACTCCTATCCCGATCGTCTATTGTGAGAAATGCGGAGAGGTACCTGTACCTGAGGCCGAACTTCCCGTTATGCTTCCTGAGATAGGGAATTTCAGGCCAAAGGAGGGGAGATCTCCCCTTGCCCATGCAGAGGCATTTGTTAACACCAGATGCCCAGGGTGCGGCAGTCCGGCAAAAAGGGAGACGGATACCATCGCCCAGTGGCTCTGCTCATGTTGGTATTTCCTAAGATACCTTTCCCCACGGGACACCCAGAAGGCCTTTGATAAATCACTCGCAGGCAGGTGGCTTCCTGTGGATCAGTATATTGGCGGTATTGAGCATGCCGTCCTGCATCTTCTCTACTCAAGGTTTATCGTGAAGGTCCTTTATGACGAAGGATATATCCCATTTAAGGAACCATTCCAGGCCCTATTTACGCAGGGTATGATATGCAAGACAAGCAGCATTACCGGCAGGCTCGAGAAGATGTCGAAATCAAAAGGGAATGTGGTAAGCCCCGATGAACTCATCGGGAAATATGGTGCGGATACGCTACGGCTCTATACGCTCTTCATCGGTCCTCCTGAAAAGGATGCTGAATGGAATGACAGGGCCGTGGAAGGCGCATTCAGGTTCTTAAACAGGATATGGAGAAAGGTGATTGAATTTGCCCCCAAACTATCCGGTTTGTCAGTTGAACTGACAGGGCAGGCCGGCCTCTCAAAAGAACTTAAAGATCTGAGAAGAAAGACCCATGCCACCATCAGGGACGTTACAAGAGATATAGAGGGGGGATTCCATTTTAATACCGCTATAAGCGCTATTATGGAGCTTGTCAACAGCATATATCTTGTAAAGCTTGATAATGAAAAGGAAGGCCTGGCAGTAATGAAGGAGGCCATTGAAACAGCAGTAATCCTCCTATCCCCCTTTGCACCCCACATAGCAGAGGAGCTATGGACCAAGCTTGGTCACATGCCTACTATATTTAGGGCCGGCTGGCCGGACTATGACCCGGATGTTATAAAGACAGATGAGGTACTCATTGTTATCCAGATAAATGGCAAGCTCAAAGGAAAGATAGATATACCACCTGACATGAAAGAAGAGGAGGTCAGGTCAAGGGTACTTGCCTTGCCAAAATTAAAGGAATGGACAAAGGGGAAGGCAATCAAAAAGGTGATCTATGTCCAGGGGAGGCTAATAAATATTGTGGCAGGATAGAAAGCACAAAAGAGAGGTTAAGGTTGAGGTTTAGGTTGAGGGGAAAAAGCAGGTTAAGGTTTAGATATAGGTTAAGGAAATTCTTAACCTCAGCCTCAACCTTAGCCTTCTTCGTAACCTTAGCCTTAACCTTGGCTTTATCTACTGGATGCGGTTATCGTTTCCTTGGCAGGAGCATATCTGATACCCAGTCCAGAAAGATAGCCGTTCCAACCTTTCACAATGATACATTCGAGCCATTAATTGGAAAAAAGGTTACGGGATTCATAAAAGAGGAGCTTGTCTCTAATGGAGGCCTTCAGTTAATCAATGACCCTGCTCTGGCAGATCTAACCCTTACCGGAAGGATAACAGGCTTTAGTCTGACACCTATATCATCAAGCAATAACAGGGCGACTGAGTACAGGGTATCGATAAGGATTGATGTGGGCCTCTCCGGCAAGAACAACAAACCGGGATTGACTGACAAGGCAAATATCTGGACAGAGAAGGGAAGAGAGGTAACAGCCGAGTATTTTGTAACAGACGATATAACTGCCAACAGCACAGCAGAGAATAGGGCTATTGAGGAGGCTGCAAAGCTTTTTGCAGAGGATCTTGTAAGCCGGATCCTGGAAGGCCTGTAGGGGCAGGCCCTGTGCCTGCCCATGACTACCAAAAGGGCACCCACAAATATTATGACCTATATTGAATTCCTGAAGAGGACTGAAAAGGGCAAGATTGAACCTCTATACCTTTTTTATGGGGAAGAAAAACTCCTCATTGGTGATGCCCTATCAAGGATACTGGACAGGACAATGGTGGTTGATTCAAGAGGGTTTAATTATGATATCTTTGATGGTGATAAAACAAATATATCTGATGTCCTGGCAATTGCGGAGAGTTTTCCATTCTGCTCTCCATGGAGGGTAATCCAGATTAAGGATATTAATCTCATGCCGGCAGAAGGACTTGAACTCCTCCTCCAATATATCAAGAAACCATCGCCAACAACCTGTCTTATTCTTGTCGCGGCGAAGCCGGATATGCGGAAGAGGTTTTTCCGGGAGGTCAAAGAGATCCTTTCGCCTATCCAGATACAACCATTGTCAGGCATCCGGTTGATTTCATGGATCAAAACAAAGGCAAAGTGCCTGGACTTTACAATATCGGATGATGCTATTTCCTTTCTTATTGAAAGAAAGGGCGATGACCTGCGGGGAATATTAAGCGAGATCGAGAAGCTCTCCCTGTATCTTGAAGAAAAAAAAGTTGCAAGACTTGAAGATGTCAAGGCAATTACCTGCGGAGAAGAGACCCCGTCCATATTTGACCTGACACGCTCTTTAGTTGAGAAAAATGCCGGTGACTCGCTCAGGCTATTATCACTCCTTCTAATCTCAGGAGAACCTCCGCTGGTAGTACTCTCTATGATAGTACGCCAATTCAGGATTATCTGGAGGATAGTGGAGACAAAGGAGGCCGGCCGGTCAGTAGATGATCTACTTCAGGAGATAGGCATCCCGCACGGCAAAAGAGATAAGATAATAAAGCAGAGCGAAGGATACACATGCAGGGAACTTTCCCGCATCTTATCGCTTTTTCTTAAGGCCGATCTTGAACTGAAATCCAGCAGGATTGTCCCAAGGATTGTTTTAGAGGCATTGATACTTAAGATCTGCTTACCTGTTTAGGCCGGTTTTCCGATAAGGCCGTTGAT
>CAZYNY010000001.1:9840-58547 GCA_964648095.1 uncultured Nitrospirota bacterium | reverse complement strand
TTTTTGTGCATCATACCCTTTGATACAGCCTTCTGGATAATTGATGTCAGTTGCGGAAGTAATGTTTTCCCTGCCTCGATCTGTTTTGACTCTACAGCCGAACTAGTCTTCTTCAAAACAGATTTTACCTTGGATAAAGTGGCACGGTTCCTCTCCCTCTTCCGTTTTGATTGCTTGTCTGCCTTAATTGCTGATTTGTGTCTCTTGGCCATATCCTCTCCAGAATTATTGTTAGTGCAATTTTTTATCATAAAGGGTCGGATAAAGTCAAGAAAAGATTACAAATGTATGCATAATACTTGTTGCCTTATAAAGGCTAAATTTGATAATATTACAGTTCATTTGTTCGGGTCTGCTAATATGCTTGACGTGAAATTTGTTATTGAAAATCTTGATTTTGTTCAGGAGGTCCTGTCTGCGCGGGGCCAGAGGATTGATTTTTCAGGATTTACCGATCTTTCCTCCGAGAGGAAGCGGCTTCTCCTAACAGGGGATGAGCTGCGCCAAAAGAGGAATGCCGTCTCTGATGAGATAGGAAGGCTTAAGGCCTCAGGACAAAAGACAGATCAACTGATCTCTGAGATGAAGTCAGTATCGGACAGGATTAAGGAGATTGAGGTAAAGGCAAGGGATATTGAGGAGAGGCTGAACAGTTTTTTGCTGGTAATCCCGAATATCCCCCATCCGTCGACACCTAAAGGGAAGGATTCGAATGAGAATAAGGAGATTAGGAGGCTGGGTGAACCGCCCCAGTTTGATTTTAAACCAAGACCCCACTGGGATATTGGTGAATCACTTGATATACTCGATTTTGAGAGGGGTGCAAAGATAGCAGGAAGCCGCTTTACTCTCTACAAGGGCCTTGGGGCAAGGCTTGAGAGGGCACTGATAAACTTTATGCTGGACATCCATACAAAAGAGCATGGATATATTGAGGTGCTTCCTCCATTTATGGTAAACAGGGCCAGCATAACCGGGACAGGCCAGCTCCCAAAATTTGAGGAGGACCTCTTCAGGTGCAAGGATGATGACTACTTCCTGATCCCTACTGCTGAGGTGCCTGTGACAAATATCCATCAGAATGAGGTAATATCCGAAGAGAAGCTTCCCATCTCATATGTCGCCTATACGCCATGCTTTAGGAGGGAGGCAGGCTCTTATGGGAAAGACACCAGGGGCCTTATAAGGCAGCATCAATTTAATAAGGTAGAACTAGTCAAATTTTCCATGCCCGAAAGGTCATATGAAGAACTGGAGATGCTCTTATTAGATGCTGAGGAGGTATTGAAAAGGCTGGGGATCCATTTCAGGGTTGTTCATCTCTGCACAGGCGACCTCGGTTTTGCCTCTGCCAAGACCTATGACATAGAGGTATGGCTCCCAAGCCAGGAGACATTCAGGGAGATATCATCCTGCAGCAACTTTGAGGAATTCCAGGCAAGACGCGCCGGAATTAGATATGTCTCCAGGGATGGAAAAAGAAGGGGCTTTGTACATACCTTAAATGGCTCAGGCCTGGCAGTAGGAAGGACCCTTGTGGCGATACTGGAGAATTTCCAGCAGAAGGATGGGAGCATATTAATCCCTGAGGCATTAAGGCCCTATATGGATGGAATGGAGCAGATATCTTAGATTATAATGTTAGTTACAAGTTAGTTACAAGTTAAAAGTTAATAGTTATAAGTGATGCGAAGCATCCAGGGAGGGGTGGCCGAGTGGACTATGGCGGCGGTCTTGAAAACCGTTGTGTGACGAGCACCGTGGGTTCGAATCCTACCCCCTCCGCCAGGAAAATTGCAAGGCAATTTTCACTGATAATTATTAACTGATAACTATTAACGGTTAGGAGTTATAAGTTATAGGTTATAAGTGATGCGAAGCATCCCCGGAGAGGTGGCCGAGTACGGCTTAAGGCAGCCGCCTGCTAAGCGGTTGTGGGGGTAAAACCTCACCCAGGGTTCAAATCCCTGCCTCTCCGCCAGAATTATCTCTTTCATTGTCGCCTGTGTCCCCATTCTCACCCTTCCCTTTGATATCTTCCCCTTCAATCCTGTATTTCTCGCTTGCCCAGGCACCCAGATCAATAAGTTTGCACCTGTCTGAACAGAAGGGCCTGTATGGGTTCTCTTCCCAGATGGTCTCCTCCTTGCATATGGGACATATTATTTTCATACCGGTAATATTGGTCTTGACCCCGAGCCTCTATCCGGTTGAAGGATAGATGATATTATTCCGAGAAATATATTGTACAAGGAGGCGCTTTTAGCCATTATCACTTCGATATAATATTCCTTATCATGTCGCCGGCTTTAATTAGTATCTCCCTCTCATTCTTGTATGATAAAAGCGGAATTGCCTCATCCAGAGGAAACCAGCCCGCATCATCAACCTCTTCGTCATGGTCTGCAGTAATGCCGGAGATGTACTCAAGGAGATAGAAATGGACATCCTTAACTATCTTTTCCTTCTTATCTGAATAGAAAAAATAATTAATCTCACCGATCTTATGAAGGATGCGGCCGGTAAGTCCGGTCTCCTCCCTTACCTCTCTGATTGCTGCCTCTTCAGGACCTTCACCCTTTTCTATCCATCCCTTAGGGAGGCAATAAACCATTAGCCCGCTCCTTGCAGTCCTGGTTATGAGGCCAACATTTATCTTCCCATCAATCTCCCTGAAGACTACCCCTCCGGATGAGACCTGTTTAACCACTTTTTCCATTGTAGACATAATGAATAAACAAAATATAACATTAAACCAATTTCTTGACAAGGTAGTCATACACAGAATGCAAGTACTGCCGAAAGAGGAATAATCAGGTTTGGTGGGGTAAGCTGTAAATTTCAAAGAAATCGGAGCGCCGCAAAGCCTGTTGTTATCTGTCGGTGCGGGCAGGCTTTTTATTAAGCTGCTGTTTTTTGCCAATAACCACTTCGTATTGCTCTCAAAACATGAAGCTCATACATCATCTTGTCTTTAGGAAACTCAGCCTTTACTTCTTTTTCGATTTTCTTAAGAATCGAAACTGGCATCTTCATGTCTTTGGCAACTTTTTGATAATTAAAATATTCTATCTTTTTCATAGTGGCCTCCTCATAATTCTTGGGGTGATACAATTTCTATCTCTTTATAGCCCTCTAAGATATTGACCAAGTTCACGGTTTTTCTTGTTTTTACCTTAACCAAATGTTCAAAGTTCCAAGAAACAATATAAGAAATTTTATTATATGTAAATCTTCACTTTCAAAAACTTCCATTATCTTCGCGATAATCCCATCTGGGTCAATCCTTCCACTTGATCGAACATCCCATGGATGGGTGCTGTTCTGCCGGCAAAGGCTTACCTGATATGATCGCATCTATAGCATCGGCAAGGTCATTTGTCGTAACCTTCTCCTCAAATTGCCAGTTATCGTCTATCCTGCCCCGGTAGAGGAGTTTTCTTTCAGGGCCATAGACAAAGATATCAGGGGTGCAGACGGCATTGTATTTCCGGGCAACCTGCTGAGTTTCATCACGCAAGTACGGGAATGGGATCTCCTTTGCCTTTGCAACCACCTTCATATTCTCAAAAGAGTCATCAGGATATGTTGTTTCATCATTCGGGTTTATGCCTACGATCTGAACGGACTTGTCCTGATACCTCTTCTGTATCCTTATCATCCTGTCCAGCGTAGCCTTTACATAGGGACAATGGTTGCACATAAATATGACTACTAATATCTGCTTGCCTTCAAAGCTGCTCAAAGAATATCTTTTTCCATCTACGCCCGGCAGGGTAAAATCAGAGGCAGGGGTTCCGAGAGGAACCATTTCAGACCTTAAAACAACCATAGATAATCCCTCCTTATTGCAATAAAAATTAGTAATTTAATTATAACATAAAGCGCTGACGTCTCAACTGATATTGCGATCTTTTCCTGTCCATGCCCTGATCCGGCCAAGCAGAAGAAAGGCCGGACATGAAAGGAAGAAGGTTAACATGAAATATGCTGCGTATCCCAGGCGTTCTGTTGCTGAGCCTGATATGGCGCCGGAGACTGAACGCGTAAGTCCAAATAATGCGCTTAGAAGTGCATACTGTGTTGCGGCATATTCTTTTTCGCAGATGTTCATCATAAAGGCAAGGAATGGGGCAGTCCCAAGCCCTCCGCAAAAGGATTCGAC
The DNA here is from genome assembly GCA_964648095.1 of uncultured Nitrospirota bacterium. Taxonomy (GTDB): domain Bacteria; phylum Nitrospirota; class Nitrospiria; order JACRHA01; family JACRHA01; genus JACRHA01. The sequence continues at coordinate 54,382 of CAZYNY010000001.1, read as the reverse complement.
AACTGAGGCCGTATACATAAGCCACTGAGAAGGCGGCAGGGCAGCAGCAGCCGCGTAAACCAGGTTTGATGCCGCCTGGGCAATACCGAGTAACCAGAGCGCCCGGAAGATCCCCCATCGGCTTGTAAGCGCACCTCCAAGCAGCGCGCCTAAAACCGTCGATACCACACCGATAGTACCGGGTATCATCCCGATCTGGAGGGGTGTAAACTTCCGGTCTACCCAAAAGGGCTTTACCATAGGGCCAAGGGCCATGTCTCCCAATTTAAAGATGAGAATAAATAGCATTACGGAGATAAAACCTGTTCTTTTATTAAAGAGGGACCTGAGGGGATGCCATACACCTTCTGTGATCCGGTATCTCCATCCTTGAGCAGTATCAATCTGTTCCCTGTGGCGCGCCACAAAAGGCGCCTTGCTGCAGGTAAATGATAATATGGCGAGAAGGAAGGCCGCAGATATAAATGCCGCCTTCCACCCCGCTAACCCTGCCATAGCAACAAGCAGACCACCCGCGCCTATAAGGGCAATTCGGTATGTCATTACCCGTATACCATTTGCCGGTCCCATCTCCTTACTATCAAGCAGCTCAATCGTATAGGCATCAATGGCAATATCCTGCGTAGCAGATAAAATTGCCATGATAAGCAGCAGCCAGAGTAGTGGTCCTATTCTGGATGTGTCCAGATAAAAAGCCCCAAGGAGGACAAGGGAGATCAGGATCTGGCATCCGACAAACCATGTCTTGCGACGGCCCCAGAGGTCAACAACAGGCGCCCAGAGAAATTTTAATGTCCAGGGTAGTCCGACAAGACTCAAAAGTCCAATGCTGGTAAGGCTGATACCCTGGAAACGGAGATAAACCGGAAAGGTGTCAATAATGAGGCCGAAGGGAAACCCTTCGGCAAAATAGAGGATCGCTACCCATATAAGCTTGGTCCTTGTGTTCATCAAGCCTTGCCTAACATAGCAGATCTCTCCCTATCCTGATGGCTTCTAACGTAATCGGATATCCATGATATATATTTATTCTGTATAGGTCAATGGCAAGGCAGATATGTCTGCATGAAGAATAAAAAAGAAGCCCCCTGGGATAGACGAGGAGGCAGCCATCCGCAGGGGGTTATAAAATCGAAGGAGAAGTTAGAACTTAATCATTGATATAAAGGCTTACTAGATAGCAACCTCACCCCTCTCCCCTGTCCTGATCCTGATGGCATCCTTTATATCCCAGACAAATATCTTCCCATCACCAACAGCACCTGTCTTGGCAGACCTGGTAATCACATCCAGCAGCTTTTCAAGGTCCTTGTCCTTAACCACAATCTCGATCTTTATCTTAGGAAGCAGGTCCACCTTATACTCTTGCCCCCTCCACTGTTGCGTCACCCCCTTCTGGACACCATGTCCTTCTACTTCAGTAATGGTAATACCTGGGTAACCCGCCTCTTCAAGGGCTTTTTTAACCTCATCTATCTTCTCAGGTCTTATAATAGCATCTATCTTTTTCATTTTACGTCCCCCCTCTCTGTCCGCATGGCACCTACCTTTACCGCCTCAGAGGAGTTCGCCCTGGTCGCCTCAATCACTGAGAGGACGGTCTTTCTTGGGGTAAAGTCAGGATATGCAACAGATCCATGCTCCCCAAGGTCAAGCCCGGCAATTTCCTCTTCAAGTGGAACCCTTATTCCATATACAAGGTCCATGACCTTGAATGTAATATATCCGAGGGTAAAGGCCCATACAACACATACAACAGCACCAATAAGCTGTGCAATTAATTGACCCGCCCCGCCGCCATACAGAAGGCCCGTAACATATGGCGGGTCTGTAACAGCCAGGCCATAAGTCCCATCCGCAAAGATACCGACAGCGATAAGACCCCATATACCATTTATACCATGTACACTAAAGGCGCCTACCGGATCATCAATACCCATCTTCTCGACCTTGAGGACAGCAATGACGACCAGGATCCCTGCAATTGCGCCTATTACCACTGCGGCCCATGCCTCAACCCAGGCACAGGGGGCTGTAATCCCCACAAGACCGGCAAGTATACCATTAATTAGCATTCCTACGTCCCACTTCTTCGATCTAAAATACATGAATAGAATTGCTGCAGCCCCACCCCCTGCGGCTGCCAGGTTTGTATTTACTGCAATCACAGAGATCCTCAACTGATGTGCAGAAAGTGTAGATCCTGGGTTAAATCCGAACCAGCCGAACCATAGGATGAAACAACCGAGCATTGCCAGAGTGATGCTATGCCCCGGTATCGGCCTTGGTCTCCCATCCTTACCATACTTGCCGAAGCGGGGTCCAAGGACCATGGCGCCGGCAATTGCAACCCATCCTCCAACAGTATGTACTACGCCTGATCCGGCAAAATCTACATGGCCTGCGCCGAAGGGTAATTTTGCAAGCCAGCCTCCTCCCCATACCCAGTGACCATAGAGAGGATAGATTATGGCGCTGATCACTATGCTATATATAAAGTATGTGGAGAACTTCAGCCTCTCCGCCACGGCGCCTGAGACTATTGTAGCGGCAGTAGCAGCAAAAACGATCTGGAACATATACAATAAGTATCTTTTGACATCATACTCTGCCCCTGTAAGAAACCATCCTGTAGTGCCAAACAGGCCGAATTTATCCGCCCCGAACATAATTGCAAATCCTACAGCCATAAATGCCAGGGAACCCATTATAAAGTCCATGGCATTTTTTACCATTAGATTTGTGGCATTCTTGGCCCGGCAAAAACCCGACTCAACCATGGCAAAACCGGCCTGCATAATATAGACAAGGAAGGCGCACATTAAGACCCATGCGAAGTCTACTGGCGCCCCTGGATCTTTGGCAAGTGTCTTTGCGCCAGTTGGATCAGGGCCTGGTGCCTCCTCAGCAGGTGCTGCCGGCGCCGTCTCTGCCTGGACAGCAGGCGCCTGATCAGTCGCCTGCTGTGCCTCCTGAGAGATCCCGATCATGGGAAGCCCCAAAAGGAGTGCAAAAATTGATAAACAAATTATCCGTTTATACATCTTAAACCCCCTTTTAAATAAACATATCTCCTAAAACCTCAACATCATTGTTCCCATCGGACTTCATTTTCCAGTCTGTTTTTTGTATTAGAACATATATACAAAACCTAATACGATACGACTCTGGGTATCTTCCGAAAAAAAGCCATCATCATCCTCGTAGATATCATCATCAGACATATCCACCCGATACTCAAGCCTGGTTAAAAGACTTCCAGCAATCGTTCTCTCGGCAGTTACAGTGAACTCCTGAATCTTATTTCCATCTCCTGTTATATCACCTGTTCCTCCGAACATGATGTTGTCTTCATCATCGGCAAATTCATACCTGAAGGCCAACGTGTAAGGATCCTGTTTCCATTTGGCATAGGCCGCAATCCCCCAATATGACTGGGAGTCCCCTGTCAGGGAATCCTGCGTCCCAAGATTATAGTCCACCATGAAGGTGAGGGAGTCGGTCGCATTATAGCTCACAATCGCCTCGTAGACCTGGCGATCACTAACACCTGTAAAATCTTCCGGCCCTATCCAATTCAGGATAATCGGAAGCTGTGGAATAGGAGTAATCCCTATCATGGCCCCAAATGTCTTGATCCCATTATTTTCAACAACGTTGTTCCATCCGTTATAGAGATAACCATTGACAAATAACATATTATTGATCGGAACATTGGCCCGAAGCCCTGAATGATAATAGGGGATGGCGCAGCAAAATAATAGCCCTCGAGTATAATTCCAGTTATCCTTACTTTCTATCACCTCTGCCCCCATATGGGTAACGAATTTTCCGAAATCGAGTGTCGGGCCAAAAGGTGTAGTGTAGCTCACATATGCCTGCTGGATATGCTTAAAAGTCTCCGTTTCTGGTGCGGCATGAACAAAATCTGTGGTGGGGCCAAAGTCGAGATCCATCCTGAAACCTACAGGATCGGCCGCTTTAGACACTACCAGCTCAGCCAGATTGAGGCTGAAGGTATTGTGTTCGAAGTCAAAATTGGTTCCTACCCCATTTTTCCGGCTATCGGGATTGTTAAGGTTGTAACTATAATACGTATCCACAAATCCTGATATCTTTACCCCCTTGGAAATGGCCTCATCAGCCGCACTGCTATCTGAGACCCGGTAGGTCACAGACAATAAAGCTAAGATCAACACCCATAATCCTTTTTTCACTTTCCTCCTCCTCCCGTTTGAATGTTTAAACTGTGGATATTTATACAATTCCCATGCCAATATATTGCAATAATCGGTAATTTTCTAACTATTTGATATTTAAAGTGGTTTTATTGATCAGGCAAAAATTGTACTGTTTAGACTGATTCAAAAATCCTTACATAATTGAATCTCTTAGAGAGAATTGTTATATAACATATTGAAAATAGAGGACAAAATATGTTGCTACAAAAATGTACTAGTACTACACTATTGTAGGTGTAATATATCGCCAAGGTTTTTGAAGATAGTCTCACTGTTCTTAGTATATGCCGGCATCTCTTTTGGCGTCTCCCCGATAATCCGCGCAGGATCAATGATTTCCTTAAGGGAATCAAGCTCCCCTTGATATGACCCTATCCACTCCTTAATCATTCCTTCTGTTACCTCCAGATGGAACTGGAGCCCATATGCGGATCTATACCTGAATGCCTGATTTTTACAAAGCTTAGACCCTGCCAGCATCACCCCGCCTTCTGGTATAAAAAAGGTATCGCCATGCCATTGAAAAACAGAAAACTCTCTGTCTAGCCCCTTGAAGAGCGGGTCTTCCAGCCCCTCTTTGGTCAATGTTACGTTATACCAGCCGATCTCCTTTGCGGGATTTGCAAAAACCTTTGCCCCTGCCGCCTTGGCTATAAGCTGGGCGCCAAGACATATACCTAGTATTGGTATACCTCTTTTTATTGCATCTTTTATGAATCGATCTTCATCTTTTAAGTAGGGATATTTGTCCTCTTCATAGACATTCATCGGGCCGCCAAGGATTATAATAAACCTGTAATCATCCGGGTTCTTAGGGACATGATCACCATTTTGAAGCTCGATATAGTCCAAGGGTATACTTTTTGAGGTCAGGAATTCGCCCAGCCTGCCGGGGCCCTCGATATTTATGTTTTTAATTATGAGGCATTTCATATGGGAATTACGTAGGGGCAGGCCCCTGTGCCTGCCCAGGGCGACCACAGGGGGGTCGCCCCTACAATTTATGCCTTTATTTTGTATTTTTTTATCTTATATCCGATCTGTCTTGGGGTTATGCCCAGGAGTTTTGCTGCCCTCGCACGGATCCATCCTGTTTTTTTCAACGCGGCCATGATCTGATCCTTCTCTATATCCTCTATCTTCCCGGTTAGTGTCGTTGTAGCGCCTGCTCCAGGCTTCTTAGATCCTGCGTCAATAGACAGGTGATGTAAGAGATCCTCCGGCATGATATGATTCCCTTTTGCCATCACTACTATCCTCTCGACAAGGTTCTCGAGCTCCCTCACATTACCGGGCCATTCCTGTTGCATCAAGATATCGATGGCCTTAGGGGAGATTTCGATATTTTTTTTATTCTCCTTGTTAAATTTCTTAAGGAAGTGGTCTACAAGGAACGGAATATCCTCCCTCCTTTCTCTTAAGGGGGGAAGGAAGATAGGAACCACATTTAGTCTATAATAGAGATCCTCCCTGAAGCTCCCATCCTTGACAGCGCTTTCCAGGTCTCGATTGGTAGCCGTGATAAGGCGGATATCAACAGATATGGTCTTGTTCCCCCCAATCCTTTCGAACTTCCTCTCTTGTAATACCCTGAGTAGTTTTAGCTGGGTTGATGGGGACATGTCACCTATTTCATCGAGAAACAGGGTCCCTCCATCGGCCAGCTCAAATCTCCCCTTTCTCATATCAAGGGCGCCTGTGAATGAACCTTTTTCATGGCCGAAAAGTTCAGATTCAAGGAGGTTCTCGGGTAATGCCACACAACTAAGTTTAATGAATGGCTTATCGTAGCGCGGACTGTTATAATGTATTGCCTTGGCAATAAGTTCCTTTCCTGTTCCCGACTCCCCCCTCAATAAAACTGTGGCCTTGCTCTGGCTGACCTTGACAATGGAATCATAGATCTCCTCCATCCTCTTGCTTCTGCCGACAACATTTTCAAGCCTATGCCTTGCCTTAAGCTCATTCTGGAGATATATATTCCTCTCAATAAGGGTCTTCTTCTCCTCATCCACCATCCTGCTTATCTTCACGGCCTGCCCAATTAATGAGGCTACTACAGTCAAGATCCTCACATCCTCCTCAAATGACCTTGTGCCGTCCTTGAAGAGCCGGTCTACACTTAAGACCCCTATTACCTCTCCATGGATCTTGACAGGGACACAGATAAAGGATATATTCTGCTCCGCAATATTACCCCTTGCCTTTGTCTTATTCAGGAAGAGGGGTTCCTTGCCGATGTCAGGGACAATAATGGGTTCCCCGCTTTCCATTACCTTGCCGGTAATTCCTTCCCCGATCTTATATCGGCCGCGCGCGATCTCTTCTTCGGATAATCCGTGTGCAATCTCTATAACCAGTTCACCATTTTCAGGGTCAAGGAGCGTGAGGGTGCCCCTCCTCATACCAAGTACCCTCGCAAATATCTCCATGATCTTGTTTGTCGTAACCTTAAGGTTAAGAGAAGACGCAAAGGTCCGGCTTATTTCGTACAGGGCCGTAAGTTCAAGTATCTTGTGATCTGAGATAATATCCTTGATAACCACTGCTAGTCCTCATTGTACCTGGTCATGTCGGGGAGCGGGCTGCGAAGCAACCCCCTTATCAGGAAATTGCTCCGCTTTCCCCCCGAAATGTCAACAGGTTTAAATATCAAAATAGAGGGCGAACTCGTAAGGATGAGGTCTAAGTCTTATTGCATCCACCTCCTTCTTCCTCTTGTATGCAATCCATGTCTCAATGAGATCTGCGGTAAATACATCACCCTGAAGCAGAAAATCATGATCCTCCTCGAGGGCATTTAGCACCTCATCAAGAGAGCCGGGCACTGACTTGACGTGTGCCGCCTCTTCCGGCTCAAGCTCATAGAGGTCTTTATCGATCGGCTGCGGCGGCTCTATCTTATGCTTTATGCCGTCGAGTCCTGCAAGGAGCATGGCAGAGAAGGCAAGATAGGGGTTGCAGCTTGGGTCCGGCGTCCTGAACTCTATCCTCTTTGTCTTTTCGCTCTTTGAATACATCGGAATTCTAACGCAGGCAGACCTGTTCCTCTGTGAATAGACAAGGTTTATCGGCGCCTCATAGCCTGGCACGAGCCTCCTGTAAGAGTTTGTCGTTGGCGCGATAAGTGCGCAAAGGGCCCTGGCATGTTTTAATAGACCGCCGATATAGTGTACCGCTGTCTTGCTTATGTCCGCATAGTTGCCGGTCTGAAAGAAGATATTCTTCTCTCCCTTCCAGAGGGACTGATGGACATGCATTCCTGAGCCGTTGTCCATAAATAATGGCTTCGGCATGAAGGTTGCGGTCTTCCCATGTTTTCTTGCCACGTTTTTAACTATATATTTATAGGCCAGGACATTGTCCGCCATCTTGGTTAGGGTTGAATAGCGCATATCGATCTCACACTGCCCTGCAGTTCCAACCTCGTGATGATGAACCTCCATGCGAATCCCTGCGTTTTCCATCGTAGTAAGCATCTCGCTTCTTATATCCTGTAGTGAATCCATCGGGGCAACAGGGAAGTATCCCTCCTTGTATCTTGGCTTATATCCAAGATTAGGCTTCTCTTCCTTTCCCGAGTTCCAGAAACCCTCCTTTGAGTCGATATAGTAGTATCCAAAATTGTGGCCCTGATCAAACCTGATATCATCCAGTACGTAGAATTCGCACTCCGGACCCCAATAGCTGACATCTGCCAGGCCGGTGGACTTAAGAAACTTCTCGGCCTTCTGTGCCACATATCTCGGATCCCTTGAATAAGACTCCCTTGTAATAGGGTCCTTAACATTGCAGACGAGTGAGAGCGTAGGGATGTTTGTGAATGGATCCAGCATGGCTGTAGTTGGATCAGGAAAGAGGAGCATATCCGACTCATTTATGGCCTGAAATCCCCTGATGCTGGATCCGTCAAAACCGATACCCTCTTCAAAAAGGTCTTCTGTTAATTCTGCTGCCGAGATAGAAAAGTGTTGCCAGAGACCTGGAAGATCTATAAACTTCAGGTCCGCTATGGCAACCTTGTTCTTTTTCGCAAATTCGATTACCTCTCTAGGCGTCATAAAAAATCTCCTTTCTTTGTTTGTAGTTCTTATAAGATCGTAGTTATTGAGAAAATGCATCCATCCCAATCTATATAGGATGTCCTCCTGAAAACCTTTCATTTAAAGATGAATTATCGCTTGTCACCTCCTCTCCCGACAACCCATAAAAATAAAAAAGTCCTCTGGCTGCCATTACCAGAGGACTCCATTGTCCTAACTAATTATCCCATTATATAAACTTTAGCTTCCTGTTTATGCCGAACGAACAATTTTGTATCATAGCCGTCATATGTTGTCAAGTCTCTTTTTTCAACCAAGCTCAAAGGATTGATTTGACAAATATTCGATGGCCTTGTATTATCTCCCGCTTAAGAACATGAAAGACGCCTGGGAAAATGAATATCGAAAATAAGAGCGGGACCACCATCTTGCGTCACGCGGTAAAGCAGAGGCTGCACCGTTCATGGCGCAGCATGTTCATAGGACGGCCATTAGCAACAGCAGATGCCCCACATCAGACAATAGGCAAGACAGTTGGGCTCGCCATCTTTGCCTCTGATGCACTCTCATCTACGGCATATGCCACACAGGAGATCCTGATAGTCCTGGCATTAGCCGGCGCTGCTGCCTTCAGCTATGCCTTTCCTATATCTATTGCTATTGTGGCGCTGCTGGCGATCGTTACCATTTCTTATGAGCAGACCATCCACTCCTATCCGGATGGTGGTGGCGCATATATCGTTTCCCGCGATAACTTAGGAGAACTCCCTGCCCAGATAGCCGCTGCTGCACTGCTTACAGATTATATACTCACAGTAGCGGTATCCGTCTCTTCCGGGGTGGCGCAGATCGTTTCAGCCTATCCATCCCTCTTTCCTGATAGGATATACATAGCAATAGGGATGGTAATTTTCGTCACGGTAATTAATTTGCGCGGTGTCAAGGAATCAGGCTTCGCCTTTGCTATCCCATCTTACTTTTTCCTTGTCATGATGCTCCTGACGATGGGTGTCGGTTTTTTTAGCTATATTACCGGGGCCCTTGGTGCGGTCGTCGATCCTCCGCCATTTGCTGCAGCTCATACACTCCAGGCTATTGCTCCCTTCCTGATCCTCCATGCCTTTTCAAGCGGAACAACCGCCCTGACCGGCGTAGAGGCGATCTCGAACGGAATTCCAGCCTTCAAAGAACCGAGAAGCAGGAATGCCGGGATAACATTGATCTTGATGTCCCTAATTCTTGGTTTTCTTTTTCTGGGAATAACTTTCCTCGCAGGACCCATTGGAGCCATTCCGTCAGAGGAGGAGACGGTTATATCCCAACTGGCGCGTACCGTCTACCATGGAAGAGGGCTTTTCTACCTAGGGACCATTATGTCCACTACAGTTATTCTGATCATGGCCGCCAATACATCCTTTGCAGACTTTCCGCGCCTTAGTGCTATTCAAGCCAAAGACAGTTTCTTGCCCCGTCAATTTACCTACCGGGGCAGCCGGCTCGTCTATTCCTGGGGTATTATATTCCTGGCAGTAATGGCATCGCTCCTCATTACATTATTCCAGGCAAGCGTTACAGCGCTGATCCCGCTCTATGCAATCGGGGTCTTCCTCTCTTTTACCCTTTCGCAGGCCGGGATGGCCCATCGTTGGTGGAAGATCGGTCATATTGTACCCGGTCAGGAGATTCAGGAGCGTGGGTCATTATTACATTATGTTTCCGGCTGGACACTAAAGATGATCATCAACGGATTCGGTGCGATCTGCACGGCAATTGTAATGATCGTCTTTACTGTCACCAAATTTCATGACGGGGCATGGATTGTTATTATTGTCATACCTGTCCTTGTAGTTATCTTTTATGCAATCAATCGTCACTATCGTAATCTGGCAGCACACCTTTCCCTGGAACACTATGGCGCACCCCCACACATCTCACGCCACCGTGTAATATTGCCTATATCGGGGGTCCACCGGGGCACCCTGGCAGCGCTCAGATACGCACGTTTTCTATCCGATGACGTTACTGCAGTCTATGCCTCAGTAGATTCAGGAGAGGCAGATAAAGTGCGGGGAAAATGGGAACAGTGGGGAGATGGGGTAAGACTTGTTATCCTTGATTCCCCTTACAGGCTGTTAATAGAACCTTTGTTGCGTTACATTGAAGACATCCTTTCCCAGCGTCAGCCGAACGAAACAATAACGATCGTAGTGCCTCAATTTGTGCCCAGGCATTGGTGGCATAACCTGCTCCATACACAGACCGCAGTGCTGTTACGCCTGGCGCTGCTCTTTAAGCCGGGCATCGTAATTACCAATGTGCCTTATCATATTGAGCTCAACACCGAGCTTCCTGATTCACAAACCTTTCTGCTGGGAGACACAAGATGAAGGTGATTGTAATAGGGTGCGGAAGGCTTGGGGCTAAGCTGGCCTACCGTATGTTTAAAAGAGGCGATGAGGTCTCTGTTGTCGATCGGGTTGGCCAGGCATTCGATAACCTGCCTCCTGATTTCCGGGGGCAGACCCTTGAGGCAGAGATCCTAAATGAGGATGTACTTCGCAGGGCAGGCACAGAAGGGGCCAATGGTCTGGCCGCAGTAACAAACTCCGATACTATCAATGCAGTAGTGGCCCATGTAGCAAAAACAATATATCATGTCCCCCATGTTGTATCGCGTAACTATGACCCCAGGTTTTTACAGCTCCATGAATCCTTTGGCCTGCAGGTGGTCAGCTCAAGCAGCTGGGGAGCGCAGCGCATAGAGGAACTGCTCTCCCACCCCTTTGTCCATACTATTTTTTCAGCGGGAAATGGCGAGGTAGAGGTCTATGAGCTTTCCGTACCTGATGCCTGGCACGGGCAGCCCTTACAACCACTTCTTTCTGAAGGCTCATGCGTGGCAGTGGCGCTTACCAGGGCAGGCCAGGCAAGGATACCGTCTCCCGATACACGCCTGGAGGCAGGCGATATAATCCATCTTAGTTCCACCCTTGACGGGATCCAAACGCTGCGCAAGAGACTTTTAAAATAACCGGAGGATTTAGATGTTTGTACTGATTACCAATGGCGGACGCACCGGGGCACAGCTTGCCAGCTTGCTGGTTAGCCAGCAGCATCAGGTCCACCTTATTGAAAACAGACGGGAGGTCTTGTCCCGTCTTCATCGTGAGCTTCCTACCGAGGCTATATACGAAGGGAACCCCACGGACCCTCAGATACTTGAGCAGGCAGGAATCAGCCGGGCAAATGTCCTTGTAGCCTGCGATACAAAGGATGCGGACAACCTTGCCATCTGTTTTCTGGCCCGTACGCGCTATGGTGTGGCCCGAACCATTGCCAGGATCAATAACCCAAGAAATGCATGGCTATTTAACGAGACCTTTCATGTAGATGCGGCCCTCAATCAGGCCAATATCCTGGCCGGCCTGATCGAAGAAGAGATGTCCTTAGGGGATATGATGACACTCCTCAAACTCCGCCGGGGACGCTATTCCTTGGTTGAGGAGAAGATCCCGAACGGCGCACGGGCAGTCGGCATGGCAATAAAAGACCTTCAAATTCCTTCTAACTCAGTGATTGCCGCCATCATTCGTCAGGGGGAGATCCTCATCCCCAGAGGGACTACCAAATTTGAATTAGGCGATGAGGTGCTTGCTATTGTTGATCATGAGGCAGCCGGTAATCTGGCAGCGCTCTTTGGACGCCCGAAATAAGTAATACCAGGTTGCGATCATTGACGCGCATTCGCGCCCTTCTTTCATGACACTAAAACAACCCCATAGCCTCCCTCACATCACTCATAGTCTTGGCGGCAATCTTCTGGGCCCTTCTTGAGCCCTCATTAAGCATATCCCGGATAAGCCCGCTCTTTTCAGCGTACTCCTTCCTCTTCTCCCTGTAAGGCTTAAGGCGCCTGTCTATTATTTCCGCCAGATGGTTTTTATCGGCGACACATCCCAGCCTGCCGGCCCTGCAGTCAGCGGCAATAGATTCGACAAGCTCACTACAGGTCTGATCTGTCTCGCCCGGGTTGAAGATCTTATGATATTCAAAGACCGAGCAGATCTCAGGCCTGCCGGGGTCATTCTTCCTGATTTTCTGCGGGTCTGTTACAAGCATCTGGACCTTCTTCTTTATAATGTCCTGATCATCAGATATATAGATGCAGTTGTCAAGGCTCTTGCTCATCTTCTTCCCGTCTATGCCGAGGAGCCTGGGCGTCTGGGTCAGGATCGCCTCCGGTTCAGGAAAGACAGGCTTGTACATCCTGTTAAATGACCTTACAATCTCCCTAGACATCTCGAGGTGAGGCACCTGATCCTCGCCGACAGGAACCTTCTCTCCCTTATACATCAATATATCGGCGGTCTGGAGCACAGGATATCCCATGAGACCATAGTTTACAGTAGTAATATGCATATCCTGAAGCATCGATTTAAGTGTTGGGTTCCTCTCAAGCCAGGCCATGGGGATTATCATTGACAGGAGCAGATGGAGCTCTGCATGTTCCTTCACCTGTGACTGCAGAAAGACTGTGCTCTTCTCAAAATCAATCCCGACAGAAAGCCAGTCAATCGCCATCTCAGAGATATTCTTCTTCATCTCAGATGTATCTTTATAGCCTGTTGTAAGGGCATGCCAGTCTACAATGGAGAAGAAGCACTCATGTTCCCTTTGAAGCTCAACCCACTTCTCAAGGGCACCCAATAGATGACCTATATGGAGCCTTCCTGTGGGCCTCATTCCGGAAAATACCCTAGACATCATTTCACCCTTTCTAAGGGGCTTGCGTCGCCCCCTCCACCGGCAAAGCCGAAGCGAGCATCCGGCTTTGCCGGTGCAAGCGCGGGGTGTGGGGGCATCGGAGGAGCAACTGCACCGCACGGGCCCCCACAGATGATCGTCGCCTCCCCCTCAACGCTTGTTTTGCTCGCTGAGTAGGCACCCACAAAAAAACCGTCGTATCTATTTATACAATTCTTCAAAGATCGCCTTCTCTACTTCTGCCCTATGCTCCTTCCCCTTTGCAAATGAATAGCTAGGTCCCTTAAAGAGGACACCAGGGGCTGAATGATCCCTTACCTCCGATACCTTCATCTCCACCTTTGCAGAAGGCATAGGGGTTGACTTCATCTCCCCACCTATAACCCTTCCATCCCCCCTTACACAGTATATGATGTCGTCTCCAAGGACTTCCAGAGATATTGCCTTCCTCTCCACTATATTGGCCAGGGCCTGACTCCCCTTCATTACGGCAAGGTAGATGGTCTTCTCGTCCTTTGCCACAAGCCAGCTCATAATGGCAGTAAAGGGCCTTCCATCCTTGTCCTCCGTTGCCATGACAGCACACCTGCCGCCTTTTATGAACTCAATGACTTTTTTTGGAAGAATCTTTGATCTTTTTTTATTCATTTTTGCCACCCATCCGGATATATTGTTCTTCGGCATGATAGGAAGATCTGACAAGGGGTCCGGCCTCTACATGCTCAAAACCCATCAGACGCCCCTCTTCTTTTAAGACCAGAAAATCATCGGGATTATAGTACCTTGCAACGGGCAGATGCGCCTTGCTTGGCCTCAGATACTGGCCAAGCGTCAGGATCTTGCAACCGGCCTCAATAAGATGCCCCATGACATCTCTCACCTCATCCATCTCCTCCCCCATCCCCAGGATCAATCCTGACTTTGTTGTTGCACCCATTACCCCCGCTTTTTTGATTATAGCAATGGATATCTCATAGCTTGCCTGAGGCTTTATCGCCCGGTACAGCCTCGGCACAGTCTCAAGGTTATGACCAAGAATATCAGGCCTTGATTCCGCCACTACCTTAAGCGCATCAAAAGACCCCTTCAGGTCAGGAATAAGGAGCTCTACCTTTGTTTGCGGAGAGACCCTCCTTATCTCCGCCACAATCATGGCAAATATAGATGCCCCGCCGTCATCCAGATCATCCCTGTCAACAGATGTGATAACAGCATATTCAAGGCCCATCTCCTTTGCTGCCAGGGCTACCCTTTCCGGTTCATCAATATCAGGCGGATGGGGCCTGCCTGTTTTTATTGCACAGTATCCGCAGTTTCTTGTGCATATATCCCCCAGGATCATGAATGTGGCTGTCCTCTTGTTCCAGCACTCCCAGATATTTGGACAAACGGCAGATTCACACACGGTATGGAGATGATGAGACCTGAGTATCGTCCTGACGTCGGCAAGGTCATTACCCTGCTTCATCCTGACCTTAAACCATTTGGGGAGCCGCATCTCGCCATTATTTATAAGATCTCCCATATTATTCGATCATCCTCGCGGGATATTCAAGACAGCCTTTTAAATCGATTAAGAATCTGGCCCCCTGGACGCCATCTATTACCCTGTGATCACATGACAGGGTTACCTTCATCCGCTTTGCTGAAGACACAACCCCACCCGCAACTACCGGTTCATCTATTATCGACCCTACTGCAATAACTGCCGCCTCAGGCGGCGTGATAACGGCAATAAAATTCTCGATATTAAACATACCCAGATTAGATATAGTGATACGGCCGCCCTCATACTCATCAGGTCTTAATGACTTTGTCCTGGCCCGGGAGACAAGATCCTTAGTCTCATCAGAGATCTCTTTTAATCCCTTTAAGTCCGCATCCCTGATAACAGGAGATATCAGCCCATCCTCAAGGGACACTGCTATGCCTATATTAATCCTTTTATAATATCTGACCACATCACCCATAAAGGAGGCATTTATCTTCGCATTCCTCTTGAGGGCGGTTGCGGCCGCCTTTATAATAATATCAGTAATAGAGACCTTGATTCCGTCTTGACCTAATTCTTCTTTTAGCTTAAGCACATTCCCCATATCAATAGTGGAGGAAAGGTAAAAATGCGGAACAGGGGCCTTTGAGCCCGTCATTCTCCTTGCTATGGTCTTTCTGATAAGGGAAAGTTCTTCCTCCTCATAATCCACCCCAATAGAAGCCGCCTTCCCGGGCGTTGACATATAGGCTTCTACGTCCTTCTGTGTAATCCTCTTGCCAGGGCCGGTCCCGCTGACTTTTGTTATATCTATCCCTGCCTCCTCGGCGATCTTTCTGGCCCGAGGAGATGCCTCAATTATATCCGCCTTAACAGCCTCCATTGCCTTTATGTTGCGCATCTCTTCTGTAGTAGTTTTTTCAGCCTCTACCGCTCTGGCCTTTGGCTTTACTTCCTTTGCTTCCTTTACTTCTTTATCTTGGGCCAGTATGGCCTCAATATCCTCATCCTCCCTCGCTATTACACCAATCAGTTTCCCGACAGGGACCCTTGACTGCTCGCCGATAAGAATCTTCTTCAATATACCGTATCCATATGCCTCCAGGTCCATAACTGCCTTGTCGGTCTCTATCTCCGCAATCCTGTCGCCGGCCTCCACCTTTTCACCCTCTTTTTTATACCACTTGATGAGGACCCCCTCTTCCATTGTATCCGTCATCTTGGGCATCACTATCTTTGTGGCCACAGACCCCTCCCGAAGACTAACAGGCTCAAAATTAAAGTACCTTTAGAGGAGAACTCCTTTAAAACAAAATCTCATAACTTTATTTAGGCATCAGTTTACCAGATGGACATAGGCAAGTCAAAAGCCGATGACAATATAAAATCTTGACAACAAATCCATTTAATTTTATACTAACTAGTACAATTAATGTTAGAACCACTTAGATAAAAGCAGGGAGAAGATCAATGACATCGCTAAGGCACGCTTTCGCAGTTATGGGGGCATCAGGCCATATCGGTAAAGAGGCATTTCATTCAGGAGGCCGTTCATAACCAAAGAGGCAAGGGGATTAATATGAATATAGTCAAACAGAGATTGAGATTCGGTTTATACCTCATCCTCTTTGTGTTTTTTACCGGCCTTATCGGCTGCAACAAGCAAAGCGCCTCCCTACCCGCTCCTCCTGTTCCAGAGGTCACAGTGATGACCGTTACAACCCAAACCATACCGGACGAACCGGAATTTATCGGTCAGACCGAGTCCTCCCGGCCGGTAGAAATCCGATCACAAGTGAACGGAATCCTAAAGGTACGTTTTTTCGCAGAGGGGCGCGACGTCAAAAAAGGCGACCGTCTCTACCGGATTGATCCGGTGCGGTTCGAGGCCGCTGCCATGAGCGCGAAGGCAAATGTTGCCCAGGCTGAGGCCCGGCTGGTCCAGGCAAGTCAGAATCTTGATCGCATCAAACCGCTTCTGGCAGAACAGGCAGTGAGCCAAAAGAGCCTGGATGATGCGGTTGCGGAACATCTCACTGCAAAGGCCTCGCTGGAAGGGGCAAATGCGGAGTTGGTAAAGGCACAGTTCGACCTTGACAACACGCTCATCACGGCCCCCATCTCCGGTCGCATTGAGCGGAGCCGCGTCTTTGAAGGCCGGCTCATATCTGCCCAAACCGACCTGCTGACCATTATCCACCAACTGGATCCCATGTACCTGTACGCCGGCATGCCGGAGACCTTCATCCTCAAACGGCTTCGCGAGGGCGCGACCAAGCGCATCCAGGGGGCAACGCTCTATGAATTGAAGGGTGTCATCACCTTTTCAGATGGGAGCAGCTACGCGCATGAGGGTGTTTTGGACCTTATAGAGGTAGGCGTAAGATCGACAACCGGGACAAGAGACTTTCGGGTTACCTTCCCGAATCCCGACAAGGTACTCGTTCCAGGGCAGTTCGTGAAGGTTCGTATTATCGGCGCTGTGAGAAACAACGTCATCATGGTTCCTCAGCGTGCCGTCCAGCAGGAACCAAAGGGGACGGTCGTATACGTTGTGGGATCTGACAACAAGATAGAAATCCGCACTGTCCTGGCCACCAGCTGGCAGGGCAATCAATGGCTAATAGAGGAAGGGCTTAAGGGGGGAGAGCGGGTGGCTTTAGACGGGATACAACGGATTTTCCCGGGGGCTTTAGTAAAACCGGTTACATTCGGGAGCTCAGGCTCCCCGGTAGACGAGGCGCCTAGAGATAATAAAGACAAGAAAGACAAGAAGAATGGAGTAAAGTGAGCCCCCGTTTTTTCATTGACCGTCCGATCTTTGCCTCGGTTATTTCGATAATCATAGTGGTGGTGGGCCTCATGGCCATGCGTATCCTGCCCCTTTCCCAGTTTCCGGAAATTACCCCTCCTGTGGTACAGATTGAGACCGATTATCCGGGGGCAAGCGCTGAGGTGGTAGCGGAGTCCGTGGCGCGTCCCATCGAAGTACAGCTCCCGGGGATAGATAATCTTCTCTATTACGACTCCACCAGCACCAACGATGGCCACATGACCATCAGGCTCGCCTTCGAGATCGGAACGAACATCGATATTGGGCAGGTCCAGACACAAAACCGGGTAAGACTGGCGGAACCGTTGCTCCCTCCGGAGGTGGTTCGCCAGGGCATCTCCGTAAAAAAAGCCTCTCCGGACCTTCTCGCAGTTATAGCCTTAAACTCAAGCGATCCCAGATACGACACCCTCTTCCTTTCCAACTATGCAATTCTCAATCTGATCGATCATATCAAGCGCCTTCCTGGAGTGGGTGACGCCTTAGTATTCGGACAACAAAACTACTCTATGCGCCTGATCTTAGATCCGATCCGGATGGCACAGCTGGATCTCACTCCCACCGACATCGCACGCATTGTCCGCGACCAGAACCGGGACTTTCCAGCCGGTACGCTCGGCCGCGAGCCGGCGCCCAGGGGAACAGAGCTCACCATCCCGGTGATGACGCAGGGCCGTTTTACAGAGGTAGAAGACTTTGAAGAAATGATTGTAAGGGCGCTCCCGGACGGTTCCATGATCCGCCTCAAGGACGTGGCCAGGGTCGAGTTGGGCGCCCAATCCTATGCCCTCGAAGGACGGTGGAATGGAAAACCCAATGTCTTTCTCATAACCTTCCTGTCACCTGGCGCAAATGCCCTTGATACCGTAAAAGGAGTCCGCAAAGAGATGAATGAGCTTGCCAGGGGTTTCCCCCAGGGGGTCTCCTGGGACATCCCTTATGACACAACCAGATTCATCGAGGTGTCTATTCAGGAGGTCGTCAAGACCCTGGGTGAAGCAATGGTCCTGGTAATTTTCGTAGTCTATCTCTTTCTTCAGAGCTGGCGTGCCGCACTGATACCGATTGTAGCAGTGCCGGTCTCCCTCATCGGTACCTTTGCCGGCATGCATGCATTGGGTTTCTCAATCAACACCCTGACACTTTTTGGCATGGTACTGACCATCGGACTCGTTGTGGATGACGCCATTATCGTCGTGGAGAATGTCAAGCGCCATATGGATAGGGGACTTATCCCGAAGGAGGCTGCAAAGAAGGCCCTGGAGGAGGTAACAGGCCCAGTTATCGCAATCGTACTTGTTCTCTGTTCCGTTTATATTCCCGTGAGTTTCCTGGGAGGGATCACAGGCCAGCTATATAAACAATTTGCAATAACAATCGCCATGTCTGTTATTATCTCAGGCCTTGTTGCGCTCACGCTTAGCCCGGCGCTCTGCGCCATTGTACTGAGGCCTGGCCGGGGCCAGAGCAAGGGTTTTTTTGGTCTGTTCAATCGCGTATTCGATTGGACAAGGGATCATTACACCAAGACCGTGAAGATCGCCATTAAGAGATGGGCATTGGCATTGGCGTTTTTTGGTGTCATAATCGTCCTCGCAGTCAGTCTCTTCCGAGTGATCCCCCCCAGCTTCCTGCCGGAAGAAGACCAGGGCTACTTTATTACCATGATCCAGCTTCCTGACGGGGCATCTAAACAGCGGACCGATGCGGTTCTCAGTAAAGTGGAACGCTACTTTCTTTCAATTCCTGCGATCCATTCAACGGATGCATTATCCGGCATCAACTTCGTCTTCACCACCAGAGGGCCAAACAGCGCAACGATGTTTATCCCTCTCAGACATTGGGATGAACGCAAAAAGCCGGAGGATCAAGTGACATCCTTAATCGGAGCTGCCTACGGCGAGTTTAATAAAATCCCTGAGGCGCTGATCCTGGCCTTTAACGCCCCATCCATTCGCGGCTTAGGCGCCACAGGCGGCTTCTCCTTGCAACTGCAAGACCCGCAAGGCGGAGACTTTGGAAGGTTTTCGGCCATCGTGCAAGAGTTTATATCAAAGGCCAGGCAAATCCCGGCCATTGGCGCTATTGGCACCAATTTCCGCGTCAGCGTACCCCGGATTTATGCACAGGTAGACCGGGAGAGGGCCAAGGCATTAGGGGTTCCAATCTCTGATATCTTCGACACCCTTCAGGCCTATTGGGGAAATCTGTATATCAATGACTTCGTCAAGTTCGGCCGGGTCTACCGGGTGCAGACTGAGGCAGACCCGCAATACCGGTCCAGCCCGGAAGACATTACTAAAATCTATATCCGCGCCCAGAATGGACAGACCACATCCATGATCCCACTGAACACAGTGGTGACGATGGAGTACACGAGCGGACCTGACCCCGTAACGCATTTCAACGGAATCAATACAGCCCTCCTCCTGGGAGGGGCGGCGCCCGGGTACAGCTCCGGTCAGGCCCTTGATGCGCTGGAAGGTTTGGGGAAGGATCTGCTGGTTCCCCAGGGATACAATATTGACTGGAGCGGGATTTCCTACCAGGAAAAGAGAACCGGTACACAATTATATATGGCCTTCGCATTCGCCCTTTTGATGGTATTTCTTGTGCTGGCTGCACAGTATGAGAGTTGGTCCGTTCCATTTGTCGTGAATTTGGCCGTCCCTATCGGCGTCTTTGGCGCCTTGTCTGCGGTCTTTATCCGGGGAATGACTAATGACATTTATCTTCATATCGGTCTGGTCACCCTGATCGGCCTCTCTGCAAAGAATGCAATCCTGATCGTGGAGTTCGCAAATAAGCGCTATCTGGCAGGGCTTCCGATTGCAGATGCCGCACTAGAGGGCTCAAGGCTCCGCTTCCGGCCGATAATAATGACGTCTATGGCCTTTATCCTGGGAGTATCGCCTCTTGTCTTTGCCACGGGCGCAGGGGCAGCCAGTCGACATTCCATTGGCACCGGGGTGTTTGGAGGCATGATCGCGGAAACCTTTCTGGCCATCTTTTTTACCCCGGTATTTTTCGTACTGATCCGGAGGCTTACGCGGCCAGGCTCCAATCAAAAGGGAGGGAATGAGCAGGTGAGCGATGGATATAATTCTTGAATTTCTTCTTAAATATGAAGGCATAATCCTATTTACAGTGGTATTAACAGAGCAGATAGGAATACCTATTCCTGCTGTCCCCTTTCTGCTGGCCGCAGGCAGCCTTGCCCATTCAGGCGAAACCAGTTTTATGCTAAGCCTGGGTCTGGCCTTCCTTGCATGCACAATAGACGATCTCACCATGTTTCATTTTGGCCGCTCCCGTGGCAGCAGGACGCTGGGGACCCTATGCCGAATCTCCTTAGATCCTGGCACATGTATCCGTCGTACGGAAGATCTTTTTATGCGTTACGGGTTGCGCTCCCTCTTCATAGCTAAATTTATAACTGGATTAGGGCCGGTTGCAGCCACACTCTCCGGTCATTTCAGGATCAATTTATTTCGCTTCTTTTCCTATAGTGCAGTTGGATCTATCGCATGGATACTCACATATTTAACTATTGGCTATGTCTTCAGTGATCAGTTGGAGGATGTAGCCGAATATCTTGCCAGATTCGGGATATGGCTCCTGATATTTTTAGGTGGAGTTATTATAGCATATATTATTTACAGGTATATGAGGCGACAGCGTATCTTAAGAGATTTGAATATCCCCAAGATCAGCGCTGATGATCTAAGGAGGATGCTGGATAATAATGAAGATGTTATGATAGTGGATCTCCGTTCATCCCTTGATATCGCTGCATCCCCTTATGCTATACCGGGCGCCATTCAGATGTCTATGGAGCAGCTCAAAGACAGACTACAAGAGATCCCAAAGGATAAGGAGATCGTCCTCTATTGCGCATGTCCAAATGAGGCGACAAGCGCCACTGCGGCTCTTCTATTGCAAAAAAATGGGATTACAAAAGCAAGGCCCCTGGCCGGTGGAGTTGAGGCCTGGCACAGAAACAATCTTCCTGTCGAAACCATTAGGGATGCAGGTACGCCAGAGGCGATTATAAGCCGATAGGTTGTCTACCTTTGTTCCTAACGTTAGGATGAAGTCCTATCCCCCCTTGCCAAATGATTACAACTGTAGTATATTGTAAACATAGATATGGTTAAGTAGCCTCTTAAAAAGCTGGGACTTTCTGATGCTCAAGCATTACAAGATGGGTAAGCTTTCACTCGAAGGTTTGGCAAAAAAACTTGATATCTCGATAAGTGAGGCCATAGATCTGCTGGCCGAATTTGGGATAGAAGCTCCTATAGAATTTGAGGACTATTTGAAAGGGCTTGAGGTGTTTGAAGGCAAATAAATTTGCAAGAAGTTTTCAATTTTACATAGCTCGCCTTGAACTGGGCCTAAAGCCTAGTGCTTCCGGGTAGCACTCCGATCAATTCTGTACGGCATTGCCGTATGGTGAGTGTCATTTAAGGGCTGGTATAAATGTCTTGCGTTAAGGCCCGAAACTGTTGATTTCGCCTTTTATTAATTTTTGATACTCAAACATTGCCTTTGCAAAATTTGATGACTTTTCAAAGCTGCTTAAGGAATATGCTTCATTTAGACCAGTGTCGCTTTTTAGCGTCATCTCTCCATATTGGCAAACTGGAATTTGATAATTGCCCTTAAATCGTTTATCGGGAGTTCCGTTTTTATTCACTTTGGCCCATGTGTGATCTACAATTACTGCATCTTTCGGAATCTTTTCTTCCTCTATAAATTTCTGCCCCCAGAAGTTAAATTCTAATTTTCTGATGTCTAGAAGTCCAAATTGTTTGTTATCGTCAACGAGTGCAACAAAAGCAGGATAAATATATAAATCACCACCATTTGCATTCTCAAAATGCAAAGCATCATATTTTGATTTTATAATGTCAATATTTCCGAGTTCGAATTTTACATCTCTGCGCAATACCGATTTGACCGCTGCCGAACGTGTTTTTCTCCTATCCACAGAAACTGAAGAGGTTAAATCCTATATTTTCTCACAGGTGAGGAGATTTTTGAATTTTTCAAGAAGTTCAACATATTTTTTCTCGAATTGCTCGTTAAGTTGCATATTTATGTTGACGAAGCAGTTTTGTAACTGATTATTCAAGTCATCCAAATATTCTAACTTGCTTCTTCTATTATCCTTGAACCATTTAATGAAAAAACCTAAGAGTAGAATGTAGGATAAAACCATTACTACTGCTGCAAAGGTCAGCCTGCCTTCGGCTTGTCGTATTTCCTTCTTAAGGTCGCTACGTTCATTGTATGCACACAGCAGGGTCTTCTTAAGTTCTTGGAGACCCTCGCTAGTAATGGTTTCGGCTTGTTCACTTTTAATTGCTCCTGTATATATATTTACATAAGTTTCACTAGGAGTATCAGTAACAGGAATGTTTTGTTGTCCCTTTTTCCCACTTCCGATTTTTTGTCTGTCATAAATTCCAGTCCCCGGAATCCCAGCATTCAAGAAAGTCCCTTGCTTACTAAAATTAATACTTGCTACTGGGACTCCAATGGTCGTGTTTATTCCGGTCTTACTTAAATTAAGGTAAACACCAGGAAAGAGTTTAACTCGTCTTCTGAATCTCATTGTTTTGTCCGCAAAAGGCGCAAAAAGTGTCAGGAATGATTTTTTGAATTAACCAAGTTAACAATATTTGTCAGCCTCTTGTCTTATTCCATCTCCTTTTCTGGTCTTGCTGAGATACCTTACTAGCTGCGCTGTAGTGAATCCCTCCCAAGGAATCCGCTTTATCCTGATTACTTATTACTTATTGCAGTATACCATTTTACCAAATATGTAGCCACATTCTTAGCCCTGGGCATGTTACCAACCTTTCCACACAGGTCCGTAAATCTGGGACAGTTGTCTCTATTAATCTTAATAATACCCACCTCTTGCCATTTTAATGCCTATCCTTCCAATAATCGGGATGTCTGCGCAGATGCATTACTGCAAGAATGAAAATCTCATCCTGTTCAATACTGTAGATAACACCATAGGGAAAACGGTTTACCAGACAGTGCCGGACATTTTCCTCTATGACTGGCCAAGCAGTTGGGTAGTTGATAATATTCTGTATGCAGGCAAATACTTCGATAGCAAAATCATAACCAAGTCCCGATTCGCACTTCTCGTAATAATCAACAGCCTCGTTAAGCTCGGATTTTGCCTCGGGATGGAATGAGAAGGTCATTTATCAAAACGCTCACGGATTTTCGCAAACACCTCATCTCCTGGAACGGCTTTTACACGGCCAGATCGCAACTCTTCAAGTCGACGCTTTGCAACCTTTACCCATTCCCTCTCGATTTCCGTGTCTGGAGGATTTAGGGTTCTGAGCAGCGAATCGACGACTATAGCCCTCTCCTCAACAGGAAGAGACATTGCCTCCTGTATTATTTCTTTCATTCCATGCATAATTGGCCTCCTTTTTTATCTCCAAGCCTACCACACTATTTTTATATTGGCAATTCGCAAGGCCTAGCTACTATTAAGGGACTAAATGTGTCACCTTCCTGACTCCATTGTAATAAATCCCCCAAAAGAATTCCCCTGTATCCTGATTACTTATTGCTTATTGCAGTATACCCTTTTTTACTAAATATATAGCCACATTCTTAGCCCTGGGCATGTTACCAACCTGCCCCATCGCCCATTTTAGCCTGCCCACATGCAACGTCGGGGGTTTTGAGACAAGCATTACCTTCGCTTTATACATACAGGGGTGCCTTTTTATGATTATCAGGTCTTTACTCTTGCTATCTTTCGCTCTCACCCACCAGCCTGCTCACAGTTGAATAATGCATACCTAAATAATCTGCAATTTCCTTTTGGCTGTAGCCATGCCTTACTATTGTCTCTGCTATTTTTCGGTTCCTTATAAGTTTAAAGGCAATTGTTGATTGATATGTTATATTATGGTAGTATTTATTCACACCAGAAAGGAGGTATAAGATGGCTACTGCAGTCAAAAAGACTATATCACTTCCGCCGGAACTTGCAAAAGAGATCGATGAGATAGCTCGCGAGGAAGGGAGGCCTTTAAGCGCAGTTATTCAGGATGCCCTCAGACTTGCCCGGAAGGAAAGGCTAAAAAAGGAATTTTATCAGACCCAGAATTACTGGAGTCGAAAGGCAAAAGAGAGGGGAATCCTCACAGACAAAGACCTTCAAGAGCTTCTTAAGAAGTGAAGGTGGTATTTGATACAAATATCTTTATCTCTGCACTCGCTATCCCGGGCAGCCGGGCCGAGACGGCAATCTTAAAGATAATCGAGGGAGAAGACTCTCTGGTAATATCAAAAGAAATTATTAACGAGGTTTTATTGGTGCTTTCTACCAAGTTCAGCCGGGACAGGGAGGCGCTCAGCCATGTTGCTGTTAACCTCTCTGAGCTTGCCGGGTTGGTAAATCCAACTAAGAGAATCAGGGTTTTAAAAGATGAAGAGGACAACAGAATACTCGAATGCGCCCTATGCGGAAAGGCCGATGCAATAGTAACCGGAGATAAAGAAATGTTGAAGCTTAAAGAATATAAAGGGATAAAGATAATAAGTTTAAAAGAATATCTGGAGCTTTAATAATAGAAATCACCATAGAGTCTATTAGGGATATTGTTCCCCTCTTTCTTTAGGATGAAGTCCTATCCCCTGATATATAAAAATCATACTTTTGGGTAATTGATTTGGATGGGGGCGGCGTTTTATTTTTATAATATAAAGCTTCTTCTTACGTATCATTATCCATGGCCTTTAAAAGGAGAATAATATGAAAGCAGCACAGATTAATAAGTATGGAGGTATCGAGGTAGTCGAAATCAATAAAAATGCCCAGAGACCGCCTACGGCAAAAGGAAAGATCCTTGTCGAGGTTCGTGCAGCAGGGGTCAATCCAGTTGACTGGAAAATCCGCGAAGGACACTTTCAGCAAATGGCGCCGCTTAAGTTTCCTGTCACATTAGGAGGGGATTTTTCCGGGGTAGTCCTAGAAGTTGGTGAAGGTATCTCTGGTTTCAAAAGGGGGGACGAGGTGTATGGCTCGGCCATCATCCTGGGGGGAGGATCAGGGTCGTTCGCTGAGTTTGCTTTGGCAAACGCGAAGGCAGTCGCCATTAAGCCTAAGAAGGTAAATCATATCGAGGCTGCTGCACTCCCCCTTGCCGGGGTAAGCGCCCTCCAGGCGCTCTTAGATCACATGGATCTCAAGAAAGGTCAAAAGATCCTGATTCATGGCGGTGCAGGCGGCATCGGGACATTTGCCATACAGATTGCAGGGTATATTGGGGCATTTACAGCTACTACGGTAAGTAAAAGCGATATCCAGCATGCCAAGGATCTGGGTGCGGATGAGGTTATAGACTACAAAAACCAGGCCTTCGAGGAGATGCTCAAGGATTTTGATGCGGTCTTTGATACCGTTGGCGGCCAGACATACGAGAGGTCATTTAAGACTCTAAAAAGGGGAGGCATTATCGTTTCCATGCTTGAGCAACCGCATAAAGGGCTTATGGATCAGTATGGGGTCAAGACAATAGGACAGTTCACGCAAATAACGAGCGATCGTCTGTCTAAGTTAGCTGAACTCGTGGATAAGGGCGTCATTAAGTTGCACGTTGATAAAACATTTCAAATAGATCAGGCAGGAGAGGCGCTTGGCTATCTCCAGACCGGGCATCCCCAGGGCAAGGTAGTTGTTGAGGTGAAACGATAGATAGTATAGGCTGAAAATCTTATACGTGCGGCTTAAGCGAAGGCCAGGAGCTCGCTTACAAAAAAGTTGAGGGAAAATAAATTTCGATCTTGACATTTGTACTAACTAGTATTATACTAGTTTAAACAATATAGATTACTTAAAACAAACTAATAGAAGGAGGTACATAAATGAAGGGTATTATTATCGAATCTAATGGCGGGATAGAGGTACTGAAGGTCAAGACGCTACCTGATCCAAAACCGGGTCAAGGCGAGGTACTTGTTCGGATCAAGGCATCAGCAATTAATCCATTAGATGGTATCGTCCGGATGGGATATTTCCCTATAGCCAAAAAGCCACCCCTTATCCTGGGTGAGGAGGCATCAGGGATCGTTGAGATGGATGGGAATGGATTTAAGGCCGGTGAGAGGGTAATCATATACGGGGCCGGCTTTGGTGTATTCCGGGATGGCCTATGGGCCGAGCTTGTTGCTGTCCCAGCCTCTGCATTAAGAAGGCTACCTGAGAAGGTATCATTTGAAGATGGTGCAGCCATGGCCAATGTAGGAGTTACTGCCTATGGCGCCCTCAGAACGGCAGAATTGAAGGCAGGAGAAACGCTGGCAGTCCTTGGGGTAACAGGTGGGGTCGGGTCAGCAGGGGTCCAGATAGGCAAGGCGATGGGCGCAAAGGTAATTGCAGTAGTCTCTACTCCGGAAAAGGGGACAAAGATAAAGGGACTGGGCGCAGACCATATCGTAACCTTATCAGGCGCTCCTCTCAATGAACAGATCCAAAAATTGACCGATGGAAAGGGCGCCAATGCAATACTCGATCCGGTTGGCGGCGAGGTGACCGGCAAGGCCCTGGCTGCGTTGGGATCTTTCGGCCGTCTTGTCCATCTCGGTTATAGCGCCGGAATGAATTTGACAATTAGTTCCCTTGACCTTATTGCAAAACCGTCACGGATTATAGGTTTTAACATCTTCCTTGTTCCCCAAGAGAGATCTGCAAAGGACCTGGATGATGTTGTAGCCTTTGCAGCACAGGGAAAGTATCGGGCAATGGTGGATAGGACATTTCCTATGTCACAGGTAGCGGAAGCCACAAGGGCGCTTGAGGAGAGAAAGGTGGCAGGAAAAGTAGTCCTGATCTTCTAGTAAGGTAAGAAGCTGAATGGCTGTGGAGAAGACAATTAAATCATCCGTCTAGGCATCGATCGAGGAAAGCCATGATGGAAACAAGAAAGATTCGCAAGGTATTGAAGAGCAGACCCACGATTGAAGGGGCCGGTGTTCACCTCAAACGGGTCTTCGGTTACAGCCAGGTCCCGATGTTCGACCCCTTCCTGCTGCTCGATGACTTCCGCTCCGACAAGCGGGAAGATTATATCAGGGGTTTTCCTTGGCACCCTCATCGGGGGATCGAGACGATTACTTATGTCCTTGATGGCGATGTGGAGCATGGCGACAGCATGGGGAATAAGGGCATCATATCCTCAGGGGATATACAGTGGATGACAGCAGGAAGCGGCATCATCCACCAGGAGATGCCAAAAGGAGATAAGAAAGGGACGATGTATGGATTTCAGCTCTGGGCCAATCTCCCAAAAACACACAAGATGATCGACCCCCGCTACCAGGACGTGAAAAGCTCTCAGGTCCCGGAGGTGGTGATGAAGAACGGCGTAAAGATCAAGATTATCTGCGGTACGGTGGACGGCAAACAGGGGCCTGTCCGGGATATCGTCATTGACCCGGAATATCTCGACGTGACGATCCCGGCAGGGTCTGAATTTACCCATAAGACAAAGCGCGGCCACACGGCCTTCGCCTATGTTATCGATGGGAAGGGGATCTTCTGCAATGAGAAGGACCCCTTTGCCTACGACATGGAGGGGGTCAGCTATTTCGATATGGAAAGAGAATGCCTGGTGCATAATGGAATGCTTGTCCTCTTCGGCGATGGCGATCAGGTGACGATCTCAACAGAGGCCGATAATGTGCGCCTTCTGCTCATATCCGGAAGGCCCATCAACGAACCAGTGGCCTGGTATGGGCCTATTGTGATGAATACCGAAGTAGAGCTTCGGATCGCCTTTGAAGAATACCAGCATGGAACGTTCATAAAGTTTCGGGGGAAATAACTCCCGGGGCTCCTACCGATATTTGTAAGAAGGATACCCGCACGGAAAGTTTGGCCAAAATGCGCGTCACGGTACCAGGTCTTGAACTGTGAATTAAGTTCATCTGTAAGCCTTGATAATTCCTTGTTGTCCGGATACTAAAGACCCTTTAAGGCTGGATCTGCCTAAGATGTATAGGTTAAATCTCTGATGCTATAGGCGTACTAAATTTATACCAATCAACGATGCAACCTTATTTAGCCTTTTATCAGAACAGAGGAATATTGAATCATGTAGACTACTAACTACGGAAAGTTGAAGGGAGTCTAATGTTTTGATCCCATATCTACTTCCGTATTCTTTAATGAGGTCAGCCGCCTTGAAATAATATCTATCTGCTATGGGGATCATCTCAATCTTTTCAACATTTAGGTCATCCACAAAGGTATTCCATATAGTAGTACTCATGTTTCTTTTTAAATCTCCAATTCTTACCTTCTTTTGCAGGGCAGAGGCCATCTCAACAACAGTTAGATATGAGATGTAGATAAGATCTGATTCAAGGAGAAGTGATTCAACTTTGTTGCTGTCTTCTTCAGGATAATAAAATTTTACGAGTGAACTGGTATCAATAAAAATAGAAGGCATTTAGTAGGTCTCTTCCTTCCTTGATTCTACGATAATCTCACTCATAGGTTTGCCTTTAGATGCTATGCATCCCCTCAACTCTTTATGGCTTACAAGTTTAACCCTGCGCCGCTTTGTAAGAGGGATTATCTTTGCAATAGGTTCTGATCTTTTTGTAATTATAATTTCCTCCCCTCTTTCCACTTTAGCCAGATATTCCGTAAGATGTTGTCGTGCTTCTTTTATTCCTGCTTTGATCATTTTTTTCCTTTCTTTTATTTGTGACCACCAGTGTACACAATTTCCTTTGATCAGTCAAGAAACTCCCCCCATGAAAAGAGAACAGTTAAGATTAAAATGAAAGTGCCTGACACGTGTACAGTTCCTTGCCTCTATCAGGTATAGGAGCTATAATAAAAATATTCTTTCCATTTTTCCTTTCTAGGGCAGGTGTTATTATGGAATTTTCTACCACAGCCAATGAAGGTCCACATTTCAATAAACTTAAGATATAGTTTAAAAGAGGAGGTGTACTATGACGATTGAAAAAATCCTTGTAACAGGGGCAACGGGACAGCAGGGTGGAGCAGTGGCAAGGAACCTGTTGCGTCAGGGACAGAAGATACGGGTGCTCACCCGAAATCCGGCCAAAGGAGAGGAATTAAGAAAAATGGGTGCAGAGGTTTTAGTGGGTGATCTCACTGACACTGCGTCAGTTAAAACAGCCCTTCAGGGCATAAAGAAGGTTTTCCTGGTTACTACGCCTTTTGAGGCCGGCATGGAGACCGAAGTCCGGCAGGGGATCACTATGGTTGATGCATCAAAAATAGCAGGCGTTGATCATCTGGTATTCAACTCCGTAGTAAGCGCCGACCGGAATACAGGCATCCCCCATTTTGAGACCAAATGGAGGATTGAGCAGTATATTCAGAAGGTCAGTATCCCGGCAACGATACTGAGGCCGGCCTTTTTCATGGAGAACTTTGCATCTCCATGGATGCTGCCGGCGATGCAAAAAGGGAAGCTGGTCTTTCCCATGCAGCCAAATAGAAGGCTTCAGATGATTGCATTAAAGGATATTGGGGAGTTTGCCGCTGCTGCCTTTCTTCGCCCCAAGGAATTTATCGGTCAGGTGATCGAACTTGCAGGGGATGAGATGACTATACCGGAGGCGCTCGATATTTTATCAAGATCGATGGCCAGGAAAATTCAATACGAGCAGCTTCCGGACGATCAATTAGAGAATGCCCTTGGCTATGATATGGCCGTTATGTTCCGATGGTTCAACAAAGTGGGATATAATGTGGACATCCCGGTCCTGAAAAAGCGGTGGGGGATCAATCTGACCAAGTTCAAGAAAGTAATCGCTGAAGCTCCCTGGGCAAAGCCGGCTTGATTTAAATAGCGTGAAATCCTTGATTTACAAGAGCCCGGAAGGCGAAGCCAAATTCATGGAGCTTTATGAGAGCCGTCTGGCCCGGCTTTCCCGTATCGGCGTCAAATGTGAGGGCCGGATGATGGATACCCGCTTTGGCCCAACTCATATATTGATCGCCGGGCCGGCGGATGCACCACCACTTGTAGTCTTGCATGGGATTCATGCGAGCGGGCCTTTTGGCCTTGAGGTACTATTACCTCTCACTAAGAATTACAGAATATACTTACCCGATATCATCGGCCAGCCGGGCCGGAGCGCAAAGATACTCATCCCTCCGCTTGGCAACAACTATGCAAAATGGTTAGCGGACGTCCTGGATGGTCTAGGGCTAGAACGCGCTGCCTTTGCAGGAATCTCCTTCGGTGGAGGCATCCTCCTGGATCTGGCAGCCTATGCCCCGGAGCGGATCTCCAGGGCAGTCTTAATTGTGCCTGCCGGCATTGCAACTGCATCGTCACCCCACCTGCTCATTCATCTCTTTGCCCCATGGTCCTTATATAGATTGATACCCAGTCGCAATAGATTGATTCGTGTCATTCGTCCCATTATGAGCGAATTTGAAGAACCGGTTCTGGAATTCTTTGATACAATAATCCATCATGTCAATTGGATTCAAATACCGCCTGGTCCTTTTACAATAGAGGATCTAAAGCACTTTGCCGCGCCAACACTCCTGTTTCTGGCCAGGGATGATATCTTTGTCCCATTTGATCAGGCCTATATCTGGTCGAAGCAGATCATCCCTAATCTTACGACAATCGAGATCCTCGATGGGCCTCATATACCGACAAGGAAGATGCTGACGTATATCAATGAAAGGATTCAGGGGTTCTTAAATGAAAGCCAATAATCGGGATACTTATAGTCCGACAGTATATTTATATTTTTTGACTTATATATTGGAATGATATTTTTATAAATATATTTTATCCAAAAAAAGCAATATTTATTGTACCGGTATAACTTGACGCATCTACGTAATTACATTATAATTACCTTGGAGGTAAGGAGAATATGAAGGCAACAATAGTTCCGATCGGAAATTCTAAAGGAATAAGAATACCCAAAATAATTTTAGAGCAATGTCATATTGAAAAGGAGGTTGATCTGGAAGTTGAAGATGACAACATAATTATCAAACCCTTCAAAAAGGAACCAAGAAAGGACTGGGAGGACAATTTTAGAAAGATGAAAGAAGAGAAAGAAGATCGATTAATTATTGATGATAAGATTGATTTAGATATGAAAGGCTGGGAGTGGTAATAAAGCAATATGATGTCTTCCTTGTTTCCCTTGATCCTACTATCGGACACGAAATAAAAAAGGCACGTCCTTGCATTATTGTCTCCCCTGATGAGATGAATAAATATATCTCAACAGTCATAATCGCACCGATGACAACACAATCGCACCTCTACCCTACCCGTATCCCTATCAAGTTCAAGAGAAAGGATGGGTGGGTGGTGTTGGATCAGATCCGCACGGTTGATAAAAAAAGATTTATTAAGAGGCTTGGAAGGGTTGATCGTAAGACCATTAACGAGATAAAATCGATCATAAAGGAGATGCTGGTTGATTAAGATTTCCACGCAACT
This sequence comes from uncultured Nitrospirota bacterium, assembly GCA_964648095.1. GTDB lineage: Bacteria > Nitrospirota > Nitrospiria > JACRHA01 > JACRHA01 > JACRHA01. The sequence continues at coordinate 22,499 of CAZYNY010000001.1, read as the reverse complement.
TCCGGTGCTCGCAATGACAAAACCATAACATGAAACGTAAATCTGGCTTCACAGATCAGCACCATGATTTAAAAAAGTTTTCTTTCAAGCCCATAGGCACCGTTCATTCCCCGATAAAGGAACCTGAAAAGCGGGAGTGGGATGATATTGTATCTGAGATCCACCTTGATAAGAAATGGGCCAGGGCATTAGAAGGGCTTGAGGATTTCTCGCATATCATTGTCATCTACTATTTCAGCAGGTCAAAAAAGGGGGTAAGGCTCCAGACCCATCCTAAGGGCAGAGAAGATCTACCCTTAGTTGGGCTTTTCTCAACACGCTCACCCCATAGGCCAAACCCTATTGCCTTAACAATATGCCAACTTTTGCAAAGAAAGGGAACCCGTTTAACGGTGAAAGGGCTTGATGCCATAGATGGTACGCCTGTGATCGATATCAAACCCTATATCCCGGATAATGATCTGGTTAAAAGGGCCAGGATGCCGGGATGGATTAAGAAGCTCTAAATAAGATCCCTCCTCTTCTCCTGCGAAATCTCAAGTAGAATATTTATGAGCCATTTGGTATCATGCACCTTGCCATGAGCATCGTACCTGCATTCCACATCCGCCACATCCCCATATACGGCGACCTCATCCTCGCGCCCATGGATGGCTATTCCGACCTCCCCTACCGGCTCATCTGCCGTGAACTCGGAAGCGCTGTCTCGTATACAGAGTTCGTGAACGTGGACGAGCTGCGGAGCCGCAGGCCGACCGTAAAGGCACGGCAAAAATTGAAATTCCAGACCGCCGAGCGTCCGATGACATTCCAGATTTACGGCCACGACGAAGACCGGCTGGTGGAGACGGCTGTTCGTTTACAGGAGTTTGGCCCCGACATCATTGACATCAACATGGGGTGCTGCGTCAAAGATATCGCCGGGCGCGGCGCGGGATCGGGCATGCTGTGTCAGCCGGACAAGATCACACGTGTGTTCACGCGGCTCTCCCGATCGCTGCGCATTCCCGTCACCGGCAAGATCCGGCTGGGATGGGATGACATCTCGCGGAACCACACAACAATCGCCAAAATCCTCGAAGAGAGCGGCGCGAGCCTGATCGCCGTCCACGGGCGCACGAAGGCGCAGGCATTTAAAGGCGTGGCCGACTGGGATGCCATTGCCGAGGTAAAGCAGGCCGTAAGCCTCCCCGTGATCGGCAACGGCGACGTGTGCACAGTGGCCGACATCTCCCGCATCAAGGCGCATACCGGCTGCGATGGGGTGATGATTGGTCGCGCCGCCATCGGCAACCCGTGGATCTTCGCGCGCAAAGACCCGGAGCAGGTCACAGTCGGTGAACGGATCGCCCTCATGCGGCGCCACCTCGCACTCAATCTGGATTTCTACGGCCCAAAGGCCGGACTGATCCTCTTCCGCAAGCATGTGGCCAAATACATTTACGGTCTGCCAGAAGAGACCCAACTGCGCGTTCCGCTTCTCACCGCCTCCACTGTGGACGAATTTGACTCGCTGATTGAGGGATTAGAATTTGGAGGTTAGAACTATGCGCCTATCCAACAAGTATAAAGAGAGGATACTAATACTTAAAGTTTTTCTAATCTTAAAAATAGTGCTATGCCATGCAGAAATCTTTTAAAGTCATCCAGCCGCAACTGTAAAATTTCATGTAACTGCTCATCATCCACCTCCCAGTATAAATGGATCAATCTATTGCGAAACTTTGCCATCTCTTTTAGGTCGCTAATAAAATCCTTATCAAAGGCCCCTTGCTCTCCTAAAATCCAAAACGTATCTCCATAGTCCTCAGGGGCCCTATAACCATTTTGAGATATAACGTGGTTGCAGATATCAATGGCAGATTCTATTGCGACAATAAAATGATATTTTGCACTACCAATCTTATCCGGGTCATTCAGGAACGCTTCCTTATCAAGGGCCTTGAGGGATTTTAAGCGAAATATAGCCTTACGCATCTCAGAGACCAATTTTGCTATTTTATCAGGATTATACTGGGGCATTTATAATCTCCCGTAAATACTCATTCCTAAGGTACTGAAAATCGAAATATTTTTTGTAAACCAATCCCGCAAAGTCAGCCCTCAGATGTCTATTATTATCCACAATTAGAAACCCGTTTTTCAAGACGTTATAAACAAAAGGCAGTGGCGCATTGTTGATAATCCTCACGTCTACAGGGATATGGACGGCATCCTCCAGCTCGCCTTCTATCTCTAGTTCTAGTCTCAATGGAGACCCCACTATCCGGCTTGAGATGAAAATGCCGATATCCAGATCTCTAAAATGATCTTCCGAAATAAAAGAACCGAAGACATAGGCAAAGATCAGAATCTCCCTTTTCTTCAGGACATCTGAGATTTTTCCAATCAATGCCTCTTTCCCTTTTTTGTCCAATCTTCTTTTATGTATCATAAGTAACCCCTATATGCATATCCCCATTGCACATTCTACACGAATCGATAATTAAATGGAAGGACTGTTCCCCCTCATTCCCCACCCCCTCCATAAGGCATAGATGGCCGGGATTACGACAAGCATGAGAATCGTGGATGTGATCATACCGCCACCATGTGTGCGGCAATTCATGCATTAATCTCCTTTGTTTCCTGCCTTACCCTTAAGATAACCTATCAGGTCAACCAGATCTTCTTTTGATATCTCCCATCTCGGCATCATTGTATTAAGTTGATTTCCGGCAGGGTCCATACCGATCAGGGCACAGACCTTAAATGATTCTTCTGTAAAAGGGGGATGTCTCCTTCCATTGGGATGAATGTGGCCCTTTGGGTCTGTGAGGGTATCCCATCTTATGCCTGGAATATCCATCATCATACGCATTCCCCTTGCATCCACGCCATGGCACATGGCACATCCGGCTCCTTGCATCCCATGAGTGTTCTTGATTATCTCGCCCTTTGAATTTATCCCCGTATAAAAGATCCTCTCGCCATTGGAAGAAAAGCTGGTTTTTTTATTTATCTCCTCCATATTCCGCATCATATCTCCCATCATGCCTCCTTGCATCATCCCCCCTCCCATCATACCGCTGCCCATCATCATCTGCATCATCCTGCTTCCAGGGAACATCCCGCTGCCTGAAATGTACGATCTCACGAATAAGGTTGTAGTAAAGATACCGGCCATTCCAACAAATATCAGAATAACGGCTATCACGAACAAACGATTCTTATTCATGGAAAGGCCCTCCTATAAAAGATCCCGCCTCTTTTCTTCATACTCCTCTTTCGAGATCTCTCCCCTGGCATACCGCTTCTTTAGTATCTCAAGCGCCGAATCCTCTTTTTCAATCCTTCCTCCTGAGACCTTCTGGACTGCCCAGATCAGGAGAAAGATGATCCCAACAATAAGGAAGATCCAGAAGATAAGACCTAAGAGCATCCAGATCCCCATCCCCTGCCCCATCATGCCATTACCCATCATTTTAATTACTCCTCTTTTCCTGGTTCTGATCCACAGGTTTGAGCTGCCATCCTCGCCACCATACATAGATGATCGGAATGACAATGAGGGTCAGCACCGTCGATGTTACCATACCGCCGATCATCGGCGCTGAGATCCTCTTCATCACATCGGCGCCTGTGCCTTGGTTCCACATGATCGGCAGAAGTCCAATTATGGTCGTCGACACGGTCATCACCTTAGGCCGCACACGCAGGACTGCACCTTCTATCACGGCTTCAACCAGATCTGCACGCGTATTCATCCTTCCCTCCTGCTGGTATCGGTGATACGCCTCATCCAGGAAAACGATCATTACTACACCTGTCTCGGCGGCAAGCCCGGCGAGCGCAATAATCCCTACCCAGACTGCAATGCTTAGATTGTAACCCAGGAGTCCCAAAAAGAGAACCCCGCCAACCAGAGCAAATGGGATAGAGAGGAGAACAATCAGCGTCTCACTCACAGACCTGAAATTCAGATAGAGAAGGACAAAGGCCAGGAGAAGGGTCACGGGCACTACAACCTTAAGCCGCTCCTTTGCCCGGAGGAGGTACTGATATGATCCAGCCCACCCGAGGGAATAACCGGATGGAAGCTCTATTCTTTCGGCGATGAGCTTTTTGGCCTCTTCAACGTAGCTCCCAAGGTCCCGGTTTGCTACATCCACATAGACTATACCAGCAAGTGATCCATTCTCATCCTTGATCATGGGGGGACCGGTAGTCACGTGGATATCGGCCAGTTGTCCCAGGGGGATATTGGCCCCGGTCGGTGTAGGTATCAGTACGCGCTTAAGCCGTTCCGGGTCTTCCCGCAACTCCCTTGCATATCTCACAATAACAGGATAGCGCTCCCGCCCCTCAACAGTAGTGGTAACGTTGGTCCCGCCGATAGCCGCCTCAATAATCTCTTCCACCTCCTGTACAGTCAGATTATAGCGGGCCGCCTCCTTACGATCCACAACGAAGTCGAGGTAATATCCCCCGGTGACCCGCTCCGAAAAGGCACTCCGGGTTCCTCGAACCCCTGAGACCAGGCCCTCTATCTCCTTGCCTATCCGGTCGATCTCATCCAGTTCCCGGCCATAAATCTTGATTCCTACAGCGCTCCGGACACCTGTGGCCAACATCTCTGTCCTGGTCTGGATCGGCATCCACCAGATATTTGGCATTCCTGGAAAGCGCACTATCTGGTCCATCTCGGCAATAAGCTTATCCCAGGTCATCCCTGGCCGCCACTGATCGATCGGCTTTAAGCTCACCGTAATCTCGGCCATCGACATTGGGGCGGGGTCGGTTGCAGTCTCGGCCCGTCCTATCTTGCCAAAGACACGCTCCACCTCAGGGAACTGTTTTAGTAAGATATCTTGCTGTTGTAAAACCTGGCTCGCCTTTGTAACAGAGATACCAGGAAGGGCTGTCGGCATATATAAGATCGTCCCTTCATTGAGTGGCGGCATAAACTCGGATCCGAGGCGGAGAAAGACAGGTATAGTCAACACAACCATGGCTAACGCCATCACGACCACGAGTTTGCCATGCCTGAGGCAGAAGCGGGCCACAGGGGTGTAGATGGTAATTAGAGCCCGGTTGATCGGGTTCCTTGCAAGGGGCGTAATCTTTCCACGGATAAGATAGACCATGAGCAGCGGGACAAGGGTAATCGAGAGGATCGAGGCAAAGAACATCGCAAAGGTCTTCGTGAAGGCAAGGGGTTGAAAGAGTCGACCCTCCTGCGCCTCTAAGGTAAAAACCGGCATGAAGGAGACGGTGACAACTAGGAGCGAAAAGAAGAGGGGGCGGCCTAATTCCCTGGAGGAATTAATAATTACCTGGGTGCGATCCTCTCCTGGCCGGATCTGCTCAAGCCTATGGTGGGCATTTTCTATCATCACAATCGCTGCATCTACCATGACGCCGATGGCTATTGCGATGCCGCCTAATGACATGACATTTGATGTAAACCCAAGATAATAGATCGCAATGAATGAAAAGAGGATTGCGATGGGAAGGGGCAAGATGGCCACAGGGGCCGAGCGGAAGTGAAATAAAAATATGATGCTCACAAGGCTGACTACCAGTGTAATCTCGATCAATGTCTCTTTGAGTGTGGCAATAGCGCGTAAGATCAGGTCTGAACGGTCATATGTTGTAACTATCTTGATACCCTGAGGTAAGGTAGGCTCAATCTCTTTCAATTTAGCCTTTACCCTGTTAATAACATTGAGTGCGCTCTCGCCATAGCGCATGACTACAATGCCCCCTACCACCTCCCCCTTCCCATCCAGTTCAACAAGCCCTCGCCGCATCTCAGGCCCGAGGCTGATTACAGCTACATCCCTTAAAAGAATGGGGACGCCATTTTGGCCAACACCAAGGGGTATAACCTCAATATCATTCAAAGTCTGGATATATCCCCGCCCCCTTATCATATACTCCCGCTCGCTCATCTCAATAGAACGGCCACCCACGTCATTATTGCTCATCCTGATCGCCTGGGTCAGCCTGTTAAAGGGTATGTTGTAGGCCACGAGCTTGTTTGGATCTACATTGATCTGATATTGTTTGACAAATCCCCCGATAGAGGCCACCTCAGCCACTCCGGGGATAGCCTGGAGCTGATAGCGTAGGTACCAGTCCTGATAAGAGCGGAGCTCTGCCAGGTCATGCCGGCCTGTTTCATCTACTATAGCATACTGGTATACCCATCCAACCCCAGTTGCATCAGGCCCAAGGATCGGATTAACCCCTTCAGGAAGCCTCCCTGCGATCTTGCTCATATACTCTAATACCCGGCTCCGGGCCCAGTAGATGTCGGTATCATCCTGGAAGATCACATAGACATAAGAAAAACCGAAGTCAGAGGACCCACGGACATACTTTACCTTAGGCGCCCCAAGCATAGATGTAACGATGGGATAGGTGATCTGGTCTTCAACCAGGTTGGGACTACGGCCCGACCACTCCGTATAGATGATTACCTGGACATCCGACAGATCCGGTATCGCATCAAGTGGCGTCCTGGTAACGGCCCAATAGCCCCATGCCGAGAGGAAGAAAACAGCCAGGAAGATCATAAATGGGTTCTTTGCGCTATACTCAATGACACGATTAATCATCTTACTTCCCTGCCTGAATAGTAAAGTTTGCCTTGATTGGTTTTGCCTTCCCCCGTTCGATCGACACATCGATATTCCATCCGCCCTTCATCCCAAGGTCTACCTTGGCCTCATAGATCCCCTCTCCTGCGTGTCTTGCCTCGACCGTCTCTGACCCCATCCCGGGCATCACCATGGTATAAGAGATTGTGACCTTGGCATCTGTGACAGGACCCTCCTTTGATTTTATCGACAGATGTATTATGTTTTCTCCCTTCTTTGGTGGTTTAGGCATAGTGGTTACGGTAAGGGTTAAGCCATCCACAGTCTGCTCCATAGACCCCGGCGCCTGGGCTGTCTCCATTCCTTTCATCCCCTTCATTCCTCCCATCTCCATCTCCCCCTCCATCTTACCCATCCGGGCCTGCTCCATCCGGATACCGCCCATGCCAAGGGCCCCCATCATACTCGTTGCCGCCATGAGCTTGCTTTCAGAATCGATCAGGAAGTTTGCAGATGTGACCACCCTATCGCCTGCTTTAACCCCATCAAGGATCTCATAATAGTTATCCAGCCTGGGGCCGAGTTTGACCTCCCTCGGTTCATACATACCTTCTCCCCGATCGATGAAGACGAGTTTCCGGATACCAGAGTCGAGCACAGCCTCTTGTGGTATAGCCGGCTTCCTCCCTGCCTTTATCCTGATCTCCACATTCCCATACATTCCGGGTTTAAGTTTGCCGTCTGGATTTGGGAATTCCATCCTGACCTTTACTGTCCGGGTCTCTGTGCTGAGATAAGGATAGATATAGACCACCCTGCCTTTAAAGGTCTCACCTGGATAAGAGGCAAGGGTCACCGTTACATCCTGACCTGCCTTGACTTGTGGTATCTCATATTCATAAATATCGGCATAGACCCAGACAACAGATAGGTCAACAACTTCATAAAGGTTCATCTCAGGGGTCACATACATCCCCTGGAGGGTTGTCTTTTTGGTAACAACACCATCAATAGGTGAATATATCGTGGTCTCCATCTGCGGTTTTTCTCCCTGTTCTAATTGGCTTACCTGCTTCTCGGTAAGGCCCCATAATAGGAGTCTGTTCCTGGCCGACTCCACCTGATTCTCTGCATTGCTCCGGATATGGGTCATTGTGCTCGCCTTAACCCGCTCCAGGGTCCTCTTTGCCAGGAGATATTCCTCCTGGGTAGAGACCAGGTCAGGGCTATAGAGCGTAAATAAGGGACCTCCCTTCTTCACCGATCTTCCAGTGTAATCTACGAATAGTTTTGTGATCCAACCGGAGACCCTGAGATTGATCTGGCGCATCCTCCGTTCGTCATAGTCCACGGTACCTACAGTGCGGATCACGGTTTCAATGGCCCTCTCTTCTATGGTCTCACTCTTCACCCCGATCAGTTGCCTCCTGGCAAGAGGAACCATGACAGCTACCTGTGCAATCCCTTTCTGGTCCGTGCTGCCACCCATCTCCATGCCGGGCATATCCTCCATCTTCACTGCCTGGGGTGAACCATCAATGGGCATCCCGGGCATCTTTCGTAAAATTGGGCCTGGGATCATCTCCTCTATCCTGTCATGGAAGCGCCACACTGCCCCGGCCAAGATCATGGCAACAAAGAAACCGCCCACAAAGGATAATATTATCTTGGTTTTCATCTTCTTCTTACCTCCTTCACTAAATTCCTTAAGTAATTAAAATAACTATAGTAAACGTCTTAAAGAAGTTGACATTGAATACCTGTCATTCCGAACAAAGTGAGGAATCTTAAGATTTCTCAGTCGCTCCGCTCCTTCGAAATGACAACTTTCTTTTGTCGTTAACTATAATACCTTAATACTTTAACTCTCCTCCTACTACACGCTCTAACTTAGCGATAGACTGCTCATATTGGGTTAAAGCTTCATAGTATTCCAACTGAAAATCACGCAGTGTACGCTCGCTATCAATTAGGTTTAAGAAATCTGCCTTCCCAGCCTGGTAGCCTATCCTGGCGGCTGCCAGAGATTGCTCTGCCTGCGGCAGTATACCATCCTTGTAAACCTGGATGAGATGCTCAGATGTCTTGATCCTGACAAAGAGATCCTTGATCTCAAACTGGGTCTGGTTGCGCAGCGACAAATAGTCAGCCCTGGCCCGATCCTCTTCTGCTTTAGCCTGCCTGGTCCTGGAATCATACTTGGCCCTGAAGATCCAGGGGAGATTGATCTTACCCATAGCCATCCACCTGTTGGGGCCGGTATGTACATCCCAATACTGGATCTCTACCATGAAATCAGGAAGATAGTTCTTTTTGGCAAGGGCCTTAGCTTTTTCGCTCCTTTCAATAGTGAAATTTGCTGCCATTAACTCCGGCTTTTCTCTAAGGGCCATCTGCTCTAACCCTTCTAAGGTCATAGTAAAGGGCCTGAAGCTTGATTCTTCAGGCCGTCCCAAAAGACCTTCCGGTGAACGATTGAGCAGTCTATTTATCTCTGCCTGGTTCGAGATCTTCTCTTGTTCCAGCAAGAGGAGGCTGTTGTGAAGCTTGGAAAGCTCGACCTGGGCCTTGAGGATGTCCTGCTGGGAGACCTGCCCTACCGCATATTTTTGTTCTGCAATCGTGATGAATTCTTCCAGTAAAGCCTGGTGTTCCAGGTGAAGGTCAATGGCTTTATGGATCAGAGAGAGTTGATAATATGCTGATTTTATTTTAGCCGCCACCTCACGAACCTTTGCCAGATACCCCTCCCCGCTTATATCCGCCTCTTTTGCCGATATCTGGCCCTTTAGTTGCAGCTTTCCGGGAAACGGAAAGGCCTGTCCTATCCCATACCAGGTCTCATCGGCATTGCCGATATTAAAATTTGAAGGAATCGACCATTGGGTAATGCTAAACTGTGGATCCTCCAGGGATCTGGCCTGGGGGATCCCCTCTTTCATCGCCTCCCATTCCTGGCGTGCAGCTTCGATCTCAGGGTTTGACTTAAGGGCTTCTTCTATTAGTAGATTCAGGTCAAGCTTTTCTCCACTATCAATTGCTAGCGCCATGTATGGCAACAGTATAATTGTCAAAAAGACTAGTATAATTCTCATAAAAAATCTCCAAAAGTAATGGAATTGCAAATTTTAGAAACAGAAAAAATATTTAAAGATGATTGATTTAAAGAAGTGGTATCAGAGGCGAAGGTTTTGATACTCTGTGAAGATATCTATCTTTTGCAGGATAACATCACTAAAAAAGGCATCAGTAATCCTCTGAATGAGGATTGCCCTGGCAGGATATAGGTCCTGATCCAGATCTAGAAAGGCAGAAGCCTTTATCTCCCTTATATCCTGGGGCAGTTTGATATGGTGTTGAGCATGGGTAAACTCAGTTGAATAACAGGTCTCTTGTGTCTTATCCCCTTTCTGGCTGCCATTGGAAACACATCCAGCCATCAGATCTTTATTAGAATCTATACTGATAGGGATAAGGCAGGCAAATATCGTCCCGCAAAAGAGGGTCAGGATTGAAACACCGGTAATCAATACTATTATTGTTCTGGCCTTATATCTTTTCATGAAGCTTCCTTAGAATATCTGTAACAAAGATATCATACTGATATATAAACGTCAATTTGCGGCACCCGCAATCCCTTTGTTGACCAAAATTGGATATTTCATCGGTGACCCCATGCATGTGAAAAATTTCGGATGGCGGTTTTATCCTCCGCCATCCGAATTTGTGAAAAAGGGATCTTAGAGCTTACCTTATCGCCCTTCCCAGATCCAAGGCAAGAACCTTCTGGGAGATATCCGTGTACCTGGCACAATCAGGGTTCATCTTAACCTCTATGCTACTCCAAATCCCACTGCTACTTAGAAGTGGAGGCCACATTTGTTGTAATGGAATTGTAAAACTGGATTGTCCTCGGCCTCCCTCATCGCTCCTGAAGGTATGAACCTCTTTCACTACGCTGAATGTCTTTTCATTTTTCTGATCAATCGTATAGACCTTAAATTCACAGGAAACAGGAAGACCCTTTGCCTCTATTGAGATCTCTGTTCCATCCTCCTTCTCTTTTATAGTAGCAACACCTATTGGCGCCGGGAACTCCTTTATGATTCCCCCTTCCTCAACATAGAATCCATAGGAATCTAATATCAAGGAGATTGGCGCCTTTGCGGCATCTGCAAGCATTGCCGTACCCGCCAGGAAAAGCGCTGCAATCAAGATACCTATAAGTCTCTTTATCTTCATTTTAGTCCTCCTTTTTACAGTTATTACTTATTCTATAAGGAATATTCCTTATAGATCCTCATAACTTAATGACTACTGATGAAACTACCAGAGAATTAATTGGGCTGATTTGAAAGAATGATATCAGAGGCGGAGGCTTAGATCTTTTATGAAGATCTCTACCTTATCTGGCATATATATCTTTTCTCTGAGAATTGAATATACCTGGATCAGAACTCCTTGATTTGTTTGTAAGATCTGATCCTGATCTAAAAAGGTGAGTGCCCTGATCTCTTTTATAACCTGGGGCAATTTGATATGGTTTTGACTCTGGGCAGTTTCGGAGGAAACACAGACGTTTTTGTTCTTATCTCCACTTTGATCAGAGCTTGAAGAGCACCGGGCCATCGTCACGACCCCTTTCTCCATGTCTGAGAGAATGCAGGCAAAAATTGATCCACAGAAGAGGGTGAGAATGTAGACCCCCGCAATTAATGCTATCACTGTTCTGCCCTTATATCTTTTCATCAAGCTTCCTAAAATATCTATAATAATGATATCACACGGACATTCAAACGTCAATTTGTCCTAAGGACACTTACCCTGTTGTATATTCATCAGGCACGGTGGTAATCACGATTGGTATCAAAACCAAGGAACTAACATTTCTCAACCTATTCCGAGACATCAGGGGTCACATACATAATGTGTGACCCCTGATGTACTGTAAAGCCGATCTCTTTATTCCCCTTGACCGTCAAAATTAAAAATCCTCTTAATTTTATCGACAAATCCTCTTATCTCTACGACTCTATTCTTTACCGTAACAATGTTCTGCCAGTTTATCTTTAAATATTGATGTATTGCCTCATTACGATGCTTCACAAGGGGTGCAACCTTTAGAACAATATCCCCAAGGAATTCATGACAGGCAAGGATAGTGTCCTTATATGAATCTGGAATATCCCTTTTGTTTTTCTTTAAACACTCCTCAGAAAGATCTACAAGACACAGAATAATGTCATTTATACTTTTATCAAGTATATTCCTCTTGTCTCTATCGGCAAAGTAGCGATCTCTGTCAATATTTTCTATCCTTGAGAGGAAGTAATCTATTGTTTCATCTATGAAGGCGAAGAGGCGGCTAATCTTTCTATCAACCACTTAGGGATCTCCTAAACCTTATCTCCTCGCAATCATGGAGGACCCTATGAGATACCTCATAAAGGGTATCAAGATCGGGTTCAACAAGATGCATACCTTTTAGCGCTTCCTTTATAACAAAAGGGGACTCGTCCTCATCATCGAGTCTTAAGATGGAGATATCCTTTTCAGCAGACATTAGAATTTCATCCATCATTTCCATCTCCTCTTCTTTATTTCCTGGGCCGATAAATATTGCAAGGTCTATATCAGACCTCTTGTGGGACGCGCCCCTGGAATAAGAACCATAAAGAAGGGCAATCTTGACTTTACCTTCCTGTCTAAGCCTATAAAGTATTTCTCTTAAGGATTCTATCTCTCTTTTTTCATCCATAATTCGCTTCTTTTCTTTATAAGGTACCTTTAATCTCTTATTATTTCAAGATTTTTTTAAAAAAGTAAAGGGGATGGTTCTGATATAATAACGGTAGTAACAAACTATCCTTTGAAGAAAGGAAGAAAAAGATGAAAGTATATTATGACGATGAAGTAGACGCCTTGTACCTAAAGCTGGGTGATGAGATTCCAGAAGGGGTCATAGAAATAACTGAAGTGGTTAATTTAGATACGACTTCTGAGGACAAGATAGTAGGGATTGAAATCCTTCATGCCTCTAAAAAGATGGATTTAAAAACAATCCTATCATACACG
>CAZYNY010000001.1:0-9830 GCA_964648095.1 uncultured Nitrospirota bacterium | reverse complement strand
GCTTGATGTCCAATAAAGATTTGATAGCTCAAAAGACTGCCTAACAAATTATTACCAGCGGACGGCGCTCCGCATCGCCGCTGATGCTGGCGTTCTATTGATTAATAACACCATCCGCGAGCCACAATTCAAATTATCCTTGACATATGTAACCTTTCTGGTTACACTTAAATAAGTGATCAAGAGTTTTGCGCACAAGGGGTTGAAAGATTTTTTTTATGATGGCACGAAGAAGGGAATTCAAGCCCAACATGCACAAAAATTGGCTGATATTATTGATAGGCTTGACGCTGCTAAAGAAGTAAAAGATATGAAATCCCCAGGCTCTGATTTGCATCAACTTAAGGGTAAAATGAAAGGATTATGGGCAGTTAAAGTCTCCGGGAATTGGAGAGTTGTCTTTAGCTTCCAAGAAGGCAATGCCTTTAATGTTGATTACATAGATTATCATTAGGAGGATATAAAATGAGGATAAGAAGAAGACCCCCGACACATCCAGGCGGTATTTTAAAAAGACATTATTTGGAGCCTCTGTCCTTGACTATATCAGAGCTCGCGAGTAGGCTTGGGGTATCGAGAAAAACATTGTCCAAAATAGTAAATGAGAATGGTTCTATTACTCCTGATATGGCGTTGCGTTTGTCAAAAGCATTCAAAACAACACCTGAATTGTGGCTCAACTTGCAGCAGAACTATGATTTATGGCAAGCTTCTCATAAATCAGACGACTGGAAAGTTATTGAAGCTATAGCAGTATAGAACCAACATCAAGGCATTCAAGGCGATGGCCGATGGCCACGCCTTAATTTCACAGTTAAATAATCAGATTAGTTGGCCTAATAAATTTTCACTTGCACAATCTACGCCATTGACGTATAATAAATGATGCTCATTATTGAGACTCCGATATTCACGCGACGAATTCAGGCAATCCTCTCTGATGAAGAATATCGGCTCTTGCAGATTCATTTGGTCAACAGACCGGATATTGGTAAGGTTATTCCCGGTAGCGGTAGTCTGCGAAAGCTTCGGTGGTCTGCGGGAGGACATGGAAAGAGGGGCGGTATTAGGGTTATATATTATTGGTTTATGTTGAAGGACATCATTCTTCTCCTTTTTGCCTATCTCAAAAGTGAGCAGGATGATTTAACATCTGAACAACTCAGGCAACTGAGAAAAGTTATTGAAAGGGAATACTTATGAAAAAAGAACTATTTGAGGAACTGCTTGAAAGTGTGAAGCAGGGCGGAGCGATTATGAAAGGTGTAATGAAGCTATCACGCACTTTTGAATACCCAGAATCTGAGGTGCGGAAAATACGTGAACATTATGGTCTATCTCAGGACAAATTCGCTTCTCTTATGGGGATAAGTGTAGCAACGCTTCGTAACTGGGAACAGGGACGACGGAAACCAGAAGGACCGGCACGTGTTTTGTTAATGGTTGCTGCTAAACATCCAGAAGCCTTGCTCGATCTTTCAAATTCAAAAGAATAGAAAAAGGGTCTAACAATTGTTCATGATAATCTTGAAATCGTAATGGGGTACGGTCTTGACTGCCGCCCCCTGGTTCGCGAGTTTATAATTTTCTTGTATCATGCTAAAATGCACTTATGCCAGAGCTCAGCCGGTTTTTTGGAATTATTATTCGCATGTATGCCGAGATAAACATGTCACACCATACACCCCATTTTCATGCTTACTTCCAAGATCAGGTCGCAGTTTACGGCATCGATCCAATTGAGATCATTTCAGGGTCGCTGCCAAAAACGGCAACAGCGTCTCGTGGAGGCTTGGGCGGAGCTGCATCAAGCCGAGCTATCGACCGACTGGGGCCGGTTACAGGGGGGCCGGAAGCCCCTACCTATTGATCCACTAAAATAAGGAGGGTGGAATGTCCCATCTAATTTATCGCGTTCTTTCATTTGAAATTATTGCACCCTATGCTTTGCGCGTGCAATTCGACGATAACACGGAACAAATCATCAACTTTCGACCGATTCTTTCCGGCGAGATGTACGAGCCATTGCGCGATTTAGCCTTGTTCAATCAGGTGCAGATTGACCCCGAAGTCCAGACGTTGGTTTGGCCGAACGGCGCAGATTTTGACCCAGCGACATTACATGATTGGCCTAAATATATCGATGCGTTGACAGAACGTGCACAGCGGTGGGAACGTGCTTTGGCATGATCCCCCCGGCTAAAAAGGAGAAAAGGAGGGTCAGAGAAAGAGGAAAGGAGGACGATATGATCGTCGCAATCCCTACCTCCAAAGTAGTTCCTATCTATAAACTTGGGGCAAACCCTGTCTTGTGCAAAGTACCGGACGCATCAGAAAATCCGGACAGGTATCTTTGATTACTTTTTCAGCATTGAAATAAAGATATCTACATTCTTGCGGAATGCAAAAAGGGCTGTATCTTTGGGTGAGGTATTGAACAGCCAATCCCCCGACAAGTATTATCTGAAGATTGTTCTTCCTGCTCCATGCAAATTCTTTGAGGAGGTCAATGATCTTTTCAAGATTAACCTGAGACAAAATTCAATACCTCCAGGAATTTCCGGTATTCTCTTTCGTCTATCACCCCTTTTTGTTCTCCAAGCGGTTTCCTCTTCACGGACGCATCCACCATCGTCTTGAAATGATGATACCAGATAGATGCCTTCTCATGGGCAATCTTAATTTCCTGTAGATTAAAGTAATCTTCCCATGGGATGCGGTCATTAAATAGTATCTCAAGCCATAATATCTTAAGGCTTTTTTTATTCCTCAAGGCATCATCTAGGGTCTTATCCCCTGTGTAAAAGGGGATTATTCTTAATTGATCCTCAAACATATCTTTAAAAGTATAGTTAAATGACGGAGAAATCTCAAGCGAATCCCATGTCGAGGTTTTTGCCAACCCTTTAAGCAGGGATTAGAACATTTTTTTGTTAATAAATCCCGGCGAATTGCAATCCCCATCATATTGAACTAAAAATAGAGGAGATGGAAACCTTTTGCAGTTTACAAATTGATCTGTCTATCAGGCCGGAGAACCGCGCCTCATCCTCTTTCTCTCATCATTAACGACCTCTGAGCAGACCCTTAGGCCTGAAAAATAGCAACAGGAATAATCATCAAGGCTATTATTGAACGACCTCTCAACCCCGTCGCCAAACAAGATCCTTGCAAGGCAGAACCCTCCTGCGACTATAGAGGTCTTCACCTCTACTACGTTGCCCTGTCCCCATTGGGGATACCTCATATGGATCACATGATCCCCTACCCTTAGGTATAATCTTTGATGCATCAGACAGATCCCAAATATTCCGTTAAAAATATCGTTTAAACAAGTAAAGTATAGTTTCAGATATGGCCGATGTCAAGCAAGGCATAGTTCAGGACAAATTGACTTTGTCCCTCCTAATCTTATAGAATCTCCCAATTAATTAGAAGTACAGACTATATATTAAGATGATTGACTTTCATACACATTCCATCTTCTCCGACGGGGAACTTATTCCGTCTGAGCTTGTGCGGAGGGCCTTTGTGAGAGGCTATACGGCAATAGCCATCACCGACCATGCAGACGCATCAAACCTGGATTTCATAATCCCAAGACTTGTACGCGTCTGCAATCAGATAACCAGGTTCTCAAATATTATAGCCCTTCCCGGGGTAGAGCTTACCCACAATCCTCCTGAACTTATATCCGAACTTGCAAGGGAGGCAAGAGGCCTTGGTGCAAAGGTGATATTGGTACACGGAGAAACCAGGGTTGAGCCAGTGCCGCCCGGGACCAACAAGGCGGCTGTCGGATCTGATATAGATATCCTTGCCCATCCCGGTATCATCGGCATTGAAGAGGCAAAGATGGCTGCGGAAAGGGATATATGCCTTGAACTATCAGGGAGGGCCGGACACTCCTTTACAAACGGGCATGTCGCCAGGATAGCTACTGAGGTCGGTGCAAGGCTGGTATTCAATACAGATGCACATTCACCCCACGACCTGATGGGAGATGATATGGCAAGAGACCTGATCTTAGGCTCAGGGCTTTCTCAGGCACAGACAATGGAGGTAATAAAAAATTCAGAGAGACTACTCAAGAAGATAACAGGGGGGAGATAGTGGCTTACAAGATAAAGATAGACCAAAAAAAACAACTTAAAGAGCCGGACGAATTTATATCAACCATGGAGAGGTTGGTCCTCTTTTCAAGAGAAAACGTTAAACATCTCCTTGTGGGATTTGCAATAGTAATTGCCATAGGAGTTGCCTATGCGGTCTTTAATATTAAGGGCAGGATGGATAATAACAAGGCGGTGAGGCTTGAATATGATGCCTCACGATACTACTTCGGCTCGGACAGGGAAAAGACGGGTCAAGACCTAAAGAAGGCGATTGAAATCTATCAGAAGATCCTTTCCGATTACGGATGGAGCAACAGCGCCCCTATTGCAAGTTATTACCTTGGCAATGCGCATATGGAGATCAAAGAATACGATTCCGCTATAAATGTATACAAGGTTTTTTTACAGAAATATCCTGAGAGAAGAGACCTGGTACCCCTGGTCTATCAACGCCTCGGTTTCGCCTATCTTGCAAAGGGTGACAACCAGAATGCCCTGGAGAGTTTCAATAAAGCGGCAGGTTTAGAATTGGCGAAAAACAGGGATCAATCCCTTTATGAGTCCGGGAGGATACTTGAACAGATGGGAAACAAGGATGAAGCTATCAAGAAATACAGGGAGATCATAACAGGCTTTACTTCCTCCCCCTACTCAGGAGAGGCCCAGGCAAAAATCAAAGGTCTTGGCGGAGATCACGGGGCCGAAGAAATAAAAAAAGATGATCAAAAGAATAAAAAATGATGATGCCCAGCAATCCCTACACCCTACACCCTACACCCTGAACCCTGCCCCCAAAACCCTGATCCCAAAAGAAGATCCCATCCTCATAAGAAATGCCTCCCAGCTAATCACCCTTTCGGGCCCCAAAAGACCCAGATCCGGGAAGGAGATGGGCGGGCTGGGCCTGATAGAAAAGGGCTCTCTCCTTATCAGGGACGGCATCATCTCAGATATATATTACAAGGACCCCTCCTCAAAGATTGGAAAATACAAGATAGTAGAGGCAGAAGGCAAGGTAATAATGCCGGGTTTTGTTGACAGCCATACACATCCGCTCTTTGCATCTCCCCGGATCGAAGAATACGAGATGAGGATAAAAGGTTCCACATATGATGAGATTGCAAGGTCGGGAGGCGGTATAAGAAACAGCGTAAGGAGGCTCAGGGATGCCTCTGATGAGATACTATATCAAAATCTGAAGGGGTTCATTGAGAAATTCTTAAGATACGGAACAACAGCTATCGAGGCAAAGAGCGGCTACGGTCTTGACCTGGACAATGAGATCAGGATGCTTAAGATATTCAAGAAGGCGTCGGGTGAAGGTCCGCTTGATATCATACCAACGTTTCTAGGCGCCCATGCCGTGCCGGATGAATATCAAGAAGATAGGGAGGGATATATAAGGCTCATAATTAATGAGATGCTGTCTGTAATAGAAAGGGAAAAACTTGCTTACTTTTGTGATGTCTTCTGTGAGAAGGGATATTTTACTCCCGATGAGGCCATGAGGATTCTTAAAGCGGCAAAAAAATCAGGGTTAAAGTTAAAGATACACGCAGAACAAATATCAGATTCCCGCGGGGCAATGGTTGCAGCAGAACTCAAGGCCCTATCAGCAGACCATTTGGATTATATAAGTGAAGATGGGATCAAGGCATTAAAGATGTCCGGTGTGATTGCAACGCTCCTTCCAGGCCCTGTCTTCCATTTAGGTCTTAGGAGATATCCCCCTGCAAGGAGACTCATAGATGAAGGTATCCCCGTAGCCCTGGCCACCGATTTTAACCCAGGGTCATCCCCAACACTTAACATGCAGATGATTGTCTCCCTGGCCTGTACCCAGATGCATATGACACCAGCAGAGGCAATATGTGCAGCCACAATAAACGGTGCCTATGCCATTGATATGGGAGATAAGATTGGATCACTTGAGCCAGGAAAACAGGCGGATATCATAATAATGGATGTCCCAGATTATCGGCTCATTCCATACTATTATGGCATTAATCATTGCAGTATGGTGATTAAAATGGGGAAGATTATTGAATCATAAAATCGGGGTCTATGGAGTCACCTATTTTTATAAAAGTCCTGAATTTTTCATATAGCTCTTCCAGCTTATTCTTATAATATTCCACATTCTCATCGGGGTTATCCGGATCATAAAAGGAGGCAAGCTTACAATTATCAAAAACCCTTACCCCTTTCTCATTCCCTGTAACATAATAGGAGATCTGATCCCCTGCCTGATAGTTGCGGCCAGACTTCCCGGCAAGTTCATAGGCCGCGGCCTGGTTCCTCTTCTTATTTTTTACCTTCTCGTTGTAAGAGGCCAGGGATTCCTGGAGGGTCTCGGTCTTGACAAACATCTTCTTATCCCATCTGTGGGATTCAATATCCTCAATATATCCACTGTAGAGCTCCCCTATTTTCTGAGGTTCCCCTCTTAGCAGATATCCTATCATCTTTTCCATATATCTTCTCTGGAAGAGCTCAAGTCCTCTGGATCTAAGCCCTGATCCCTTTATTGTAACCTTGTCATTGTAATCGAGGAGGGCATAGTTCTTTATCTTATAGCTAAACATCGACCTGTATCTCCCGGCCAGTTCAAGATTTATCCCCTCCGGAAGGACTGAAGAAAGCCTTAAAACAAGCCGCGTCTCCCCGTCTTCCTCCCTTATACTTTCAGGGGGCACAAAATAGATCCCATCGGTATCTATCTCTATCACCCTGCACCCATTTTCCTGAAGCCAATTGACCATGAACCTGATTAAGTCCCTTCCCTTTGATGTAACCCTCTCTGCCTCGTCAAAATCACTGAAGTGTCCGTATGCAAACCCAAGATATCCATAAAACGAGTTTATCAGGATCTTAAAGGTAGACTGCAGGGCATCAAAATATTTTGCCTCATCCACTGATGCTGCCCTCATCTTCATCTCCTTTGCGGCAAGCCTGAAGTCTTTGAGGTCAGACAGGAGGGTTGCAAATATACTTAATCTGTCCCTCCTGGGAAAATAGCCGAAGGTAAGCATAATGGAGGGATAGAGGGACTGGACATCGCAGTAGAGTATCCGGTCAATAACACCCTGAAAAAGCATATCAGTATATCCGCCTTCAAACTCCTTCTGCGCTGCCGGTTTGGGGATAGACTCTCCCGCCCTGATATACTCCCGCAGGAAGAGCGAATCGATCTTTGTTGCATTCCCCCTCAGAATAGTATTCTGGAATGAATAAGGAAAGATCTGGGCCTGATGGAAGAAGCCCTGGCTTAAGAGCCCGCTTATCATCCTCGTCTCCCTTACATCATCAAGGGCATACCTCAAAAGGGTCTTCAGGTCATGGTCAAAATGCCAGTTTATCTTCCCCGGGTCAATATACGTCCTCTCTGGAGAGGCAAGATTAAAATGCCGTGCCACATCTTTTAATCCATAGCTTTCAAGGTTCCTGGCAGTAACATCATACATCTGGACCAGTATCCAGGTATCCATAATATGCCTTCCATATGCCTCATATTTTGTATATGTAATTGTCCTCTCGGCAATATTCAGCCTTGACGGATGGGACCTCAAGGCCCTCCTGCCACGCCCTATGTCAAGTTTAATTCCGTGTCTTCTGGCCCTTGTCTCTATATAATTCAAGTCGAAATTAAAGATGTTGTGCCCTTCCATTACATCAGGATTGATCCTGTCAATCTCACAAATCATAGACCTTATCATGTCCGGCTCAGTCAGATCGGATCCTGAGATCACCTTTTCCCAGCCCCTGTTGTCTGACATGGAGATCACAATTATCCTGTCTTCCTCTCTGTTAGGGTTTGAGAATTCAAAGCCCTCAGCGCAGTAAGTCTCTATATCAATCTGCATCCGGATAAGATCATCAAATCTCATCCCTTTAAAAAGCGTCCTGCCGGAGATCAACAAATACTGATTCACAGGGTCATTTAAAAAATAGAAGGGGGCATCAAATGCCCCCTGGGTGCAACCTGTCTTTTTGGTAAGGTGCCTTACCAGGGTCTGCAATTCTTTCCATCCGGCAAGAGATACCATGTATCTGTAATATTCTTCTCCATTTAACTTCTTTAGAGAAAAATTCCCCTCCCAGCCCGAGAGAAGGTCTTTATCTTCAAGAAGAATAAAAGGCTGCGAGAGAACCGTCTCAGATACTATTTCATCACCCTTCTTATAAAAGACCTCTATTTTATCCTCTTCAGTAGACTCGACCGCAACTATCCCTTCAGTATCATCGTGACCAAAAAGTACCTTATTCTCCTTAAAGAGAGGTTCCTCAAACCTCATCTGTTGATCTCCCAGACCATATGACCCATCTCACGGAGTATGATCTTTTCCATGGCAAGCCTGACGGCCCCTTCAGATCCGGGCATGGAAAAGACAATCCGCCCCTTATATGTCCCTGCAACAGCCCTGCTCATAACTGCAGAAGGCCCTATCTCCTTGTAGCTTAAGTATCTGAATATCTCGCCGAACCCATCAAGCCTCTTTTCTATCAGGCTTCTTACTACCTCATAGGTAGAGTCCCTTTTTGATATACCTGTTCCTCCATTTAAGATAATCGCCTGTATACCGGAGTTGAGTCCTCCGAATTCAATGACCCTCCTTATCTCTGACGGTTCATCTTTAACAATCCGGTATAATGAAACGGTATGTAGGTTATCCTTTAGCATCTTTATTATTGCCTGGCCGGATGAATCGTTCTCTTCCGTCCTTGTATCGCTTACTGTTATTACCTTGCAGTCTACATTCCTGATCGATTTCTCTTTGTGCTCCTTATGACCCATAAGTTCTATCTCCTATAGTCCCATTTCTGTCAGGATATTCTCGTCCTGACGCCAGTCTTTTTTCACCTTTACCCAAAGTTCAAGGAATACCTTTGACTCGATCAGATCCTCAAGGTCTTGTCGCGCCTCAGTACCAATTGCCTTTAACATCTCACCAGATTTTCCTATGATAATACCTTTCTGCGAATCTTTTTCAACTATGATTACGGCCTTGATCCTGGTCAGGCCCTTCTCATTCTTTTCCAGAAACTCTTCTATTAATACCGCTACCGAATAAGGGATTTCCTCTCTCGTCTTCTTAAAGATCTTCTCTCTTATTATCTCGGCAGCCATAAACCTCAGTGTCTGGTCTGTTACCATATCATCCGGATAAAAAGGCTCCCCAACAGGGAGATATTTGACCATCGTCTCGACCAGGTGTTCAGCATTATCTCCTTTTAATGCGGATACAGGAACGATCTCTTTAAAATCCATCAACTTCGAATATTCATCTATCAGGGGAAGGATCATCTCCTTCTTGACAAGATCAACCTTATTTATCAGGAGGAATACCGGTTTCTCTGCTCGCTTCATCTCCTCCAATATGAACCGGTCCCCGCTGCCCGGCGGAGACGTTGCCTCTACCATAAAAAGGATAAGGTCGCCGTCCTCCAGCGTCTCCATTGCTATCTTTACCATCCTCCTGTTCATCGCAAATTTGGGTTTATGTATTCCCGGTGTATCCAGGAAGATGATCTGCGCATCTTTAAGGTGCTTTATACCAACAATCCTGTTCCTTGTGGTCTGGGGTTTACTTGAGACTATAGCTACCTTCTCATTTAAGATCCGGTTTAATAGGGTCGACTTCCCGACGTTAGGGCGACCGACTATCGATACAAAACCCGCTTTAAAGTCTGATGGTGACATAATAGTTTTCCGTA